>CAZTKA010000020.1:0-33980 GCA_964614015.1 uncultured Bordetella sp. | reverse complement strand
CCGGAAAGCCGGCGTCCACATCGACGAGGCCGAGCGCGCGGTGGCCTCCATCAGCACGATGGCCCGGCGCACGTTCACTCCGGATGTGCTCACCGATATCGGCAGTTTCGGCGGAGGCTTTCGATTGCGAGGCTACCGGGAACCTGTGCTGGTGAGCTCGGCCGACGGTGTCGGTACCAAAATCAAAGTCGCGTTCATGACGGGCCGCCATTCGACCATCGGCGAGTGTCTGGTCAATCACTGCGTGAACGACATCGCCGTGCAGGGCGCGGCGCCGTTGTTTTTTCTCGATTATTTTTCCGTGGGGGTGCTCGATGCACGCGTGGCCGCCGAGATCGTCAGCGGGATCGCGCGCGGGTGCAAGGCCAATCAGTGCGCGTTGATCGGCGGCGAGACCGCGGAGATGCCGGGACTGTATCAGCCGGGGGAATACGATCTGGCCGGATTCATCGTCGGAGCGGTCGAGCGCAAGCGCATGATCACCGGCGCGAAGATCAAGCCGGGCGATGTGCTGCTCGGGCTGCCTTCGACGGGGCTGCATACGAATGGTTATTCGCTCGCGCGGAAATTGCTGTTCGAGGTCGCCGGCTACGGTCCGGACACATACGTGGAGGAACTCGGAGCGACGGTCGCCGATACATTGCTTCAAGTGCACCGCAGTTACCTGAAGCCTCTGCGCGCGCTCGGCGACGCGAAGCTGTTGAAGGGCGCGGCGCACATCACCGGCGGCGGCATCACGGACAACACGCCGCGCATTTTGCCGAAGGGCACGGGCGTGCGCGTGCATGTGGGCTCCTGGCCGGTGCTGCCGGTATTCGAGCTGTTGAAGCGCATCGGCAACGTGCCCGAAGAAGACTGGCGGCGGACGTTCAATCTCGGCATTGGCATGATTGTCGTGGTGGCCGAGCGCGACGCGGACGCGGCGGCGAAAATTCTGAAGAGCTTGCAGGAGCCTTTCCACCGCATCGGCGAAGTGGTGAAGGGCAAGGGCGTCCAGTACGTATGAAGCGGCTCGGGATTCTGATCTCGGGGCGCGGCTCGAATTTCCTCGCGATCGCGGACGCGGTCGCCGATGGGCGGCTGGAGGCCGAGATCGCGATCGTGATCTCGAACCAACCGGATGCTCCGGGCATCCGGCGGGCCAAGGAGCGCGGGATTCCCGTAACCGTGCTGCCTTCGCGCGGCGTCGATCGCGCGGCGCACGCGCGCCAGTTGATCGCCGAGCTGCGCAAGCATCAAGTCGACCTGGTGTGCCTGGCCGGCTACATGCGCTTGCTCGATGTTTCCTTCATCGAGGCGTTTCGTGGCCGCATCCTCAATATTCATCCGTCGCTGTTGCCATCCTTTCCGGGGCTCGAAGCGCAGAAGCAAGCGCTCGAACACGGCGTGAAGATCACCGGCTGCACGGTGCATTACACCGACGAGGGGATGGACAGCGGGCCGATCATCATGCAGGCTGCCGTGCCGGTGCTCGAAGGGGACACGGTCGAGACGTTATCGGCGCGCATCCTCCAAGAGGAGCATCGTATTTATCCGCAGGCGATTGCCAAAGTGCTGGCGAGACTGCCGGGCTAAGAAGGCCGACTGAGGCGGCGCGGCTCCGGCCCGCCGATTCCTCTAAGGCGCCACGCAGGTGAAATTCGAGGCGTCGTCGGAGGAGCCCGAGCCGTTATACCTGGCGACCTTGGGATACGCGCACAGCGGCCGGGTGCGGTCAACCTGTCCGTTGCTTGAATGCGAAGCGATCAGCTTATCCGGAGCCTGGTTCTGCTCGACCCACTGCTCAAGCGCGCTCAGGGCGTCGAAGGTGTTGGGGCCGTCGCCTCCATTGCAGTGATTCATGCCGGGCGCCATGAACAGGCGCATGTTGTCATCGATCTTCGATACGCCGCCCAGCGTATTGGCGACGCTGTTGTAGTAGTTGATGCTGTTGCCCGGCGCGATCAACTGATCGTTCCAGCCGTGATACATGAGCAGCTTGCCGTTGCGTTTGAAGTAGGCGCTCAGGTCGGGATTGATGGCATTGTTCAAGCCGTTGTCGAGATCGTCGGCGCGCTTGATATCGGAGTCGAAGTTGAGCTTCATCGGATCCCAGTCCGGGTCTTTGAAGAGCGCATAGCGGAACGTGTCGGTGGCGATGTTGACCGGCTCGCGGCCGGCGAGCGCTCCCCAGCCCATTTCGCTGCCAGGTTCAAGCGGCGGGAAGATTTCCTGCTTGGTGCGCGGGTTGGTGGCGGGCGAATAAATCATTTTCGCGGCGGCGACTTGATCGGCGTTCAGGCAACCGGTGGTGATGCCGGGCTTGCACTGCACGCTGGCCGGGTCGAATTTGCATCGTTTCGGATTGTCGATGAGGCCGTCTTTCAGTCCATCGAGCGCGTCGCAGGCGGCGAGCGCCGCGGCCTTCAAGATGGCGTAATGTTCGCTGGTCAAGAAACTGGCGGGCGTCTTGTGCACGGCCTGATTCACCCAGATGGACCAGGCGTGCAGGTGAATCATGTAGTTCGCCGGGGCGCCGGCGATGATGCCGTCGAAATCTTCCGGATAGCGTTGCGCTTCGGTCAAGCCCTGCTTGCCTCCCGTCGAGCATCCGACCCAATATGAAAAGCGCGCCGGCGAGCCGTAGAACTCTCGGATGAGGGCTTTCGACTTGACGGCCATTTCGTGTTCGGAGCGGTAGGCGTAATCGATCAGTTGTTCGGGATGATCGAGCGCGAAGATGCCGCGCGCGCCGGCGTGGCCCGTGTCCGTGGAACTGGTAGCGTAGCCGCGGGAGAGCGCGGCGGCCATGGCGGCATAACTGATGACGCCGGCCCATCCGCCGTTGCCGACCGCCTGATACTTTCCATTCCATCCGGATGTGGGAAGCCAGACCTCGACTTTGATATCGGAGTCGGAGGAGGGAGTCAGCGTGAGCGTGATGCGGCAGAAGGCGGGGAGCCCGGCGTAGGGGTTCGGGCCTTTCGTTTTCGCGTTGCCCTTCGCATCTCCCACGGAGGGAACTTCGAACGCCCCAGGCGCGACGACGGATGCAGAGGTGATGGTGGTATTGGGCAGCTTCGCCTTTGCGAGGTCTTCACAAGCGGCCGCGAAGGCAGGCAGGGAAAGGAGGGCAGCGGCGAGGACTGGCTGAGAGAAATTCACAAGATGCTCCTTTGGCTGTTTTGAGGCATTTTAGCACCAAATCGGGTTCGAAACGGGTTCGAATCGGGTTCGTGCAGGCAGCCTCGGCCTGGATCGGAAAGGAAGCGTTTCCCGCAGGTTGCGCTGGAAAAAATTGGCTTCGTTTTGTTTTTTGGAGCGCAGGCGGAGGAGCTGGTCCAGAGCCGCGAAGGCTCCGCACGCCACCACGACCCGCTAAGATAAGAGTTCTCCATGAGACTCAACAGCTACACCATTACACAAGGACACGACCGCGCCCCGGCTCGGGCCATGCTCAAGGCCATCGGCTACACCGATGAGGACCTGCGGAAACCGATCATCGGGGTCGCCAACACGTGGATCGAGACGATGCCGTGCAACTACAACCTACGCGCGCTGGCCGAGCACGTGAAGAAAGGTATCCGCGAGGCGGGTGGCACGCCGATGGAGTTTAACACCATCGCCATCAGCGACGGCGTCACCATGGGCACCGAGGGCATGAAGGCGTCGCTGGTGAGCCGCGATCTGATTGCGGACTCGATCGAGCTGGTCGGGCGCGGCCACATGTTCGACGGCATCATCGCTCTGGTGGCTTGCGACAAGACGATTCCCGGCGCGGCCATGGCCCTGCTGCGGTTGAACGTACCAGGCCTGGTGCTGTACGGGGGCTCGATTCTGCCGGGGCGATTCCATGGCCGCGACGTCACCGTGCAGGACGTGTTTGAGGCGGTGGGCGCGCATGCTCGCGGAAAGATGACGGACGCCGAGTTTGCCGAAATCGAAAACGTGGCCTGTCCAGGCGCGGGGGCCTGCGGCGGGCAATTCACGGCGAACACGATGGCGACGGTGATGGAGATGATCGGCCTGTCTCCGATGAATACCGCGTCGGTGCCTCAAGTGGACAAACGCAAGGAGAGCGTGGCGGCGCGCTGCGGGCGCATCGTGGTTGAGGCGGTGAGGGCGGAGCGGCGGCCGCGCGGCATCGCCACGCGCGAGGCGTTCGAGAACGCGATCGCGAGCGTGGCGGCGACCGGAGGCTCGACCAACGCGGTGCTGCATCTGCTGGCGATGGCGCACGAGGCGGGCGTGCCGCTCTCGATGGACGATTTCCAGCGCATCAGCGAGAAGACGCCGCTGCTGGTGGACCTGAAGCCGGCGGGGCGGTTCGTCGCCGTCGACGTGGACAAAGCCGGCGGGATGGCGGTGATCGCCAAGCGGCTGGCCGATGGCGGATACGTCCATGCCAACGCAATGACGGTGACGGGCCGCACGTTTGGCGAAGAAGCGGCCGAGGCCAAGGAGACTCCGGGGCAGGAAGTGATCCGGCCGTTATCGAATCCGATCAAGGCGCACGGTGGCCTGGCGGTCCTGAAGGGCAACCTCGCGCCGGAAGGATGTGTCATCAAGACGACCGGGATCGAGAACAAGTTCCGGCGCGGTCCGGCGCGCGTGTTTGACCGCGAGGAGGACGCGATGGCGGCGGTGACCGGCGGCAGGATCCGGGCGGGCGATGTGATCGTCGTGCGCTATGAGGGTCCGCGGGGCGGTCCGGGCATGCGGGAGATGCTGGGCGTCACCAGCGCGATTGTGGGCGCGGGCCTGGCGGATTCCACGGGCCTGGTGACGGATGGCCGTTTTAGTGGAGCGACGCGCGGTTTCATGGTGGGGCACGTGGCTCCGGAGGCGGCGGTGGGCGGGCCGATTGCGGCGGTGCGGGACGGCGACACGATCGCGATGGATATCGAGAAGGGCACGATTGAACTGGAGATTTCCGAAGCGGAGATGAAGGCGCGGCAGGCCGAGTGGAAGCCGCGCGAGCCGCGATACACTTCGGGCGTGTTCCAGAAGTACGTGAAGCTGGTGGGGTCGGCCGCGCAGGGGGCGGTGACGGGGTAAGCCCGTGCGCGAGCGGCTGGAGCGGTACTTCGAATTCGAACGGCTGGGCGCGAGGTGGCGCACGGAGCTGCTGGCGGGCGCGACGACGTTCTTCACGATGGCCTACATCATCTTCGTGAACCCGTCGATCCTGCGCGAGGCCGGGATGCCGTTTCAGGCCGTGGTTGCCGCGACCTGTTTCTGCGCGGCTGCGGGCAGCATTCTGATGGGCGCGCTTGCGCGCTATCCGATTGCGCTCGCGCCGGGCATGGGGCTGAACGCGTATTTCACCTACACGGTGGTGCAGGGGATGGGCGTGCGATGGGAGACGGCGCTCGGAGCGGTGTTCCTTTCCGGGCTGGCGTTTCTGGCGCTGACGCTCGCCGGGGCGTCGCGCTTGTTTATCGAGGCGCTGCCAGCGGAGCTCTATGCGGCGGTGGCGAGCGGCATCGGGCTTTTCATCGCGCTGATCGGCTTGCGCAACGCCGGAATTGTCGTGGCGAGCCCGGCGACGCTGGTCGCGCTGGGCGATCTGCGCGAGGCGAGCACGCTGCTGGCCATCTTCGGATTGCTGCTGACGGCGGCTCTGCTGGTCTGGGGCGTGCGTGCGGCGATGCTGCTCGGGATCCTGGCGACCACGGCGGCGGGCGCAGCGCTCGGTCTGGTGGAGTGGTCGCCGCAGACCTATGGCGCCGGCGATCTGTCGGCGACGCTGGGGAAGATGGATGTCGCGGGCGCGGTGAGGCTCGGGCTGCTGGAAGTCGTGTTCGTGTTTCTGTTCGTCGACGTGTTCGACAACGTCGGCACGCTGGTGGGAGTGACGAAGAAGGCCGGACTGCTGCGGGCAGGGCAGCCGATTCCGCGCCTCCGCCGGATTCTGGCGGCCGATGCTTCCGCGACGATGATCGGCGCGGCGGCGGGGACCTCGACGGTGGTGAGCTACATCGAGAGCGCGGCGGGCGTCGCCGCGGGAGGGCGCAGCGGTGTGACGGCGATCGTCGCCGGGCTGCTGTTCTTGATCGCACTGTTGCTGGCGCCGCTGATTGGAGCGATCCCCGCGGCGGCGACGGCTCCGGCGCTGGTCGTGGTGGGATCGCTGATGATGTCGCATGCCGCCGAGATCCCCTGGGACCGCCCGGTGGTGGCCATCCCGGCGTTCCTGACGATTCTGGCGATTCCCTTGACTTATAGCATCGCGACGGGGTTGTCGTTCGGTTTCACCGCGTATGCGCTGTTGAAACTGCTGCGCGGCGAATTCCAGCGCGGCGATTGGGTGGTATATGTGCTGGCGGCGCTGTTTATCGCGAGGTTTGCGTACCTGGAGGCAGGCGGACCGTGACGGTGTGTTCGCCCGGCGGAAGGACGCGGGGGGGCGTTTGGGGGCTATCGAAGATGGCGAACGCGCGGGCGGCGGAACGGTACGTGAAGGTGATGCCGTCGGCGAGCGCAGTGGCGGAAATCAGTTCGGCGTTCAGATCGATGAGGCGCAGGGCGGGCCGGCCTTGTGCAGGCTCGACGGTGTGCGCTCCAGCGGGCAGCCAGACAAACGATCCGTCCGAGACGGGCCACGGTCGTCCGTCCACGCTGGCGTCCCCGGCCCAGGCGACACCCACGCCGTCGCGAGATTCAAGGGCGAGCGAGTTTCCGGACGCGGCTGCCCGCCTGACCGTAGCCGCCGCGGAGGGGAGCAAGCCAAGGTCCACCGGCGCAATCGAGTTCTCGAAGTACAGCGCCACGCGCGGGAACGCGGCCGAGGCGGTGTGGACCAGTTGAAACAATTCGAGACCGGTCTGTTGTTTCGTCGGATAGACGTCCTGATAACGTTCGGCCACGTTGATGTCGATGGCGAGCTTCTCGGCGCGGCGCGTGAGCGGCCGGTAGCGCGCGGCGATTTCGGGATAGCGCTGCGGGCCGAGGTGCCACAGCGTCGCGGGATCTTCGATCAGGAAGGTGAGATCGTGCCGTTCAACCAAGGGCAGGGTTTTCGAGGCGTCCGCGCCGGTCTTGTCGCGGATCGTCGTGTCGAGCCGGTCATCGACATGCGTGAGCACCAGATCGAGCCACGGCTTGGATAGGCGCACGCGCTCCATTTCGGCGATCCATTCGGCTTGCTGGCGGCCGGCAAGTTCGGCGCGGAAATCGAGAAAGGCACGCAGCGGTTGTTGGGAGCCCGGCTCGAAAAGCTGCAACGGATCGAAACCATGGGAGGCGCGGAATTCGGCGCGCACGTCGGCGTTGAGGGGTGTGAAGCGCGCGGGATTGTCCGCCCCTTCCAGCGATTCGAAGTACAGCTCAGCCAGATTGACGCCGTCCCAGTCGAACTCGGCGAGCAGGGCGGCGAGACCCTCGGACACGGCCCGGAACGCATCTCGATTGGTGAGATTCATGAGTTTGCGCCAGTCGAGGCTGGCGTCCTGGCCGGCGGCGGTTTTCTCGCGCCATTCGGGATGCTCATCCCAGAAACGTTCGCTGACGTGTGGCAGCTCGATCCAGGCGTAGACCTGGATCGCGTTGCGGTGGCAGGCCTCAATGAGGCGGCGCAGGTAGGCGTCGTTGCGCGGATCGCGCTCCCAGTAATGCCATGCCGCGACGTGCAGCGCCGCAATGCCCGCTTTGCGCCAGCGCGGCGCCAGGTAGTCCACGTCGGCCCGGGCGCGATAGGCCGAATCGAAGAACGCCCACAGGCGCGCCGAGCGGAAGGCCGGCGTGAATCCAAGATCGGCGAGAGCCTGGCCGAGGTAGGGAAAGCGGCTGTAGCCGCGCGGGCCGAGCGAAGCGGCGATCCACAGTACCGCTCCCTTGCCTTTGCGGAATCCAGCCAGCAGCGGCGCGCCCTCCCAGCGTTCACGGGCAAAGATGCGCGCCTCGCCGGGGACCGTGAAGCGCGGCAGCGTCTCCGGTTGCTCCCACACGATTCCCAGTTCGGTGGCGCGCGCGTCGATGACACTGCGGACCGTCACGCGGGCTTCCGTGGCGCGGAAACCGAGGGAGTCGGCGAGCGGCGAGGCTCCTTCGAGAATAAGAATCGCTCCATGTTCGGCGCGCGCGATCCAGTCCTCCGGCGCAGCGCCGGGCGCCAGTACAATGATGCCGGCCTCGGCAGCGGGCGCGTTCAGCAGCCCGAGGGAGCGGAGGGCTTCGGGCCAACTGCCCGGATCGTTGCGCGCGACGTGAAATGTGAACGTGGCGGCCTGAAGCGCCGTGCTGAGAAGGAGGAGGTTAACGGGTAAACGCATACCAGATCCCAATGCGCAGATCCGTGTAATTGGGTGGAAAAGGATTGCCGGCGTTGCGGAGGTACGCGCCGCGCAGCCAGTTGAACGTGACGGTGAACGGGGCGAGGTTCCAGCGGACGCCCGGTCCGGTTTCCGCGATATTCGCCCACGCCTGGCGGCGCAGGTCGGCGGTCCCGTTCCAGTTCCAGTGAAGTTGGATGGCGTCATTCAAGGTCCAGCCGGTGCGGTTCTGCAAATAAAGCATCGTGTCATTGCCGAAGCGGCTGAAGAACAGGCCATCGCCGCTGGTTTCGAGAAACGCGCGTCCGCGGCGGAAGGTTTTCGAGTATGACACGCCGCCGCGCAGATCCATCTGTGTGCGGCGCACGGGGCCATCCTGATAGGGCACGGCCGCACCGGCCTCGAACCACACGGTCGCGCCGCGCCAAGCCGGAGCGGCGACGCCCGCGGCCAGGATCACGGCGCGCTCGGAGAGGAATTGCGGCGCCAAGCCAACCGAGGCGCTGGGGGCCTGGAGCACGGGCGCGCGTCCGCGCAGATCGCCGACGAAACGTGCGCTGAGGTAAAGGCGGACCGGCAGGCTGGCCACGCGGATCTCGGCCTTGGCCTGGGCGTAGGCGAACGCTTCACGCCAGCGCGTCGAAATCAACGGAAAGGCCCACACGGTGGCGCGCAGGCGGCGCAGCTCAGGCGCCAGACTCGCCCAGGCGCGGGCCGATTCAGCCGCGATCCGCGCGTCCGGACTGTTCCGCGCGCGGGCGAACCAGCGCACGGCCTCCCGATCGTCGTGCAGATTGTTATAAGTTTGGCCCAGCTTCAGCATGACGTCGAAATCCTGGGGATTTTCTTCATGCGCGGCCAGCAGATAACGCAGCGCGTCCCGCAGGTATCCGCTTTCGAGGCTGCGCTCCGCCATGAATTTGGCGGACGCCGGCGGCGGCGTCAATGCGCGGGGCAGCATTTGCAGCTCGCGCTCGGCCGCGGCGTGGTTACCCATGGCCTGATGCAGATACACGAGCTCGCGGCGCAGCTCTTCATTGCCGGGATCGATGGCGAGCGCATTCTCGAATTCGTAAACGTAGGGATAACGGTCCGGCAGCAATGCGCGGGCCTGTTCGGCCAGGCGCGGGCCGGCGCCGCCATCGGAACTTCGCGATGCGGCGAGCAACGCCGCGTTGGCCTCAGTGACGCGGCCCTGCGCGCGCCACACGCGCTCCAGGTCCAGCAACAAGTCGCGCCGGCCCGGCCGGAGCGATAAGGCGGTGGCAAAGTGTCCGGCCGCCAGCTCCAGTTGGTCGCGCAGTTCGGCCAGCCGGGCCAGCTCCTCGTGCGCGCTGAAGTTGCCGGGCGCATCGGCGACCACTTGCGCCCAGCGCGCGATGCCCTCACGCAGAGGCCGGTCGACGTTCTCAAACGCCTCGGCGGCGGTGGCGTTGCCGGATTGCCGCAGCCGGTCGAAGATGCGGCGAGCCTCAATGCGAAAATGCACCGGCTCGGGGGTTTCGTAGGCCAGAAACGCGTATTCGAGCGCGAGGCTTGGATCGGCTGGATCCAGGCGCATGGCCTCGCCGAACTGGTCGCGCGCAGCGGCGTTCCGCCCGGTTTTGAGCAGAGTGTAGGCCAGGTCCTTGCGGATATCGGCGCGGGTGGGTTCGAGCGCGGCGGCGCGTTCAAACGCGGCGATCGCGCGGTCGTAATCGGCGGACCGCAGGGCCTCGTAGGCCTGCGCGAGATCCGCGTAGCCGGGTCCGGGCGCTTGCGCCAGCGCGGAAACCGCCAACAGCAGCATTGCGACAAGCCGGGCGCACATGAACATTCATGTAGTGCGCCGGCTGCGGAAAGGCTCTCTCAAAATCTGCGCGTGCGGTCCACTCCCCCAGCCATCAAGGCTTCGCCGGAGCCGGGGGCGGAGCCGTTGGAGGCTTCACAGCCGGGGCCGCCGGCTTCACGCCCGTGGCGGCCGGCTTCGCGGGAGCCGCGTCCGCTGCCGCCGGATGCGCCTTGTCATAAGCGTCGATGACGGCCTGCGTGATCTCGACGGCGTCGGAACTCCACACCAGCCCGCTGTTGGGATTGGCCGCATCCAAAATCACCGCGAAGCCGTTGTCGCGGCCGAACTGCTGCATTACGGCCTGGAACTTGGCGCTCAGGTCGCCCAGCAGCCTGCGCTGCTGTTCATCGCTGTCGGCATCGTAATCTTCCACGGCGCGATTAAACAGCTTCGTCTTCTGGTTGATCATGTTCTGGAGGTCATCTTTGGCGGTTTGGGAAAGCGTGCTGCCGCCGCGCTGCAGCTTATCGTTCAGTTCCTTGATTTCAGCCTGCATGGCCTCGAGCGCCCGGGTCCGGGGCTCGACGAATTCCCTTTGCAGTTTCGCCACCGCGGCTTGCCCCTCGGCGGTCGCCGGAATGGCCTGCTGCAGATTAATGACGCCGATCTTAGAGGGCGCCTGCGCCATGGCCAGAGCACCGGCCAACACCATCGCGAGCGCTGTATTTCTGATCACTGGGAGACTCCTCAATTGATTTCTTCTCATGCTATCACGTACCCGGAAGTGGCCTCAGAACGTCCGGCCGATCGTGAAGCGGAACACCGATTTGCGCTCCACGTACGGGATGGCCTGCCCGAACGTCAGCAGCGAGTTGAAGAACGATGCGTTGTTCGGGAAATAACTGCGGTCCGCCACGATCGGCGGCTGAACGAACTGCGCCACGCGGGTCGGATTGTACGCCCAATAAATCCGGAAGGGCTGGTTGAAGACGGGCATCAACACCTGCAACTCCAGTCCGGTGGAAGTGCGGATTAACTGCGTTCCCTTGGCGACCACGGCGGCGTCCTTGAAGGCCGCCTCAGGGAACAGGTTGTTCAAATCGGTGATGCGGCCGGGGTTCAGTTTCAACTGGCTCAGATTGGACAACCGGTTCACGCCGGCGTCGAAGAAGGCCGCCAAGGTGACGGGCCCGAAGATTGGGATGCGGTACTCGAAGTTGGCGATGATGTTCGTGTCGCCGCCGGGAAAGACCATCTGATAGGTCGGGATCTGTTGCGTCGAATTCACCAAGCCAGGAGTTCCATCGGCCAGGATCCCCATCTGCTGGCGGGGGCTGCCGTCATTGTTGAGCAGGTTGATCAGGGCTTCGGTCGGAACAAACGCCACGGGACTCACGCCATAAAGGGGGAATCCGCGGACGTCATTTTCGCCGCCCATGAAGAAGCGTGTGAACGGCGGAGCGACCTTGCCTCCGAAACCCGTGACGTAACGGGCCAGCACGTGCATGCCGATCACATGGCTCGGTTTCAGGCCGGCCCGGAAGTGCGCCCAGTCGATGACCGGCAGCACCTGGTTGACGTTGCCTCCCAGGATGCCGCCGGCGAATTGCAGGGATGCCTGGAAGCGCGTGCCGCGCGTGGGGATCATCGGGCTGTCGGTCGAGTTGTAACTGTAGGTCGGCGTGACGGAAAGCGTGCGGATCCCTTCCAGCTGGTTGGGTCCGTTGATGTTCAGGAAGTTGAGGTAGTTGTAATACTGGGTGGCCGAGGACGTGAGCGTCTCCACGTTCTGAATGCTGTAGCCGAAGCTGATGCCGACGCGGGCGAAGCTGCGCCGCAGCGGATAGCTGGCGAAGACCGTGAATCCGCGCGAAACCGAGTTGTAGTTCAACAGATTCTGCGTGCCGATGGAGTTGAACAAGGGAATCAGGTTGGCGCCCGCCAGCACGCTTGCTTCGCGCGCCTGGTTGAAACTGAACCGGCTGATGGTGGCGGTAAAGCCTAACTGGATGGGCTTGTCCAGAAAGTACGGCTCGGTGAAGCCGAAGCTAACCTCCTTGTAACGCGTGCCGACATTGGAGGAAAGACTCAAGGACTCGCCCAGCCCCAGGAAGTTGTTGGTCGAGTACGCGAAGCCCAAAAAGCTCCCCGAGATGCCCGATACGCCGCCGCTCATCTGCACCGTGTTCTTGCCCTGTTCCTGCACGCGCAAGGTCAAGTCGACCGTGTTGGTGCGCGTGTCGGTGCGCACGTCGACGGATTCGTCGGCCTTCAGCGTCTGGAAATAGCCCAACTGGTTCAGACGCAGGATGCTCATGTCCCACAACTGGCGCGAATAGGGGTCGCCTTCGTCGACCAGCAACTCGCGCCGGATGACCTTGTCACGCGTGGTCGTGTTGCCCGAAAAATCGATGCGCCGGATGAAGAAGGGCGGCCCTTCGTCGATGTTGAGCGTCATGTTGATCAGGTCGGTGTTGCCGGGCGTGTCGAACTCGGGAGTGGCGAAGAAATTCATGTAGCCATAATTGCCGTACAGCTTGCGCAACTCATCCAAGCCTTTTTGCAGCTTCTCGGTGGAGAAGACGTCGCCCTGGCCCATCCCGAAGATCGGCCGAGTGAGCGCATCCGGGGCGCGGAACAGCTTCATGCCCACGTAATTGACGTTGTTCAGCCGGTAGCGCCGGCCTTCCTCGATGTTCAGCGAGATGATGGCGCGCTTGCCGGGACGGTTGGCGTAAATCACCGGCAGGCGGAAGCGGCCGCCGCCGTAATCGATCACCTGGGCGTTCTGTTCCACCACGCGGGCGTTGAAGTAGCCGTTCTTCTGATAGAACTGGGTGATCAACTGCGCGTCCACTTCGAGCTTGGTGGAATCGTAGGTTTTGGCGAAGAGATTTTCGAGGAAAATCGAGCGCGGAATGCCGATCGGCCGCAGCACCTTCATCGCGCGGCGCACCACCAGGTCGCTGTAAATCCGGTTCCCCTCAATGTTGATCTGTCCGACCTTCACTTTGGGGCCTTCGTCCACGCGCAGCGTGATGGCCAGCGAGTTGGGAGGCAGTTGTTCGATCTCCGGCGTGACCGTGGCGAACTGGCGGCCGCGCTCGGCCAGATAATCCTGCAACACCAGGCGAGCGCGCTGCAGGCGGTTGGCGTCGAACTGGGATTCCACGCTCAGGCCGACGCGGCGGTCGCGGAAGCGCTCGAGAATCTCCGACGTCGTCACGCTTTTGTTGCCGACGAAGTTGAGCGTGCGCACCACCGGCCTCTCGACCACGACGAAGCGCACCAGCCAGCCGCCGGCGTCGCCGCGCTCCCGCTCCAGGCGGATGTCGTCGAAGCGCTGGGTATTCCATAGGGTCACCAGGTCGCGGTGCAAGGCTTCCTCGTTGTAGATGTCGCCACGCTTGGTGAAGATCATCGCGCGCAAGGTGTCCTGCGGCACACGGCGGGCGCCGCGGAATTCGATCAGCTCGATCGTGTCCGTGAGAGCCGCGGGAGGGGCGGGCTGCGGGGCCTCCACCACGGCTTCAAAGGGACTGGCGGGTTTGGGCGCCGCGGGTTGGGGAGGCTGAGGCGCCGGCTGCGCCGCCAGTGGCCATGCTCCCAGCGCGGAATAAAGCAGGGCCGCCCGGAGCCGCCAGGCTCTGTGGTGCCGCTGGGATTGTGGACGCGTGCGCAGGCTTCCAGGCCTGTATAACGCCATCTAAACCGAGTTCCTTTCCACTCTGCGCCTTACAATAGACGTTCACCCGCTCGCCAGGTTTCAGGGAACCCGCGGGAGACCGCCCGAACGTAATTGCCATTCTACCGCAATCCGCCCCCGGGGGTGCCCGTGAAGGTGAGCGGGCCAGCCGCCGAAATCCGTCCTAATTCCGCCCGCACAGCTCAGGCGTGCGGCAGGTTCCGCCAGGGCAGGCCGGCAACTCCGCCGACGCGTTGCCGCTGGTGGCGCGCGCGGCGAAGGTCGAGAACTGTTGCTTCAGATGGCCGTGCCCGCAAGAGGGGCAAGCCACGCCGTTGGCCTCCGGACGGCGCACCAGCTTCTCAAAGGAAGTCCCGCAATCTTCACATACGTACTCAAAAATCGGCATGCGTTGGCTCCAAGCGTTATTCGATCAGCTCTAACGCCATTTTATCAACCCACTCGCGGACTTCGTTGGATGGGGCAGCGAAGTTGTTGACGAGAATGGAAAAAACCAGCGTTCCCCGGGAGCGGCTGTCGGCGTAGCCGGAAAGCGCGATGGAGCGGGCCAGCGTTCCCGTCTTGGCGCGGATGCGGCTTCCCTCGGAGGTGCAGCACAGCCGCCGGTCCAGCGTGCCCTCCTGGCCGCCGACGGGGAACAGCGAGCGCCAGACCTCGGCCTGGGGGGAAGCCGACATGTGCCGCAGCAGGCGCGTCACCGCCGCCGGTGTGACCTCGTCATTGCGGGCCAAGCCGGAGCCATCCTCGCTGCGCCATTCGACCGGCGAGATGCGAGCGTCGTTCAAAAACGCGCGCAGCTCCGCGAAGCCTGCCTCTTGGGTGCCTTCTCTGCGGCGTGTGAACCCCGTCTCACGCAGAATCAGCTCAGCGTGCAGATTCTGGCTGACTTTGATGACGGTTTGCAGGATCTCGGCGAGCGGCGGCGAAATCCGCACGGCCAGCAGTTGCCCTTCGGCGGGGATCAAGGGCGCGGCCGCGGCGCGATGGCGCGCTACCGGGCGTCCCCGGATCGCGACTCCGCGGCGGAGGAGAGCGTCATACAGCGCCTGAGCGGCAAACAGCGCGGGATCGTCCACCGGGAGCGTTTCTTCCAGGCCGCCGTAGCGCAGGCCGATCGAACCGGTGAGCGCCACCTGGCGAGTTCCCGGAATCCGCTCGATGCGCACCTCGGGGGCGCCGTTGGCCGTCGTGGTCACGCGGTTATCGAAGGTGAAATATTCGACCGGGGGATTCAGGGAAACGCGCGCGAGATCGCCAACCCTGGCTCCGGGCCGCACCAGGATCGTGATCACGTTATCGTTCAGCGTGAGCGCGCTCACAGGGGCTCCGTAATCATGGAGCATGTCGTCTTGGGTCCAGCTCGGCGGATGCGGCGCCCACGGGTAGCGCTGATCGTCGCCCACGACGTTGCCGTCGATGCGGCGCAGACCGCCCGCCACGGCTTGATCGGCGAATGCTTCAATGGCGCCGAGCGGGTTGCCGTCGGGCGTGCCTTGGGCGTACGGGTAGACGCGGCCGGAAAGCGTGGGATCGCCGGAGCCCACCAGGACGACATCGCCGGAGGGCTCGCGGATCAGGCGGGTCTCAAAGCGGTAGCCGGGGCCGAGCCGCGTTAAGGCCAGCGCCGCCGTAAACAATTTCATGTTGGAGGCGGGCAGAAACAGCTGGTCCGCATCGCGCGCGTACAGCGTCTCGCCGGAAGCGAGCTCCACGACGTGAATCCCGGCGGCTGCGCGCGCGCCGGCCGGGGCTGCAAGCAGCTCGTCCAGGCGTGCCTGCAAGTCGGCCGCGGCCACAATCGACGCAGCCGCCGCGAACACAGCCGGTAGTTTCGCAAGTCTCATTGCGCCTCGATGGGCCGCGCGTGTGCGCTCAGCCGGGCCTCCAGCCAGATGAGGGCCAACAACAGGAACACGACGGCGGATCCGGCCAGAGGGAACAGCATCACGATCCACAAACCCCAGGCCGCCGCCGCCAGCCCGATCACGCAGGGCGCCAGCAGGCCCGCCGCGAGCGCGACCGAAAAAATCCCGTTGTTGAAACCCGGATGGTAGTAGGGGAATCGGCGTCCGATTTTCTCGACCACCAGCGGATAGATGGGCGCGAAGGCCAGCCCGACCAGGAGCACGCCGGTGACCGCGCCGAAGACGTTATTGGTGAACGAAAGAATCACACAGCCGAACATCGCCGCCACGACACTCGACAACCACAGGCGCCCGTGCCGCATCCGCGAAAGAAGCCACTGCGCGGCCACGCGGCCCACCAGCAGAGCCAGCCAGTACAGGGCGAGAATCCAGAGCGCGGTCGCCGGACTGATTCCCAGGCGCTGGCTCAGGAACAGGGCCAGCCATCCGGCCATGGCCCATTCGTTGCCCAGTTGAAAGAACAGGAGCAAGCTGAGCAGCACCGCTCCGGGATTCCGCCGCATGGCGTGCAACGCTCCGGCGGGCGGCCGCGGCACCTCCGGCAACGCTTCGAAGCGGGTCTTCCGGTACATCCATCCGAACAGGGCCGGAACGACGGCGATCCAGGTCTGGATGGTGGGCGCGGTGTAGACCGAATAGCCGAACGAAATCGCCAGCGCCAAAAGAAAACAGCCGAGTCCGAAGAAGACGCCCGCCAGATTCACGGTGGCGATCGGATCGTGGCGGTACATGGGAGAGACGGCATGAAAAATCGCCGTGTGCAGGATCCCCGCTGAGCATCCCACCAGCACCATGCCTCCCACGCGCCACCAATACGAGAAGGGCGGAGATACGAACGCCAGGTACAGGAACGCCGCGCCGGCCAATCCGCAGGCCAGAGAAAGCGTCCAGCCGAGTCCTCGCGAAGCGAGCAGCCGGAAGGATATCCAGACGGAGGAAATCAGGCCCGTGATCAACCCCAGGAAATACAGGCTGATCACTCCGTATTCCGAGGACAGGTGATGCTCCCAGGAGGGCAGAATCGCGCCCAGGAAGCTGACCAGCACGCCGGAGATAAAGAATCCGAGCAAGGCGCGGCGCGCGCCGGGCGATCCGAACCCGGAGCTCGGAGCCAGCGCGGTTTCAGGCCAGTGAACCTGCATGCGATGGGAGTTAAATGATCTCCTCTTCCAGCGCGGCCAGTGTCACATTCACTTTCATCGTGCGGCCGTCGCGGAGGACCGTGAGTTCGACCCGTTCGCCGGCGTGCTTGCGGGAGGCCGCGCGATAGATGTCATCCTGGCGCTCGACCGGCTTTCCGTCGACGTGCGTGATCAGATCGCCTCCGACGGTCACGACATAATTGCCGATCTGGACTCTGCGGTTGCCGCCCCGCAATCCGGCCAGATCGGCGGGACTTCCGCGGCCGACCTGGGCGATGAGCAGGCCGCCGGTTTCCGGAAGATTGAGGGCGCGCGCCCAGTCGCCGGAGACATAAAGCACGCTGACGCCGATGCGCGGCTGCGCCGGTTTGCGGCCGCTGCGGAAATCCTCCAGCATCTGCTTGGCGCGGTTGATCGGCATCGCGAATCCGATGCCCACGTTGCCGCCGCCCGGTCCAAAGATCGCCGTGTTGACGCCGATGACGTTGCCCGCAGAATCCAGCAACGGGCCGCCGCTGTTGCCCGAATTGATGGCCGCGTCGGTCTGGATCATGCCCTCCAGATCCTGGTTCTCGCCGCGGATGTTGCGCCCCAGCGAACTGACGATGCCCGTGGTCAACGTGCCGGATAATCCGAACGGATTGCCGATGGCCAGCACCTTCTGGCCCACTTGCAGCATGTCGGAGTCGCCCAGCGGCAGAGATTTGAGTTTCTTTCCCCTCGGGTCGATGCGGATCAGAGCCAGATCATTGTTGCGGTCGCGCGCCACGATTTCGGCGCGGTAGCGCGACTGATCCGGCAGCGTCACTTCGATGCTGCTGCTGCCGCTGATGACGTGGTTGTTGGTGAGAATCTGGCCGTCGCCGTTGATCAGGAAGCCGGAGCCGATTCCCTGCGCTTCGCGCACAATGCCGAAGAACCAATCCTGCTGGTACACCGTGCTGGTGATGTAGACCACGCTGTCGTGCGCGGCTTTGTAAATATCGATGTTGTTGGTTTCATCGGCGCTCAAGCCGGCTGAATGCGCCACCGCCGGCCCGCTCCAGGTGGCTGTGCGCTCCTGAGGGAATGGCAAATTCCTTCGGTTGGTATAAAGAACCACACCGGCCACAATCAACGTCGTCAGCAAGAAGGTTCGAAAGTTCATCGGATTATGCTCCGTAACGCCTGATACACGGCTCGAACTTGTTCGGCAGTCTCTTCGCGGCTGCCCGAGGTGTCGATGACGTAATCTGCATACTTCACCTTTTCCTCGACCGGCATTTGACGGCTCAGCCGGTCCATGACTTCGGCGCGGCTGAGGCTGTCGCGGGCCATGGCCCGCTCCACCTGCTGTTCAGGCCGGCACGTGGCGACGATCAGCTTATCGTAGTCCTTGTAGCTGCCTGTCTCTATCAGTATCGCAGCTTCGGTTACAACGATGCCATCGGGATGTTCCCGCGCGTAGGCGTCGGCCAGAGCCTTGGCGCGGGCCCGCGCCGGAGGATGCACCAGCGCGTTGAGTTTCGCCAGTTGCGCCGGGTCGGCGAACACCCGCGCGCCCAGCAGGCGCCGGTTGATGGTCCCATCGGGATTCAGAATCTCCCGGCCGAACTCCTTGACGACGCCCTCGTAGGCCTCCCCGCCGGGTTCGATGACCTGGTGGCCGATTTCGTCATAGCGGATCACCAGACAGCCGAGGTTGGCCAGAGCCTTGCCTACCGAGCTTTTGCCGGTCGCCAAGCCGCCGGTGAGTCCGACGTGGAGCATGCGCTCGCTTATGCTGCCGCGCTTTGCCGGCGTTCCGCCAGCGCCACGGTGTTGGCCATCAGCATGGCAATGGTCAGCGGCCCGACGCCGCCCGGCACCGGCGTGTAGGCTCCGGCCACCCGTCCGGCATCCAGGGGGTGTACGTCTCCCACCAGAACGCTGCCCTTCCGGGCAAACTCTTCCGCCTTGCCGGCGGCGGCGGCCTCCGCCGCGGTTGTGATCCGGTTGATGCCCACGTCGATGACCGTCGCGCCGGGCCGGATGAAGTCTGCGGTCACGAACGCCGGGCGGCCGATCGCCGCGATCAGGATGTCGGCGCGGCGGCATTCTTCCGGCAGGTTGGCCGTACGGGAGTGGCAGATCGTGACGGTCGCGCTCTCATGCAGCAGCATCAGCGCCTGCGGCTTGCCCACAATATCGCTGCGCCCGACGACGACGGCGCGGCGGCCGGCCACCGGAATCTTGTAGTACTTGAGCAGTTCCATGACGCCCGCCGGCGTGCAGGCCCGCGGCCCCGGACGCCCGGCGACCAGATGTCCGACGTTGGTCGGGTGAAACCCGTCGGCATCCTTTTCCGGCGCGACCGCTTCCAGGATACGGCGCGCGTCCACCTGCTTGGGCAAGGGCATCTGCACCAGAATCCCGTCGATGTCGCAGCGGTGATTCAGCTCGCCGATGACTTTCAGCAATTCTTCGGTGGTGACCGACTCCGGCGGCGTCAGTTTGTCGCTGTACATGCCGAGCTCGCCGCAAGCCTTGATCTTGTTGCGGACGTAGACTTCGGAGGCCGGATTGTGGCCCACCAACACCACCGCCAGTCCGGGGGGACGCCTTAGTTTCTGGATGCGCGGCTTCAGGCGGGCGAGGATCTCATTGCGGACGGCGATTCCGTCCAGTATTTGTGCCATTCAGGTCAGAGTGTAGCAGATCCGTTCCGGCATCCATGATTTTGGGAATGAAGGCATCCTGAGCATTCCAACGACAGCCACGCTGGATGAGTGGGGTTGCCACCCCGCACCGGCTGCGGGCAGGTGGGACAGCTACCGCCCCGCGGCCTTCTCCGCCGCGCGGTACCCGGAGAGCGTCCCCTCCACATCGGGAGTGCGCGGCGGTGTGTACGTCCTGGCCGTCTGCGCCCAACCGGCTGCCATCGTTCCCAGAATAACGGTCCACAGGCGACCAGCTTTCATTGCGCTTTCTCCACGCATTCGGCCGAGTCAGATTCCGCCACTGGCGGTCCGCCGCCTCGCCGGTGCACGCCCGTCACCGCTTTGCGGCACGTGGCGCGCTCTGTCATCTCGCCTCAATGCAAGTCTTCGGCCTTGACATCGAAGCGCGCTGTGTTCACCACGCCGTTCCGCTGGAACTGCACCCACACGCGATAATGATGACCCGGGCGCGGGAACACCACGTTGAACTGCATCTCCGGGCCGCCGTCGGCGATGAAGGGATGCTGGTGGATCATGTCGATCAGATCGTCGCTCGCCACCAGCATATGGCCCCAGGCGCCTAGATACTGCTCTAACCCCTCGCCGGGCGTGAGCTTGAAGTGCATCTGCGTGTTCAGGCCCGCGATGGGTTGCTCGGGCGCCGTCCGAAATTGCACGTTCACGTTCTGCGCATCTTTCGGCGTGTAGTCCCTGGTCAGGGACACCGGAGGAGGAGCCTGGCCAGGCAGAAGGATGGTCTTGGCGATCAACTGCGGCGTGGCCGCATCCGGATAAAAATCCCCCAGCACCCGGTACATTCCAGGAACCGGCAAGACCAGATGGTCGAAATGAAATTCGCCATCCGGGCCCAGCGCCGGGTGCTCGTGCAGGAAAAACTCCAGGTCCGGCCCGATGACAAACATGTGGAACAAGCGCTCGTGCACCACCTGGAATTTCGTCACCAAGCGATCCTTCCACGGATCGTGGACTGCGAAAGAAAGCCGCAGCGGCACGCCGGGCCGCGGAGCCTGCGGTGCGACCTTCAGGTCCAGGTGATACTCGACATGTTCCGGCAGCCCGCTCTTCAGCGCCATGCCGCAGCGCGGGCATTTGCCCGGATCGTGCGAGCGCACGTCGGGATCCATGGGGCAGACCCAGACCACATCGGGGACGAGCGCGCGCGTATTGGGATCCAGCACGCGGCTCAGATCGGCGCCTTGTTGAGACCACAGCGCACCGGCCCAGGCCAGCAGAAGGAATGCGGCAAAATAACGGGCGCTCCGCATACTAGACATAATATCAGGCGGAATCCTCATGCAGGACCCATACGATCTTGAACGCTTTGTCGCCGCCCAGGATCCGGTGATCGATCAGGTTCGCGCCGAATTGCGCGCGGGCCGCAAGCGGACGCATTGGATGTGGTTCGTCTTCCCCCAATTGCGGGGCCTGGGCCACAGCGAGATGGCGCGCAGGTATGCGATCTCCTCACCCGAGGAAGCCGCGGCGTATCTGGCGCATCCGGTTCTCGGGCCCAGGCTCGTCGAATGCACCGGGCTGGTGAACCGTATCGAGGGCCGCACCCTCGAGGAGATTTTCGGTTATCCGGACAATTTGAAATTCTGTTCCTCGATGAAGCTCTTCGCGGGCGCCGCGTCCGGCCACCAGGTCTTCAAGACCGCCCTGGAGAAGTACTGCCGCCAATGAAAATCTTCCTCTACTACGTGGGAAAAGCCCGCGACCCGCATGCCAGGGCGATGGCTGCCGAATACATCAAGCGCTCTGGCCGCTATGCAACCTGCGAGATGCGCGAGATCCATCCCGCCCGCTTCGATCCGTGGGTCAAACATCCCGGCGCAAGGAAAGTCCTGCTCGATCCGGCCGGCCGCGCCATGGACTCCGCCGCCTTCACCAAGCTGTTCGATCGCGATGTGGTCTTCCTGATCGGCGGCTCGGACGGCCTGCCTGCGCAGTGGCGGCCGCGCGCCGATGCGTTCGTTTCGCTGACTCCGTTGACCCTTCCGCACGAGCTCGCGCGCGTGGTGCTGGCCGAGCAGATTTACCGCGCCCTGACTACCTTGCGGGGCCACCCCTATCCGCGCTGATCCCCGTCGGAGAGACCCGTTCGGCTGCTGCCCGGCTCCGGAATCGCCGTTCCGCCACAATCGCACCTGTTACGCTTAGGAAAAGTGTCCCGCTACGACGCCCTGCTGATCGTTTCCTTCGGCGGTCCTGAAAAACGCGAAGACGTGATTCCATTTTTGGAAAACGTCCTGCGCGGACGCGGCGTGCCGCGCCAGCGCATGCTGGAAGTCGCCGCGCATTACTACCATTTCGGCGGCCGCAGTCCGATCAATGATCAGAATCGCGCCTTGATCGCCGCGCTCAAGCCGGTGGTCCCGATGCCGGTTTACTGGGGCAATCGCAACTGGCATCCCCTGCTCGCCGATACGCTGCGCCAGATGAGAGATGAGGGCGTCAAACGCGCTGTCGCGTTCGTGACTTCCGCGTTCGGATCGTACTCCGGCTGCCGGCAGTACATGGAAAACATCCAGCGCGCCCGCGCCGAGGTGGGCGAAGGCGCTCCGGAAATCGTCAAGATTCCGCCGTTTTCCGCGCATCCGAAGTTTCTTGCCGCCATGAGCGACCGTGTGCGCGCGGCCATCGCGGAGCTGCCGCAAGCCGCTCTGATCTTCACCGCGCACAGCGTTCCGGTGGCGATGGCCGAGGCGAGCCCGTACGTGGCTGAATTGCACGCCGCCTGCGCCGCCGCCGCCGCGGCCGTGGGCCGCGCGGAGTGGAAGCTCGTCTATCAGAGCCGCAGCGGACCTCCTGCGCAGCCTTGGCTCGGCCCCGACATCGGCGACTATCTGCGCCAGATCCGCAGCGATGTGGTGATCGTACCGATCGGATTTCTCTCGGATCACATGGAAGTGCTGTACGATCTCGACACCGAAGCGCGCGCGATCTGCGATGAACTTGGCGTCAGGATGGTGCGCGCGGGGACTGTGGGAACGCATCCGGCGATCATCGAGATGATCTCGGAGCTGGCGCTGCAAGCTCATAGCCCGTGTGCGGCCACATGTTGCGCCGTGCCGCAACGCCCTAGCCGCTGATTTTCTTGTACACCTCGCGCTTGGACAATCCCCGCTCGCGCGCCACCCGCTTGATCGCATCCATGCGCGCGAGGCCCTGTTGCTCGAGAGCGCGCACGGCTTCCTCCACCGGCGCCGCCGGCGCCTCCGCCGCGTTTCCCTTGCCGATCAGCAGCGTGATCTCGCCCTTCACCGCGGCTCTGGCGGCCAGTTGCGCGCGCACCTCGGCGGCCGGGCCGCGCAGGAACTCCTCGTGCAGCTTCGTCAGCTCGCGCGCCACCACGACGGGCCGCGAGCCGTACACCGCCTCGACGTCCTTCAGCGTCTCCAAAATCCGGTGCGGCGCTTCATAGAAAATCAACGTGCAATTCTCGGAGCGCAGCGCCTCCAGCGCCTTGCGCCGCTGTCCGGATCTGGCCGGCAGATACCCGCAAAAGCGGAAGGCATCGGTCGCGAGGCCCGAGCCGGCGAGCGCCCCGAGCGCCGCCGATGCGCCCGGCACGGGAATGACGGCGATGCCCGCCGCGATCGCCGCGCTCACCAGCCGGTAGCCCGGATCGGAAACCAGCGGCGTGCCCGCATCGGAAACCAGCGCGACGCTTTCGCCGCCGCGCAAACGCCCGATCAACTCCGCGGCCCGCTGCCGCTCATTATGTTCGTGATAACTGAGCAGCGGCGTCCTGACGCCGTAATGCTCCAGCAGTTTCCGCGTCTGGCGCGTATCCTCGCAGGCGATCACCGTGACTTCCTTCAAAACGCGCACCGCGCGCATCGTGATGTCCTCCAGATTGCCAATGGGCGTCGAGACGATATAGAGCGTGCGGGGATTCACAGCCATCGTAGTACGATGAAACGGTACCGTACATGGAGCCAGCGGCACAAGAAGCGTCTTCCTATTTCGTCTGGCACGTCCCCGGCAAACCGGTCGCCGTGCACTTGCACCTGGACGTGGTGGACCGCCTGGGCGCCGAGGTCATGCGCGGCTTCGGCGCGGTGCCCAAGCGCGGCGCCGAGGTCGGAGGCATTCTCGTCGGTTCCATCGAGCCGGGCGAAGTGACCATCGTGAGGGTGGAAGACTTCGAGGCCGTACCGTGCAGCTACCGCCGCGGCCCGTCGTATCTGTTCTCCGAAGAAGACCGCGTGGCGCTTGAGGAAGCGCTCAGCCGGTGGCAAGGCGATCCCTTTGGCACGTCCACTGCCGTGGGCTACTTTCGCAGCCACACGCGCGAGGGCCTGAGGCTGGCCGAGGAGGACCTGGAACTGCTGAACCGCTACTTTCGCGATCCCGCTCAAGTTGCCCTGCTCGTGAAGCCTTTTGCGACGAAAGTCAGCGTCGCGGGATTTTTCGCGCGCGAGGGCGGCGCGTTTCCCGCCGAAACGCCGCTGGAGTTTCCCTTCCGCCGCCGCGAGATCACGGGCGAGGCTCCGCCGCCGCGCCGCAGCTTGATGGAGCGGATGGAGCGGCGGCGGCGCTCCGAGCCGCTGTTGGAAGGCGAGCCGCGCGATCTGCCCGCGCCGGTTTATCCCTCCGAGGACCCGGCCCCGCCCCAGGTGCGCCGGCCGTTCTTCGAGTTCACGCCGCTGGCGCTGCTGCTCTTGCTGGCCGGACTCATCGCGGGATTCGGCGCGGCGCTGCAATTCGCGCCACTGCTGCCCGCCCGCTCCGCCGTCCAGCAGTACCGCCTGGGTCTGTCGGTGACGCGCACGGGCGAGAATCTCACTCTGCACTGGAACCCGGAAACGAACGCGCTGCGCTACGCCCAGCGCGGGTTGCTCGAGATCGAGGACGGCAGCTTCTCAAAGCCCGTCGATCTGGATGCCGCGCATTTGCGCGACGGCAGCGTCATCTATCAGAACACGTCCAAGCTCGTGCGCTTCCGGTTGTCGGCCTACTTGGACCAGCGCCTGATGGTGACCGAGACCATTGAGTGGCGTGAGTAGTTACTCGCTCTTGCGCCTCTTGGCCAGCCGCGAAAGTACGGCCAGTTGCTCCAGGTGCTCCCTGAGCGGCCGCGCGGGCGTCCCCCACATCGGTTGTCCGGCCCGCACGATCTTGGACGTCAGCACGCCCGCGCCGGATCCCAGCACCGCGCGCGATTCGATCCGCGCATAGTCGCCGATGCCGACCTGGCCGCCGATCACAGCGTAATCCTCGACGACCACGCCACCCGCCAGGCCGGTCTGCGCCGCGATCACCACGTGCTTGCCGATCTTGCAGTTGTGCGCGATGTGCACCAGGTTGTCGAGTTTGGCGCCGTCGCCGATCGAGGTGACGCCAAGCGCGGCGCGGTCGATGCAGCAGTTCGCGCCAATCTCGACGCGGTCGCCGATCTCGACGCGCCCCACCTGGGGGAATTTCTCGTAGGCTCCGCCGGTGAAGACGAATCCGAAGCCGTCGGCCCCGATCACGCAGCCCGCGTGCAGGATCGCCTCCTTGCCGATGCGCACACCGGGGTAAATCGTCACGCGCGGATGAAGGACCGATCTGTCCCCGATCTCGACGCCGTCGCCAATGACGCAGCCGGCTCCAATGGAAACTCCGCTCCCCAACGCCACGCCCGGCCCGACCACGGCTGTCGGATGAATACCAGGCGCCGGCCGAGGCATGGGATGCAGCCGCTGGATCACTCGCGCCGCGGCGGCGCGCGGATCTTTGGCGCGGATGATCGTCCGCTTGCCGGGATTCGCGAAATCCTCCGGCACCAGCAGGCATCCGGCCGCGGACCCTGCGGCCTGCTTGACTCCCCGGCCGCGCGTGGCGAAAGACAGATCCGGTGGCCCCGCGTCTTCCAGCGCGGCGACGCGCCTGATCTCCAGGCCGCCGTCGCCTTCCCAGGGACACTCGAGCCATTCCGCCAAATCCTTCACGTTCATACGCTTGCTTTTCAGCGTACGCGATCGGGGCGTGTAAAAAAAGGCGTTCCGCGCAGCTTGGCCGGTCGGAGGGTCCGGCGATGCCACGCGAAACGCCTAGCACGGTTCGGAGGACGTTATGTCCGGTTGCTATGCTAGTGGGCGTCCGGATGTGAAATTCTCAAGGAAACTTCACTGTGTGCGGTCGGCCTGGCAAGGGTCCCACTCGTCCAGCTCCAGCCGGAAGTTGATATCCACGGCCATGGCCGAATGGGTCAGCGCGCCGCTCGATACGAAATCGGCGCCCGTTTCCGCATAAGCCCTCACATTCTCGAGCGTGATCCCGCCCGAGATTTCAACTTTGGCCCGGCCCCCGACGTAGGCGATCCATTCGCGCGCCTCGGCGGGCGTCAGATTATCCAGCAGCAGGTGCGCCGCGCCGTTGGCCAGCGCCTCGTCTAGTTCCTGGCGCGTCCGGACCTCGATTTCGACCCGAACGCCCGCACCGCGCGTGCGCTCCAGCGCCTGCCGCACGCCGCCCGCCGCGGCGATGTGATTGTTCTTAATCAGCACGGCATCGTACAGGCCCGCACGATGGTTCACCGCGCCGCCCGCGGCCACCGCCATTTTTTCGAGGCGCCGCAGTCCGGGCGTGGTCTTGCGCGTATCCAGGACCTTGCACCCCGTGCCCTCGACCGCGCGCACATACGCCGAGGCCAGCGTCGCGACGCCGCTTAACCGCTGCACGAAATTCAAGGCCGTCCGTTCCCCTGTCAGCAGAGTCCGCGCCGGGCCGCGCACCAGGGCGATCTCCGCTCCCTCCTCCAGGCGCGCGCCGGAGCGGTGATGCAGAGTGACGTCGCAGCCTTGAAAAATCATCGGCAGCAGCTCGACGCCGGCCAGCGTCATCTGTTGCCGCGCCAGCATGCGGCCCGTGGCCCTGGCCTCCGCGGGCACGCACAGGTTGGTGGTGATGTCGCCGGAACCGATATCCTCGGCCAGGGCCAGACGGACGATGTCCTGGATTTCCGGGTGGAAAACGTCCATTACTTGACGGCGAGCATGCGCTCGATGGGCAGCGCCGCGCGGCGCATCAGGTCCGCGTCAAGTTCGATGCGCGGCTCGAGGTTCAGCAGGCTGTCGCGCAGTTTTTCGAGCGTGTTGAGACGCATGTACGGGCATTCGCTGCAATTGCAGTTTTCGTTCGGCACGAAGTAGAAACGCTTGCCCGGCGCCCGGCGGTGCAGCGAATGGGCCACGCCGCTTTCGGTCATGACGATAAATTCCTTGGCGTCCGAGGCCACGCACCAGTCGATGATGGCGCTGGTGGAGCCGATGAAATCCGCCATGGCGAGCACGCTCGCGTCACATTCCGGGTGCGCGGCCACCAGAGCCCTCGGATGCTCGGCGCGCGCGGCGGTCAGCTTGCGGGCCGCGAACGTCGCGTGCACGATGCAGGCGCCCTGCCAGATCTTCATGTTTTCGCGGCCGGTTTGCTGCTTCACCCAATTGCCCAAATTGATGTCGGGCAGGAACAGAATGGGTGTTTCGGCGGGAATCGAATTCACGATCTTGACGGCATTGCGCGACGTGCAGAGGATGTCGCTTTCCGCCTTCACTTCAACCGAGGTGTTGATGTAGCTGACGATCAGGTGATCGGGATTGCGTTGGCGGAACGCCCGCAGCTGACCGGCCGGGCAGGCATCCACCAGGCTGCATCCGGCGTGTAGATCCGGCATCACGACGGTGCGTGCCGGGTTCAGAACTTTGGCGGTTTCCGCCATGAATTTCACGCCGCAGAAGGCGATCACATCGCCTTCGAAATCACGCGCCCGGCGCGCCAGCTCCAGGCTGTCGCCGACCGAATCGGCGAGGTCCTGGATCTCGTCCACCTGGTAGTGGTGGGCCAGGATCATGGCGCGGCGCTCGCGCTTCAGTTCGAGAATTTCATCGACGACGCTTTGTACGGCCTGCATGGGAGCCACCCTCTTTCAGTGTAGCGGAAAGCTTCCCCAATCAACGCCAGTTGAAAGCCGCCCAGGCGGCAAGTCCGGCCAGTCCCGGCAGCACAATCTGGATCCAGTTCCGCCGCAGGAATCGCACCAGCGGACGGCTGGGGGGCGGCGGCGGAGCGGCCGCCGGCGAAGGCGCTTTCAAGGATGGCGCGAGCCGGCTCCGCAATGCCGAAGGCAAGCCCTGCAAAGCCCGCACGATTTCTTCGCGCCCGCGCCGGTCGGCGATCAGAATGGTCGCGGAATTGAACCCGTTGGTGGATTCCTCCAATTCCTCGCGCAACCGCTTGGGAACTTCGCTCACGGAGCGGTACACGCGGGTCTTCCGCCCTTTGGCGATGAAGATCGTGGAGGTCTTGAGCGTAAACCGATGCATCAGCCGCGGGCCAGGCCCGCCGGGATCTTCGCCACCGTATCCTTGGCGGCGTGTTTGAGCGTTACCTCGATGAATCCCAGCGCGGCTTTGGAAAGAGCCTTGTCCTTCCTATAGATTAGTGCAAGTTGGCGGATCATGGGTTCCGGGCCGAGCGAAACCGCGGCCAGCTTTGCCGCCGCAACTTCGTCGGCGCAGTGGGTCGCCGCCAGAAAGCTCACGCCCAGCCCGGCCATCACGAAGCGCTTGATCATCTCGGTGGAATCCAACTCCATGGAGATCTGCAAATCGTCCTCGACATTTTCCGTCCATTCCGCCAAGCGCCGCCGCGTGGTGCCGGTTTTGGGCAGCAGCAGCGGGAACCCGATCAGATCCTGCGGCAGGATGTGCTCCCGGCGTGCCAGGGGATGATCCGCCGGAACCAGCGCCTTGATTTCATCCGTATGGATCTTTACTACCTGCAGCCGTTTCTCGGCGACCGGGAGCTGCGTGATGCCGAAATCCGCCTGGTTTTCGAGCACCGCCTCCACGACGCGCGATCCATAAGACCGGTCCACCAGCATCTGCACATTCGGAAATTGTTTCTTGTATTCGGAAAACACCTGCGGCAGGACGTAGATGCAGGTCGCTTCGTTGGCGGCGATCAACAGCTCGCCGCGCGGCGTCCGCTCCAGTTCATTGATGCTGTCCTGGGCGCGGCGGCGCAACTCGAGAATCTGCTCGGCGTATTCGGCGAAAATTTGCCCGGCGGGCGTGAGCGCGATCTTGGTTCCCAGCCGGTCAAACAGGGGAGCGTTCAACTCGGTTTCCAACTGGCGCACCTGCGCGCTCACCGCCGGCTGCGTTCGGTAGCAGGAAAGCGCCGCCTTGGAAAAACTCTTCAGGCGGACGATTTCAAGAAAGGTGTGGAGCTGGTCGAGATCCATCGAAACCACCCCGGGCTGGAACGCTATCCAAAAAAGGTCCGAGTATGATGTGTTTAGTAGTATCGCATGACCGGGCGATGCATCTTCGCAGCCAGCTTGGGGGCGCTGGTCCTGGCCTTCTCCGCGCGGCCGCAATCCGCAGGAAAGGCCAGCGCAGGCGGCCGGGGCGCGGCCCAGGTGCTGGTTGTGGTGAACGAGGCCAGCCCGCTTTCCCGGGAGATCGGCCAGTATTACGTTCGCCGGCGCGGCATCCCGGCGGGGAATGTGTGCCGCATTCGCACGGCGCAGGAGGAAATCATCGAGCGGAGCCGGTATTCCGCGCAGATCGCCGGCGCGGTAGCCCAGTGCCTGCGCAGCCGGCAGTTGACCGAGCAGATTCTCTACATCGTGACCACCGCGGGCGTGCCGCTCCGGATTGCCGGAACCGGCGGTCCGATGGGCGACACGGCGGCCGTCGACAGCGAGCTGGCGTTGTTGTATTTCGATCTGCACCATCAGAGGCCACATCCCGTCCATGGCTCCGTGGAGAATCCCTACTTTGGAAAAACCGAGGCGGCATTCACGCACGCGCGCTTCCCGCTGTACATGGTCACGCGGCTGGCGGCCTACGATCTGGCGGGCGCGAAAGCGCTGGTTGACCGGGCTCTGGCGGCGCGCAACGCTGGCAAGGTTGTCATCGATCTGACGTCGCCCGGCGACGAGCCCGGCAATAACTGGCTGCGAACGGCTTCGCTCCAGGTGCCCAAGGGGCGCCTCGTTTTCGACCAGTCCAGCAAGGTGCTGTACGGCCAAACCGATGTGATCGCCTACGCCGCTTGGGGATCGAACGACGGCAACCGGCGGGAACGCTTCGTGGGCTTCCGTTGGTTGCCGGGCGCCATTGCGACCGAATTCGTCTCCACCAACGGGCGCACGTTCGAGCGTCCGCCGGAAGGATGGAATCTAAGCGACTGGTCCACGCCCGCCAAATGGTTTAAAAATTCGCCGCAGTCGCTGGCGGCAGACTATCTGGAAGAGGGCGCCAGCGCCGCCACCGGCCATGTCGCCGAGCCCTATTTGCAGGCCACGCCGCGGCCCGATTTGCTCCTGCCGGCGTACCTCTCCGGCCGGAACCTGGCGGAGAGTTTCTACCTGTCCATCCCGCGGCTGAGCTGGCAGAACATCGTGACGGGCGACCCGCTGATGTCGCTGGGCCCGCCGCCCGCGGCCCGGTAGAATTGAAGCTTGCGGCCCTTCGATCCTCTCTTCAGGAACCCCCACGTCGCCACCATCGCGGGCACCTTTTGGCCGCGGCCGGAAAGCGAAAGGCGCTGGCCCGTCACAGCCGTCGTTTATGCGACCGAACCCGGAGTCCAGGTGCTTGTTCACGCGCAGCAGCCTTCCGCGCCGCCGCGCGGCGAGATGATCTTGGTCCACGGCCTGGAAGGCTCGAGCAAGGCCGGCTACGTCCGCAGCCTGAGCAGCGCGGCGCTCGAACGAGGCTGGGCCACGCATCGTTTCAACATGCGCGGTTGCGGCGGCACGGATGCGCTGGCCGTCACCAGCTATCACGCCGGCCAGACCAGCGATCTGCTGGCCGTACTGCGCCAACGCCGGCGCCTGAGCGGCGCTCCGCTCGTCGCGGTGGGATTTTCGCTGGGCGGCAATGTCGCGCTGAAGCTGGCGGGGGAACTGGGCCAAGAAGCGCGCGGATTGCTTGCGGCCGTGTGCGCCGTCTCCACTCCCATCGATCTTGCCGCGTGCGCGCGGGCTCTGGCCGAGCCGCGCAATTTCCTCTATCAGCGGCGCTTTTTGTCGCGCCTGAAGCAGCGCATCCGGCGGCGGCACGCGCAGGCGCCGGAACTCTATCCGCTCGAGCCTCTGCCGGGGATCCGCACCATCGAGGAGTTCGACGACCACTACACGGCGCGCCTGTTCGGCTTCGGCACGGCCGCAAATTATTTCCGCACGCAGTCGTCGAATCAGTTCCTGGAACGAATTTGCGTGCCCGCGCTGCTGATTCAGGCCCAAGACGACCCGCTGATTCCCTACCGCGTATACGATCATCCGGCCTTCGCGCGGAACGCGCACTTGCGCCTGGCCAGCGTCGCGCACGGCGGCCATCTCGGATTCCTGTCGCGCGAGCGCCCCCGGTTTTGGGTGGACGAAGTAGTGCTGGACTGGCTGGAGCGCGTCCGAGACGGGGTACAATCGAGCGCATGAGAATCTCTCTGCTGTTGCTGGCCGCGCTGCCGCTTGCGGCGCAAACCGTCGCCGTCACAGGCGGCCGCATTCAGGGCGCGGTGCTCGAGAGCGGCGGAGCCGTGTTCAAAGGCATCCCCTTCGCGCGCGCCGAACGCTGGCAGCCGCCGGAGGCGCCGCGGCCGTGGACCAGGGTCCGCGAGGCGAAGTCATTCGGTCCCCCGTGCGCGCAGAACCTGAACGGCCGGATGCAGGCGGGCTCGAGCGAGGACTGTCTTTTTCTCAACGTGTGGACTCCCGAGTGGCCTGCCGCGTCGCGGCTGCCGGTGATGGTCTGGTTCCACGGCGGCGGCAATTACGCGGGCACGGCTTCCAGCGACAACTTCGACGGCGCGAGTCTGGCGCGGCATGGCGTCGTGGTGGTCACGGCCAATTACCGGCTGGGCATCTTCGGGTTTTTCGCGCATCCGGAGCTGACGCGCGCATCGCCGCGCAAAGCCTCGGGCAATTACGGATTAATGGACCAGATCGCCGCGCTCGGGTGGGTCAAGACGAATATCGCGCAGTTCGGCGGCGACCCGGGTAACGTCACTATCTTCGGGCAATCCGCCGGCGCCGTCGACGTGAACGCGCTGATGACTTCGCTGCTCGCCGCCGGCTTGTTTCACAAGGTGATCGCGCAGAGCGGTACCGTCGCGCGCAATCCGGACGCCGCGACGATGGCGATGATCCCGCTGGGGAACCTGATGCCGGTGCGCGAAGGCCCGCTCGCGCTCTCCGATGCGGCGACGCTGGCCGAGGCGGAGAAGGCCGGCCTGGCGATCGGCGCATCGCTTGCCGCGTTGCGCAGCCTCGTCGCCGGGGAATTGCTGGCCAAGACCACGGGTCCCCGTATGGCCATCGGCCCGGCGAACGGCGTCATCGTCGACGGCTACGTAATTCCCCAGGCTCCCGCCGAAGTCTTCGCGGCGGGCAGGCAAGCGCGCCTGCCGCTGCTGATCGGCAACAACTCGCGCGAGCGCTCGGTTGACGTGGCCGCCGATCCTCTACACGCCGCCATGCGGGGCATGTATGGGCCGCTGGCGCCGCGCGCGATGGAGCTGTACGCGGCGCCCGATCCGTTTTACGGCAATGTGTCCACGCAGTGGGTCGTCGACACCTTGTACCGCTGTCCGGTGGTCGCGCAGCTTGTGTGGCACACCGGGGCGGGGAATGCCGGCTACGAATACGAGTTTGACCGGCCCGGCGGTGCGGCGCATGGAGCCGAAGTTCCGTACGTGTTCGGAAGAGTGAGCCATGCCGTCTCGCCGGTCATGCAGCAATACTGGACCAACTTCGCCAGGACTGGCGATCCGAACGGCGAAGGTCTGCCCCGCTGGCCGCGGTTTGATGTGACCTCGCACGGCTTCCTCCAGTTTCTCGACAGCGGTCCTGTGGCGCGCGAGGATTTACGGAGGCCCTTCTGCGATCTCTACGTGGAAAACACGAAGCGGCTGATGCCGAAGTAGGCTACCCCGGGCGACGCACGATCCGGAACGGCGGCGTCACGCTTACGCAGAAGCCCGGCCGAAAGTTCCGGCCTCGCCCGCGTGGTAGGAGCTCCGCACCAGCGGGCCGCTCTCCACGTGCCGGAAGCCCATGTCGTAGCCGGCCTGCTTCAGATACTGGAATTCCTCGACGGGAACGTAACGCAAAACCGGCAGATGCTTGGGCGAGGGGCGCAGATACTGCCCCAGCGTCAGCACGTCCACGTGCGAGCCGCGCAGGTCCCGCATCACGGCGAGGATTTCATCGATGGTCTCGCCCAGGCCCAGCATCAGGCCGGATTTCGTGAGCGAGCCGGGCCGCGCCCGCTTGGCGTAGGCCAGGATGCCGAGCGAACGCTCATAGCGGGCTCCTAGGCGCACCTGGCGATAGAGCCGCGGCACGGTTTCGGTGTTGTGGTTCAGAATATCCGGCGCGGCCTCCAGCACGATGTCCATAGCCGCGTGCGAGCCCTGGAAGTCCGGCACCAGCACTTCGACGCCGCAGCCGGGAACGCGCTCGCGGATGGCGCGGATGGTCCGCGCGAACAGTTCGGCGCCGCCGTCTTTGCGGTCGTCGCGATTCACGCTGGTGACGACGGCGAACTTCAGGCCGAGCGCGGCGCAGGCCTCGGCCACGCGGTGCGGCTCGCCGTAATCGACCGGCAGCGGCGCGCCTTTCTGCACGGCGCAGAATCCACAACGCCGCGTGCACACGTTGCCCAGAATCATGAACGTGGCGGTGCGGCGGTTCCAGCAATCGCCCACGTTCGGGCAGGCGGCGCTGTCGCACACCGTGTGGAGCTTCAGAGTCTCCACCAGATGCTTCAACTCCCTGTAGTTTTCCCCGACCGGCGCCGGCGCCTTGAGCCATGCGGGGCGCCGCGCGCGGGGTTCAATGGTGACCAGCACGTAATCTCTATCGTACCAACTGCCCGAGGCGGCGCTCGAAAATGCGGTCCGTCGAGAAGTTGCTGGCGCGCTCGAAGAACTGTGGCGCCTGCCGGTAGGCGCCAAGCGGCACGAAACCGATCAACTCGCAGGCGGCGATGGCCGTTCCGGCCCGCCCGGCGGCCACGCGGATTGCATCGTAAAGCTCGTCGAGCGGCGTCCCGGAAAAATGCGTCAGGTTCATGGACACCTGCGCGCGGTTGCGCGAGGCCAGATAAAGACCCATCGCCTTGACGTGGCGGAATCCGCCCGAGGATTCGCGGATCTGCCGGGCGATCTTGCGCGCGATGGCAACGTCGGGCGTCGCCAGGTCGACATTGTAGGCGATCAGAAAATCGCGTGCGCCGATCATGCTGGCCCCGGCGGTGGGGTGCGCGGCGATATCGCCGACGTCCGGAGGAGCCCCGTCGAAACTGGGGCGGCGGATGTTCTCCAGACGGGCGCGGCTTTCCCTCAGGGCGGCCTCGCCGTAAAAGTAAGCGGGAACGCCGAAGCGGCGCCAAATCTCTGCGCCCGCCCGGTGCGCCGCGGCGATCGCCTCAGACATGTGCGCGCCCTCTAGCGGGATGAAGGGGATGACGTCGGCGGCGCCCAC
>CAZTKA010000019.1:0-34056 GCA_964614015.1 uncultured Bordetella sp. | reverse complement strand
CTGCGGCAGGTAATGGTCGGCAAGACGGAGCACGTACAGCAGGTGCCACAGTGGTACGGTGAAACCATCGGATTCTGGGATGGGACCACGCTGGTCACCTGGACCGCAAGAATTCAAGGCTGGACGCTGACGCACTCCATGTTCGAAACCAGCAACAGCCTGGAAACCATCGAAACCTTCAAGCCCGCACTCGACGCGGAGGGCAAGTTCATCGGTCTCGATCATGAGACGACCTTCTATGATCCCGAGGCATTCGTGCAGCCGCTGCGCGCCAGTTTCCGTTTCGCGCGCCGGGCGACGCCGGACGACCCCAATCGCCGCTACACCTACATCGAATGCTTGAGCAATATCCAGAACGTCAACGGCCGGCCCACCCAATTGACCCCCTCCGATCCCCGGTTCGTGGATTATTATGGCCGGCCGTGGGCCAAGAACTGGGAGAAATATTTTGAAGTCGGTTGGGAGAAGCCGCAGGACGACCTGCCGCAGGAAATCATAGACATTTTTAAGTAGCAGGAGAACCGAATGAGCACCCAAACATCGCAATTCTTCATGACCGCGGCATGCCTGGCGGCCGCATTGGCTGTCCTGGCCACGCCGGCTTTATCGCATCACTCCTTCGCCATGTACGACCAAACCAAGACCGAGACGCTGACCGGCGTCGTCCGCCAGTTCGTAGCGCAGGCCAATCACGCCGAGTTGCACTTCGTGCTGATCGCCGATGACCGTAAGGGGCTGGCGAAAAACAAGGATGGCAAGTACGTCGAATGGGGCGTGGAGATGGCGGGCGCCGCCGCGGTCGCCAAACAGGGCATCACCGCATCGACGTTCCCTGTGGGCACGGTATTCAGCGTCAAATTGAATCCGTTGCGCGACGGAACCAATTTCGGATCGCGCGTCGGAGCCATCGCCAAGTGCCCCACCGATCCCGCCACCAACAAGCCGAAACTGCCCGAGGCGGGCAAGCACTGCGACTCGGTCCCGGGCATGACGCTGAGCGGCGGAACGACGTTCTAGGCGGCAGACTTGCAAGAATTCGCCGAGTGGCTGTCCACGACCGCCCCCAGTGTGTTCATCCAGACCCATTACGCCTGGTTGATTCCGCTGATCCAGTCGGTTCACATCACCGGAATCGCCATGGCCTTGGGATCGGTGTTTCTGATCGATCTCCGCATCCTCGGCTGGGCCGGAACGGATCAGAGCTTGCGCCAGACGGCGAATCGTTTCGGACCTTGGCTGACAGGCTCGCTGTGGCTGCTGTTGGCGACAGGGCTTCTGCTGGTGATCGGCGAGCCGAAGCGCGAGCTCCTGACGTTTTCCTTTTGGGCCAAGATGTGCCTGGTAGCCGCCGGCACGGTGATTGCGGTGGCCTTCCTGCGCAGTCTGCGCAAGCGTGAACTGGAGTGGGAACAGACCCTGGCGCGCCGCGCATCCGTCAAGTTCCTCGCGGCCGTGACGTTCTTGATCTGGGTGTCGATCATCTTTCTGGGACGCCTGATCGCCTATGACCACATCTGGGGCTCGTGGTCTCCCGGAGCAGCCTGAGGGATTCATGGATATCGAAGCGACTCTCAAGTGGCTGGAAGCGTCGCCGCTGGCCACGCGCATCCGGGAGGGACTCTACCTGTTCCCCATGCTCGAATCGATTCACGTGGTCAGTTTCGCGCTCGTGTTCGGCACGATCGCGGCGATCGACTTGCGGCTGCTGGGACTGGCCTCGGCCGAGCGGCCGTTCCGGCGGATGGCCACCGACATCCTGAAGTGGACCTGGGCGGCATTTGCAGTAACGGCTCTGACCGGATTGCTGATGTTCATCACAAACGCCGCCGTGTACTATCACAATTTTTACTTCCGGACGAAGATCCTGCTGCTTGCGCTCGCGGGCCTGAACATCCTGGCCTTTGAGCTGACCGCCGGACGCACCGTCGATCGCTGGGATCAGGCGCCCTCGGCGCCCCCGGCGGGCCGGGCCGTGGGAGCCCTGTCGCTGGCCATCTGGATCGGCGTGATCGTCGTGGGACGCTTCATCGGCTTCACCACCAGCCGTGTCACCGTGAAACCCGCGCCGGCCGAGATCGATTTCGAAGAGCTGTTCCAAGAGGCTCCCGCCCCGGCCCCGCCGGAGAGGTGAATCGATCCTGGTGTTATCCTGAGTCTGCTTGAAGACGCTCCTCCTGCCGCTTTCGTTCACGTTGGGCCTGGCTGGGTTCGGAATGCTCGCTCCGGTCCGCGAGCATCCGCGCGTCCTATGGGCGTTCCTGGGCGCCGCGGCCGTGCTGTCGGCCTGGAACGCCGCGCTGTTGCTCTGGTCCCGGCGCAGCGGACGCACGTTCGCCTTCGAAGTAGTGCTTAAAAAGCAGCATTACGTGCAAGCCTGCGTGCAGGCTGTGGTGTTCTCCTACTGGGGCTGGTACTGGCCTCCGGTGTACTCGTTTGCTCCCTTCATCCTCGCGCAACTCGTATTCGCTTATGCCTTCGACATGCTGCTCGCCTGGTCCCGGCGCAAAACCTACACGCTCGGCTTCGGCCCGTTCCCGATCATCTGCAGCATCAATCTGTTCCTGTGGTTCAAGCCGGACTGGTTCTATCTGCAGTTCCTGCTGGTGGCGCTCGGCTTCGCCGCCAAGGAGCTGATCCGCTGGGAAAGAGACGGGCGGCGTGCGCACATCTTTAACCCCTCTTCGTTCCCGCTGGCCGTGTTTTCGCTGGCGTTGCTCGCCACCAACACGAGCGGCATCACCTGGGGCCAGGAGATCGCGACCACGCAGTTCTACCCGCCGCAGATGTACTTGGTCCTGTTCCTCGCCGGGATGCCAGGGCAATTCCTTTTCGGTGTGGCCTCGATGACCTTGCCGGCCGTGCTGTCGACATACATATTCGGGCTTCTCTATTTCTCCTCGACCGGCGTCTATTTTTTTTACGACTCCTACATCCCGATCTCTGTCTTTCTCGGGATGCACCTGCTGTTCACCGATCCTTCCACCTCACCGCGCACGGATGCGGGACGCGTCCTCTTCGGCCTGATGTACGGCCTGAGCACCGTCGGACTGTATGATCTGCTGGGCAGCGCGGGCCTGCCGACCTTCTATGACAAACTGCTGCAGGTGCCGCTGATGAACCTCTCGGTCCGCTGGATCGACGGGCTGGCCCGGCGCTGGACGCCGAATTTTTATCCCCACAAGCTGGCGTATATCTTCACCTGGGCGGCCGTCTTCCTAGCGATGAGCTTCTTTGAAGGAGTCGGCGACAACCATCCCGGCCAGTGGCTGCCGTTCTGGCGTCAGGCCTGCCAGGATGGCAGGCGCTTCGCTTGTCCCTACCTTGCTGATCTAAACCAGACCTACTGCGGCCGTGGATCGGGCTGGGCGTGCAACGAAGCAGGCTTGATGCACATCGCGCTGGCGCGTTCCGGCGAGGATCTGCGCCGGCTCGATCCGGCGGGTGCTGCCGAGCCACTGCGCCGCGGTTGCCAGCTCGGCTTTGCGGTGGCCTGCCACAATCTGCGCGAGCTTTCCAGCGGCTCCATGCGATTCGCGGCCGCGCCTCCGGAGCTCGAGGACTTCCCCATCATCCTGCGCGGCAGCAAAGGCGAGATCCAGGAACGCGCCCCCGCCGCGCTCTACGCGCTCGCCTGCCGCCAAGGCTGGCCGGATACTTGCGCCCCTCCGAACGCGCCGAATCCCCCGGCGTCCGGCGTGCTGGCGCATCCCCAGCACGGCCCCTAAAGGCGCTTACGAATCTACTGCCGCCGCGCGCCCTTTTCCTCGGCCCGGCCGCCCTGGCTCACAGGGTAGTGCTCCAGATCGATGTTACCTTCATGGCAGGCGAACTCCATCAACTCGTAGTTGAGGTCGGGATGCCGCCCCAGGTTGCCCGCGATTTTCCACGGCCGCGTGTAAATCGTGGGATCGGCGACCGTCGCCTCGTAGTCGATACGGTTCATGTCCACCATGGTGAAACGCTCCACGACGTGCATGTTCGGCGTGGTGAAGTTGCCTTCCATATCCAGCCACACCAAGCCGTTAAGGTTGGTCGTCTCGATTACCAGCGTGTCGCCTTCCCAGTGGCCCACGCCGTCGCCCATGAACAGTTTCACGTCAGCCGGAATGTGCGGGCGGTCGCTGATCGAAACCAGCCGGTAGGAGTGCGCATATTCGGGCATCGTCACAAAGTAATCCTTGGTCTGGACGATCTGATAGCCGAACTGCTGATAGGCCGTATGGGGAACCCCGGAAAGGAAGCAATGCGCTTCGGTCTCCAGAAACATGTGGTTGTCCCAGAGATCTTTGGCCTTCGCCGCGGCTTCGGGCTTGTAGGGCAGCATGCCATCGGGAGGATCGACAATCGCGCCCTGCTTGCCCTGAATACTGAAAATCGCTCGATTCAGGCGCGGCGTCCAGTAACCAGACATATCGGGTTTTCCGTCGGGAGTGCGGTTGAACGGCCCCGCCTCCACCACGGGCGCCTGATAATACGGCGAGTACGGATCCGCGCCGCCGCCCTTGGCCTTGCCGCCGCCTTTCCCGCCGCCCTTTCCCGGCGGAGCCTTGGGGGCGTCCTGGCCGGAGCCCGGCGCCGGGGCAAGCAGCATGGCCGCTGCAGCCGCCAGCCCGCAGAGTGTGCTCACGAGTGTCTTGCGCATTGGTTACTGGCCCTCCTCACCGAATCGTTCTAAATAAGCCTGGCATTCGTATTCTAGCAAGCGGTAGTTCGGCTCCTGGTGCCGGTACAGCAGCAGCCGCATCGTCCACGGACGCGTGTAGGTTTGCGGATCATCCAGCGTCGCCTCATAGGTGAGCGTATCCGGGCCGGTGCGTGTGATGCGCTCGACCACATGCAGAGCCGCGCTGTGGTGATTGCCGGCTTGATCCAGCCACGTTTCGGCGTTGAATTGCGTGACGTCCACCACCAGCGTGTCGCCCTCCCAGTGGCCGCGCGAATCGCCCATCCATAATTCCAGACCGTCCAGGTGTTTGTCGTTCAGGAAAATGTTGCGCGTGGTGTGCGTGTACTCCGAAAGCATCACCACCGTCTTCGGTGTTTGCAGAATCTGAATCGGGAATGGGAGGTACATCACGCGGGGCGTACCCGGCATGTAACACTTGTTCATCGGATCGAGCGTGGCGCGGTTCCGGAAGTTTTCCTGCTGTTTGGCCCGAGCCTCCGGCCGGTATGGAATCTTGCCGTCCGGCGGATCCACAATCACGCCCACCCCGGCCTGGATGTTCAGAGCGCCCGAGTGCGGCTCCACGTTGTATTGCGTCGCCGTGGACATCGCCTGCCAGATCCCCTGCAAATCCGGCTGGCCGTCGGGCGTCCGCGGAGCGCGATAAACCTGAGCCAGAACCAGAGCCGGCAGCAACAGCAGCAACCCGATGCGTTTCATCGCTACTTCCCCCACAATTTCTTTGATGCGATCCGCGCGCCCTCGGCCAGCGACTTCAACTTCATCCAACCGATGGAGGGATGCACCGGGCCGAAACCGGCGAACGTTCCGAAACCGCAATCGCTGCCGGCGAGAATGCGATCGCGCCCCACCACGTCCGCGTATCGGAGGATGCGCTGGGCCACCACCTCCGGATGCTCCACGAAATTGCACGTGGTCTCCACCACGCCCGGAATCAGGATCTTATCCTCGGGCAGCTTGTGCGTCTTCCACACTTCCCATTCGTGATTGTGCCGCGGATTCGCGCCTTCCAGTAGAAAAGCCATGGGCTTGGCCTTCAGCACCAGCGGCAGGATCTTCGGCAGCGGAATATCATGCGTGTGCGGGCCTTCGTAGTTGCCCCAGCATACGTGCATGCGCACGCGGTCCGCCGGAACGTTCGCCAGGGCGTGATTGATCGCGGCCACCTGGATCTCGACGTTTTTCAGAAACGCGGCCTCGTCCAGATCCTTGAAGCGGCTATGGCGGCCCATCGCCAGATCGGGACAATCCAATTGCAGCAGCAAGCCGGACTTCACGATCTCCTCGTACTCGGCGCGCATGCCGTCCGCCACGGCGTGCATGTACGCCTCGTGGTTCGGATAATATTCGTTGGGCTGAAACACCGCCACGGTTCCAGGCGAGACCGAGTTCAGGAAGCCTTCGCTGACCCCCACTGCGGCCATGGCTTCCTTCATCCGGGCGATGTCGAGCCGGACCGGGTCCAGCGTCTTCACCTTGATCTCTCCTCGGCACACCGGCCGTTTGTAGGTCGCCGAATGGCCCTCGCGCACCAGCTTGTCGCGATAATCCGGAAAATCGTCCAGATCCTGCGGCGTGGGCCGCTGCGAATCGCCTTCAAAGCCGGTCAGCCTGTGGCGGATATAGGTCGCGTAGCTGATCTTGCTCTGCTCGCCGTCGCTCGGAATGTCGACGCCGCATTCCACTTGCTTGCGGAGCACGTCGGCCACGGCGCGCCGCACCGTGTTCTCGAACACCACGGGATCGACGGGCTCCTCACGATCCTGGGCGAATATCAGATCGACCACATCCTGCGGACGCGGCAGGCTGCCCACGTGCGTCGTCAGTATGCGGTCCGTGCTCAACTTCATGCTGGAAAGATCTCCTTGGGGGTCAGTGGGTGGATTTCAGGCTGCAACGTAAGAGGATATCACGAGCCTTGCTATCCTAGATATCTTGCAGGAAATGCCGCAACAGATCGGTCCTTACCAGATCATCGCACCTCTGGGATCTGGCGGCATGGGGCGGGTCTACCGCGCGCACGATCCGCGCCTGAACCGCGACGTGGCGCTGAAGCTGCTGCCGCCCGAGTTCAGCTCCGATCCGGCCCGCAAGGCTCGCTTTGAGCGGGAGGCCAAGGCCATCGCGGCGCTGAATCACCCAGGCATCGTCGCCATCTACGACGTGGGCGACGGTTGGATGGTCACCGAGCTCGTCGATGGCGACATTCTCCGCATGGGCGCATTCAACACGCGCCAGGTCATCGACATCGGCGCGCAGATCGCCGAGGCGCTGGCCGTGGCGCACGAGACCGGCATCAGCCACCGCGACCTGAAGCCCGAAAACGTCATGCTGACACGTGACGGCCGCACCAAGATTCTGGATTTCGGCCTCGCCCGGATCGAAGACGTCGAGGAAGCTTCCAAGCCGCCCGAGCAGCGCCGCACGGTCACCACCCCCGGCTTTCCCGCCGGCACGCCCGGCTATATGGCTCCCGAACAGGTGCGCGGCCAGCGCTGCGATGCGCGCTCCGATATCTTCTGCCTCGGCCTCATCCTCTACGAGCTGCTCGCCAACAAACCCGCTTTCGAAGCGCCGTCGGCGATCGAAGCGATGCACGCCATCGTCAACCAGGAGCCGGATGAGCTGCCCCCGGCCATCCCCGAAGGGCTGCGCCGCATCGTCAAGCGCTGCCTGGAGAAAAAACCCCTGGAACGTTTCCAGTCGGCGCGCGATCTGGCCTTCGCGCTGCGCTCCCTCACCGGGCCCTTCGCGCCGCCGCTGGCGGCTGGACCCCCCAGGAAATCTTGGATGTGGCCCGCGGCCGCAGGCGCGGCCGCCCTGGCAGCCATAGCGCTCGCCGTAACATGGATGCGCGCCCCGCAAGCCGTCTCGATCGCCGGTTATCACTTCCAGCCCTTCGCCTACACACAGGATCAGGAGCACTCCGGCGTCTGGTCGCCGGACGGGCAGAGCGTCGCGTTTTTACGGCAATCCGCCGACGGTACGCGGCTGATGGTGCAGTCGCTGGATGCCGCCTCGCCTGCTCTGCTGGCCGAGGGAATCAACACGTTGCAGGGCCAAGTGGCTTGGTCGCCGGATGGAACGCGCGTGTTCTTCATGGATGGCGCCACTGTAAACTCGGTAAGCCGCGCAGGCGGCGCTCCCGAACGGATCCTCGCCGGCGCGGCCGCGTTTCATCTCTCGCGCGATGGCCAGGCCCTGGCCATCTGGCGCACCTCCGGTGGCGCCGATGGCGCGCGCCGCTCCGTCTGGATCTCCTCTCCGCCCGGCGCCGAACCCGTCGAGTACATGCCCGCCCCGTTTGCCGTGCGCACCCCTTTCACACCCGTCTATTTGCGCTTTTCACCCGACGGCAAACGGCTGTTTCTCTCGCTGTATACCGATTCGGGCGCTGAAACCTGGCTGCTGCCCTTCCCGGCCGGTTCGGGCAAGCCGCGCCGCATCTTCGCCAACACCGCCTGGAACCGCCCTGTGGCCGCGTCGTGGATGCCCGACAGCCGGCGCATCGTCCTCAGCGGCAACCCGGTGCCGGTGATCGGCGAGCAACTATGGCTCGGAGATGTGGAAACCGAGACCTTGACGCGCCTCATCGCGTGGCCCGCCGGCGCACAGGCCACGCCTTCCGTTTCGCCGGATGGAAGGCGCATCTTGTTCGCAGCAGTGCGGCGCGATCGCGATATCGTCGAGTTGCCGTTGGACGGCTCGGCGCCCAAAACCATTCTCGGGACCAACGTCGAGGAGTTCGGTCCGTCCTGGTCTCCGCGCGGCGATCAGTTCGCCTACGTCACGCGCCACACCGGCAGCGATGAGCTCTGGGTGCGCAGTCCGGAGGGTTTCTGGGACCGGCCCATCGTCAGCGCGCGCGAATTTCCCAACCTGGAGACGCTCCTCAGTCCGTCGTTTTCGCCGGACGGGACGCGCATCGCATACACGGCGCTGCTTGCGGGAGGCGGACGCCGGCGCAGTCTTGCGGTTTCCCCCTCCGCTGGAGGCGCGCCCACAGTCATCTCCGACGGCTACGCGCCGACCTGGTCTCCCGATGGTTCGGCCATCGCCTTCCTGTGGCTGAAACCCGATGGCACCATCCCGGTCGCCACGCTGAAGCTAGGGTCGGATGCGCCGCCGGTGGAAATTGTTCCGCCGCGCGGGTTGGGCGCTCCCGAATGGTCGCCCTCGGGGGAATGGATCGCGGTGCCCAGTTTTCGCGGCGTCGAGCTCATCTCGCCGGATGGCTCCAGGCAGCGCGTGCTGCCGGGCTTCAGTGGCGCGGCCCTAGCCTGGTCGAGGGATTCCAGAACCCTTTACGGGCTGACGTTCCAGAGTCTAAGTCCCGCTTTATCCGCCCTGGATCTCGCCACCGGAACGATGCGCAAAGTGACCGAATACGCGCTGGGTTTCCAGCCTCTGCTCGAGAACACCTACACCGGCAGCGTGCGGCTCAGCGTTGCGCCCGGCGGGAAAAGCGCCGCGACGGCGACCGCCACCGGGCAATCCGATCTGTGGATTTTGGATGGGGTAGAATCTCCTAGATAAAGGAGGTCTTCCTCATGCTCATCCGCGCACTTGTGTTCGCTCTGGCCGTGTCCGCCGCCGCAGCCGGATTGTTGTTCACCGGCGCTTTCACTCCCGCGGCTGAGGCCGCCACCGGACCCATTCCCCTCAACTGCAACCGGACGTGTCTGGAAAACGTGCTCGAGCAGTACCTGGCGGCGCTGGTGGCCCACGATCCTTCACGCCTTCCGCTGTCCAAAGATGTGATGTACACCGAAAACGACCAGAAGATGGACGTCGGCGACGGGTTCTGGAAGACCGTGCAGGGCCGCGGCAAGTACACCCATGTCATCGTTGATCCGGACTTCGGCCAGTTGGCCTCCATGGGCACGATGATGGAAGCCGGCCAGCCGGTGCTGATGAGCCTGCGCTTGCGGATCGAACTGGGCCGCATCACCGAAATCGAGACTGTCCTGTTCAAGCCCGGCGGCGGCGGGCCGAACAATATCGCCGCAATGGACGCTCCCCACGTGCCCGAACCGATGTGGTTCAAGTCGATTCCTCCGGCCCAGCAGATGTCGCGCCAGGAATTGATCGCCGTGGCCGACGCTTATTTCACCGGCCTGCAGAAGAACGACGGCAAGGGCATCGACGGAACCGGCACGTATCCGTTCACCGAGGATTGCCACCGCATCGAAAACGGCTCGCCCACCACCAACGTCCCGCGCGCGCAGGGCAAACAGTCCGATGGCGTCGATGCATTCTCGCTCGATTGCCTGTCGCAGTTCAAGCTGGGCTATTACTTCGTCGTGCAGAACATCCACGACCGCCGCTATCCGGTGGTCGACCGCGAGCGCGGCGTCGTGTGGGCGCACGCCGTCTTCGATCAGGGCACGGTGAACAAAGGCGTGCTCTCCGACGGCCGGCCCTGGGAGTTCAAGGGCTTCAACCGGCCCTCGAGCATCCTGGTGACGGAGATGTTCCTGATCGAAAATGGCAAGATCCGCCGCGTCGAGATGGTCGGCCCGTCGGTCCCGTATCACTTGAATTCGCCGTGGGGCGGTTTGAGCGGGAACTAACGGGAACGAAGATGAAGCGCGCGCTGAGCCTGGCGGCTGCGTTGCTCGTGGCGCTTACCTGCGCCGCGCTGCCCGGCCGCGTCTCGGCTCCGGCGCCCGATCCCGCGCATCCCTGGTTTGCGCGGCCCGATCTTTCCTTCGCCGACTTGGCCGGCGAAGGCGCTCAAATGCCGCAGCTCCACAGCCTGCTGGTGAACTGGCGCGGGCAGATGCTGTTCGAGCACTATTTCAACGGCATGCGCGCCACCAGCCTCGCGAATCTGAAATCGGCTTCCAAAAGCGTGCTGGCGGCGCTCATCGGCATCGCCATCGGTAAGGGAATCCTCCCCGGAGTCGACACTCCCATCGCCAGGTATTTCCCGGACCTCACGGACCCAGACAAGCGCAGGATCACCATCGAAAACCTGCTCACCATGCGGAGCGGCCTGGAAACCACCAGCAACCGCAACTATGGCGCCTGGGTCGGAAGCCCGAACTGGGTGCGCCACATCCTGACGCGGCCCATGGATGCGCAACCGGGCGAACGCATGATTTACTCGACCGGCAACACCCACCTGCTTTCGGCCATCTTAACCAGCGCCGCGCGCGAAAGCACCTGGCAATTCGCGCAGCAGATGCTGGCCCGGCCGCTCGGCTTCGACCTGCCGCGTTGGTCCACCGATCCGCAAGGGATTTTCTTCGGCGGCAACGACATGCTGATGACGCCGCGCCAGATGATGCGGATTGGCGAACTCTACCTGCAAAAAGGCCGCTTTGGAGAACGCCAGGTGATCCCCGCCGAATGGGTGGAGACGTCGTGTGAGGGCCGGACCCGCTCGCCGCGCAGCCGCGAGCAGTATGGTTACGGCTGGTGGATCCGCGAGTTCGACAGCTTCAAAACCTGTTACGCCTGGGGCTACGGAGGACAGTACATCTTCGTGCTGCCGGAACTGGAGCTGGTGATCGTGGCGACGTCGTCGCCTGAGGACAGCGAAGACCGCCGCGGACATCGCGGACGCCTGTTCCGCATCGTCGAGGACCGCATCGTCTCGCGAATCGCCGACGCCCGCGAGTGGGACCGGTTGTACGCCCGCCTGCGCGCCGAATAACTCGGCGAGCCGGACGCCTGTTCGCCTCGCTTGCGCCGATACTCGCTCTGGATCACGGCTGGAACCGCCTAACGGCATCCGCCTCGCCCCAGACGGCCCGCCTCTGCTGTAAAATTGTTGGGTCCACGGGAGGGATGCACTCGTGAAACATCGGATCTGCACGGTTATTGCTATCGCCGGCCTGCTGGTCTTCAGCGTGTCCGCTCAGAATCCACAGGCCAAGGGAAAACAGACTCCACCTGCGCCGCAGACGCCGCTGCCGTGGGCCTATCCGCTGAATACGCCCGCGCCTTCGGGCGCTCCGGCAGCCGCACCGGCAAAACCCGATACGGAACCGCACCGTCTGCCCGGCTCGTCCGTCGCGTTGACCACGGCCCAGATTCGCGACCTGTTCAACCCGCCCGATTGGTATCCGGACGACCATCCCCCCATGCCTGAAATCGTGGCGCATGGCCGCCGGCCGGAAGTGCGCGCCTGCGGCTACTGCCATCTTCCGAACGGTCAGGGCCGGCCGGAAAACGCGGCCCTCGCCGGACTGCCCGCCGGCTACATCGTCCAGCAGATGGCCGATTATCGCAACGGGCTGCGCAAGAGTTCGGAGCCGGCGATGGGGCCTCCGGCGGCCATGCTGGCGCTCGGTCTGGCGGCCACCGACGCCGAGGCGCAATCCGCGGCGGCGTACTTCGCATCCATCCAGTTCCGCCCCTGGATTCGCGTCGTGGAAACCAATACCGTGCCGGTGACGCGCGCGCAGGGCGGCATGCTGATCGTGGTCCAGCCGCCGGCGACCGAGCCGATCGGCCAGCGCATCATCGAGACACCGGAAAACCTCGAGCGCACCGAGCTGCGCGATTCAAAATCCGGATTCATCGCATATGTCCCCCCGGGCAGCATCCAGAAGGGGCGGGATCTGGCCACCACCGGCGGAAACGGGAAGACGATCCAGTGTTCGATCTGCCACGGCGCCGGGTTGAAGGGTCTGGGAAACGTGCCCCCGCTGGCCGGCCGCTCGCCCAGCTACCTCGCGCGGCAGTTGTGGGACATCAAGACCGGCAACCGCAACGGCCCGTGGACGCAGTTGATGAAGGAAGCCGTCGCCAAGCTCACGGTGGACGATATCGTGCAACTGGCCGCATACACGGCTTCGTTGCAGCCGTAAGCGATGAACCTCATCGGGATCCTTGAAGCCTGCCGCCGGGATTTTCTCGATGCCGTGCGTGAAGTGTATCCGGCCCAAGCTCTTGCCAGACCGGCCATCGGAAGTTGGTCCGTTCTGGAGTGCATCGAACACGTCGTTGCCCTGGAGGAACACTATCTGGCCTGGATCGAGGACGGAACCGCCGCCGCGCCCCAGCGCGATGCGGCCAAAGAAACCCGGCTGTTCATGATGATCCGGAGCCGTTTGGAAAAGGCCGAGGCCCCGGAGCCGCTCCGGCCCCGGGGCCGCTTCGCCTCCTTGCCGGCGGCAGTCGCGGAATTCAACGCCGTCCGCGACCGCAGCGTGCGGACCGTCCAGGAGCTCGGCGAAGGATTGTACGCCGTTGGCGTGCGGCACCCGTATTTCGGAGACGTCAACGGCGTCGAATTGATTCACCTGATCGATGGCCACACGCGCCGGCACGCGGACCAGATCCGGGAGATTTGCGAAGTCTTCTGATGCCTGTCCGATTCCAGAGCGCTGAGGCGCGCTTCCTTGCCTTCACCGTACCACGATGTTTACAAGCTTGTCGGCAACAACAATTATCTTGACGACTTGCTTGCCATCCAGGAATGGGCGCGTCTTCGGATCGGCCAGGGCCGCTGCTTCCAGCGCCTTCTGATCCGCTCCAAACGGAGCGTTGATCCGGCCGCGCACCTTTCCGTTCACTTGCAGCACGATCTCGGCCGCGTCTTCCTTCGCCAGTTCCGGATCACAAACCGGCCACGGCTGGCGGAAGACCGGACCCGTGCGCCCTTGCAGCTCCCACAATTCTTCGGCGACATAGGGAGCGAACGGGCCGAGCAGCAGCGTCAGCGCCGGCAGAATCTGGCCGAGCGCCGCGCGCGAGAGGCCGGCTTCTTCCTCGTGCAACGTGTTGATCAGCTCCATCAGCGCGGCGATGGATGTGTTGAAGTGCCACCGTTCCTCGAAATCGTCGGTAATCTTGCCGATGGTCTGGTGCAGTTTGCGGAGCGCCCGGCGTTCCGCCGCGGCATCGCCCGGCCGCGCACTGTCAATGTTACGCGTCACAAACCGGAACACGCGGCTCAGGAAACGGTAGGCCCCTTCGGCTCCCGCGTCGGTCCAGTCCATGTCTTTTTCCGGAGGCGCGGCGAACAGCTCGAAAATCCGCCCCGTATCCGCGCCAAAGCGCGTGATCATTTCATCCGCGCTGACGACGTTGCCCTTCGACTTCGACATCTTGGCGCCGTCGCGGATCACCATGCCCTGCGTAAACAGGCGCGCGGCGGGTTCGTCATTGGTGATCAGCCCCAGGTCCCGCATGACTTTCGTGAAAAAGCGCGCGTAGATCAGGTGCAGAATCGCGTGCTCGACGCCGCCAATGTACTGATCGATCGGAAACCAGTAGGCGATTTTCCTGGAATCGAACGGCGCCCTGTCGTTCTTCGGATCGCAGTAACGATAGAAGTACCAAGAGGAATCGACGAACGTGTCCATCGTATCCGTCTCGCGCCGCGCCGCATGGCCGCACTTCGGACAGTTCACGTTCACGAAGGACGCCGCATCCGCCAGCGGCGACTGCCCGCGTCCGGTGATTTGCACATCCACGGGCAGCACCACCGGCAGTTCGTTCTCCGGAACCGGGACAACGCCGCAGCCATTGCAATGGATCACTGGAATCGGAGTCCCCCAGTAACGCTGCCGCGAAATGCCCCAGTCCTTGATGCGGTAAGTGACCGCCGCCTTGCCGAAGCCGTTCCTTTCGGCATACTCGCTCATTACCCGGCGGGCCTCTGCGCTCGGCAGGCCCGAAAATTGACCGGAATTCTCCACCACGCCGTAGTCGGTAAACGCCGCAGTGGGATTCACGGCAAGAGCCCCATCCACTGGACGGATCACCGCACGGATGGGAATGCCGTAGGTCTTGCAAAACTCGAAGTCGCGCTCGTCGTGCGCCGGCACGGCCATGATCGCGCCGGTGCCGTACTCCATCAGCACGAAGTTGCCGATCCAGATCGGCACGCGCTCGCCGCTGTACGGATTGATCGCGTAGCCGCCGGTAAAATGCCCGTCTTTTTCGAGATCGCCGGGACCCTTCTGCTTTCGCGCGTCGATCATCTGCTTGGCGCGCGCGCGGCCGCCGGCATCGAGCAATTTTTCGGCGAGCGGGTGCTCCGGCGCCAGGATCACGCACGTCGCCCCGTAAATCGTATCAACGCGCGTGGTAAAGACGCGGATTTTCTCGCCCGTGGCTTCAAGCGCAAAGTCCACTTCCGTGCCATCGCTCCGCCCGATCCAGTTGCGCTGCATCGACAACACGCGGTCCGGCCAGCCGCCCTCGAGCTTCTCGTCGATGTCGCGCAGCAATTCCTCCGCGTAAGCCGTCGTTTTCCAGAACCACTGTTCGAGCGCGCGCTGCTCGACCGGGGTCGTGTCGTGCCGCCAGCAACAACCTTCCACGACTTGTTCGTTGGCCAGCACCGTCGCGCACTCCGGGCACCAATTCACCAGCGCCTTCTTGCGGTACGCCAGGCCGCGCTCGAGCATCTTCAAAAAGAACCACTGGTTCCAGCGGTAATATTCCGGCTCGCAGGTGGTGACCTCGCGGTCCCAGTCGTAGCTGAAGGCCATGCGCCGGTGCTGGCGCTTCATCTCGGCGATGTTGGAAAGCGTCCACTCGTGCGGATGGCGCTGGTTAGCGATGGCCGCGTTTTCCGCAGGCAGCCCGAAAGCGTCCCAGCCCATGGGATGCAGCACGTTGAAGCCCCGCATCCACTTGTAGCGCGCCAGCGCGTCGCCGATCGAGTAGTTGCGGATGTGGCCGATGTGCAGGCTGCCGCTCGGATACGGCAGCATCTCCAGCACGTAGTATTTGGGCTTGCCCGAATCCGGTTCGGCGGCGTAGAGTCCGGGCGTGGCTTCCCAGCGATGCTGCCACTTGGATTCGATCCGCTGATGGTCGTAGACGATTTCGGGCATAGCGTGCCTCCAACTACTGCCCCTGCGTCGACCGGTTCGGATTGCGCACCGGAAGGTTCACCGTGTTGCTCGTATAGATGAACTGCGAAATCGTCAGCGCTGCGTACGGTCCGCTGACCTGCAAGCCCTGGCCGATCTCGAGCACGACGCGATAAAGATTGTGGGTGCCCGGTTCGAGGCCGGCCGAAATCACGTTCGCCGTCGAGCCTCCGCCAAGCGACGATACGAACTCGCGTGGCGTGTTCAAAGCCGGCCCCGTATACTTCTGGCCCGTCACCGTGGCGTCGAAAGCGACCTGCGGATCCACGGGCCCCACGCCGGTGGCGTAAATGTAGATCGTTTCGCCCGGAACCGCCGGATTCTCGGTCGTCACCAGGGCTCCCTCCACGTTCGCGCAGCACAAGGCAGCGCTGGTCGAGGAAAGAATCAGAAACACGCTGTTGTTGTCGCCTTCCGAACTCGTCGCGCTGAACGTGGTGCCCTCGCCCGCTGGGCCCGGAATCTTTGACACCAGTTGAATGCGGTGGAACGCGCCCACCGCGCGCGCCTCGACAACCTCCTCGGGGTTGGCGTTGATCAGCGCCACCAGCGCATCGCGCACCGAATCCAAGGTGTCGTCCGCCTTGACGGTGTAACTGTACTTGCGGTCCTCAATCGTGATCGTGCCCACGTCGCCCTCTTCCACGTTGCCGTCCACGGTGATCGTTCCCGTGGCGTAACTGGTGGCGTGGAAAGCAACCGCCGTGCGCGGCTCCTCGCCCTCAAAGGCGAAAATGCCTGGGTTCTGTTCGTCCACCGGGACAGCCAGCGGCGTGGTGATGAACACCGTGCCGTCGTCGCGGCGGATGCGCAAATAAAAACTGATATTGTTGGATCCGAGCACTTCGTACGGCACCACGGCATTGACTTGGTCGGGCGAAACGTACAGCAGCGGCGAACGGATGCCGTCGAAATAGGCTTCCACGTCGCCCAGCTCCCGCGGCAGCGTAAACTGCGACAGGTCGGCAACGGCCGTCGTGCGCGCCAGGCCGGAACCTTTCATGGTCACGATGGTTCCCGGCGCAATCACGGAGGCATTTTGCCCGCCCCGCAGCGTGGCGCCGCTGGTCGCCACGGCGATGCCGGCGTTTTCGCTTACCGTCGCTTCGATCCCGATCTCGTTCCCCTGTGTCCCGCCGATTTTGGCCTGGAGCTTCAGCACGCCCAGCGCCGGCTCGTACCTCGCGAACACCTCCCGGTCTCCCGCGCCCGCGTTAATCACGTTCTGGAGGCCGATCAGGATCGACTCCAAAGTGTCATCGCCCTTGACGGTGTACACATACGCGCGGCCGCGAATCTTGACCGTCACCTTGTCGCCTTCGGTGATCTTGCCCGTCGTGACCGTCCCATCCGGGTTAAACGTCTGCGCCAGGCGCACGCCGATCGAGCCCAGCGCGAACACCTCGCGGCTGGCGGCATTCCGTACGCCGTTTAACGGAATCTTGAATTCGCCGGCCGTGAACACCAGAATGCGGCGATTGCTGGGGTCCGTCACGTAGAGGTCCCGGCCGTCCCAGGCAAGTGACGTCGGCGTGGCGATGATGTCCGCCGCCGACTGCCGCAACAGCGGATTGAACAGATCCGTGACGCTCGAAACCACGCTGCTGAATTCATCCGGCTGCCCCAGAATCACGTCCGCGGCGGGCGAATTCTGGGTCGGAATCTGATTGAAAATGAGCACGCGGTCATTGCCGCCGTCGGCGATGAACAACCGCTGGCCGTCGGAAAGAGCGAACCGCGGGAAATTCAGCGTCCGGCCGCAGCGAACGGGATAAATCAGGTTGCCGTCCTCGTCCTTGTCGGGCTGGCCGTCGGCATTGTCGTCTCTCGGCTGGCACAAGCCCGGCGCGTCGTTGGCGATGGCGCTGACAAAATCCTTCTGCCCGATGACGAGGTCGGCCGGCTGGCCATTGCGCGTTGGGATGGAGTTCCAGATCAGGACCCGGTTGTGGCCCAAGTCGGTCACGTAGAGCCGGACGCCGTCGCTGGTCACCGACACCGGATTCAGCAGCCGGTCCGGCTGCGCATTGATCACTTGCAGTGTCAGGTCCGGCTCTACGGCTGCGTTCATGTCGGCCTGTCCGACCACCACGTCGGCCGGCTGTTCGTTCGTCGTGGGCAGCGAGTTCCAGATCAACACGCGATGGTTCTGCGTGTCCGCAACGAACATCCGCCCGTTTTGAATCCAGACTCCCTGCGGCGCACGCAGGCTTTTGGCGTCCACCACAACGCGCTTGAGCGGCGCCGTGAAGCCCGGCTGCCCCAGCACGATATCGGCGGGTTGCCCGTTCGACGTCGGCAAGTTCCGCCAGATCAACACGCGATTGTTCTGCGTATCGGACACGGCCAGCATCGTGCCATCGGTGGCGACGGCGGTGGGCAGGCGGAACCCGTCAGCGGCCGTCTTGAAGGCCGTGTCGGTGAAATTGGACTGTCCCAGAACCAGATCCGCTTTGCCCACGCACACTGGGCATCGTCCCAGCCCGGCTGGGATCTCGTTCAGCGGCTGGGGGAATCGCGTGGTATCCATCATCAACACGCGATGATTCAGGGGCGTCAGCCCCATGCGGTTGGAGTCCGCAATGAACAGCTTGCCGTTGGCCATCGCGAGCCCGCCTACTCCTCCCAACAGCGTGTCGGAGGCTCCCGCGGTCTGCGAGGTAAACGTGGTCTGGCCAATGACCAGACGCGCGCCCTGCCCGGTGACGAAATCCGCCGCCAGGCCCACACAGGCACACAGTGAAAAAAGTACACAGGACTTTAGCATGCTGACTGAGAGACTTGGAGGTAGTTTTTCAGTATATCAGCACACCTCCTGCCAACGCTGTGGAAAACCCCTCAGAGGCGCTAGCTGGGCCGCCTTCCGCTGACGCACGCGTCCGCCAGCTCGCAGCGCGTGTGCTCGAACTGGATGGTGGTGTGGTGGATCCCGAAGCGTTCCCCAAGCATCTGGTTCACGTGGCTCAGGATCGACTCGCTCTCCGATGGCGGCATGTCGCCAATCACCAGATGGCAACTCAGCGCGCTGGCCTCCGAGCCCAGGCTCCAGATGTGCAGATCGTGTACCTCTTCGACCCCCGGGGCCAGGCAGATGGCCTCAGTCACTTCGGCCAGCTTCAATCCCTTGGGAAGACCTTCCAGCAGAATATTGAGGGAGTCGCGGAAAATATCCCAGGCGGTCCAAATGATCACCAGGCTCATGCCGATGGAAAGAATCGGATCAACCGCCACCCAGCCCGTGTAATGGATGACGGCGGCGCCCACGATGATTGCCAGACAGCTCGCCGCATCCCCGATCTGGTGCAGGAACGCGGCGCGAATGTTGAGATTCTGACGGTGCGCTCCGCCGCCGAGGCCCCAAGCGATTACCAGATTCACCACCAGACCTGCCGCCGCCATCCATAACATGACGCCGTCATTCACGGGTTCAGGCGACCGCAGCCGCCGGTAGCTCTCCCAAATGAGAAAAACCGAGAACCCCACCAGCATCAAGGCGTTCACGAAAGCCGCGAGCACACCCGTGCGCTGGTAGCCGAAGGTTTTTACGCTGTCGCCGGGGCGGGCTTCCAGAAAAAAAGCTGTGGCGGCCAGCAACAGTCCGAAAGCGTCCGTGAAGTTGTGTCCGGCGTCGGAAAGCAGCGCCAGGCTGCCCGACCACCAACCCGCAACCGCCTCGGCGGCGACGAACACGATCGTCAGCGCCAGCGAAGCAATCAGAACCCGCGCAGCCGAGCCGCGAACCGGAACCTGGCGGCGGCCATAATGCTCCTGTCCCCCCATCTGCTTCTATCCTACCGCCGCGCTTCGCTCTTGTGCGGGATGATAATGGAACGGAGACAACGGCCAAAATCCATGCTGCTGGCACTCGACGCAGGCAACACCAATATCACGATCGGCGCGTTCGACGGCGACACACTCGCCGGCCGCTGGCGCCTCCGCACCATCCGCGAGCAGACCGCCGACGAGTGGGGCGTGCTGATGCGGAATCTCTTCTCCCTGGCCGGACTCGACCTGGCCGCCGTCGACGGCGTGATTATTTCAAGCGTCGTGCCCGCTGTCGACCAGCCGCTGGAAGCGATGTCGGAGCGTTACTTCCATCGCTGCCCGATGTTCGTGTCGGCTGCCAGCGATCTGGGCCTGGTGGTGCGTTACGACAACCCGCGCGAGGTCGGCGCGGACCGCCTGGTGAACGGCGTCGCGGGATTCCACAAGTACGGCGGCCCGTGCGTGGTGGTGGATCTCGGTACGACTATCAACTTCGACGTGGTCTCGGCGAAAGCCGAATATTTGGGCGGAGTCATCTGCCCGGGCATCGGCATGTCGATCTCGGGCCTGTTCGCGCGCACGGCGCGCCTGCCCATGGTCGATTTCCGCGAGCCTGAAAAACTGATCGGCTCCAATACCGTGGGCAGCATCACGTCGGGGCTGTACTACGGCTTTGCGGGGATGATCGACGGGATCCTCGAACGCATCCTCTCCGAACTCGGCAAGCACACCAGGACCGTCGCCACCGGCGGGCAGGGCCAAAAGATCACGCAGGCCTCGCGCCTCGTCAAGATTTACGATGAGGACCTGACTCTCGAAGGCCTGCGCCTCATCTGGAACAGAAGCGCCGCGCGGTGACCGAAAACTACTTCAACTACTTCACCGAGATCGAGGAGCATTTCCAAAAAGCTCGCGGAACCAGCCTGTTCCTGCTCTCCCCGCTCGATTGGGCGCTGATTGAAACCTGGAAAAACGGCGGCGTGCCGCTGGAGGCCGTGCTGCGCGGCATCGACGCGGCGTTCGAAAAGTGGCGGGCGCGGCCGGCCCGGACGCGCATTCACAGAATCAACTCCCTCGCCTATTGCGCCCAGGCCGTCGCCGAGGAGGCCCAGATCATGGCCGATGGCGCCGCCGGCCGCCGCAAAGAAGCCCCCGCTCCATTCCCCGAACAGGACGTCAGCGCCTACTTGCAGCGCAACGCCGCCGCGCTGCGCCAGGCCGGCCACGCCGATCTTGCCGGCGCCGTGGCCGCGCTCGACCGCGAAGATCTGCGCGCCGACCTCGAAACGCTGGAGCAACACCTCGCCGCGCTCGAAGAAAAAATGATCGCACGCCTGCGCGCCGCGGCCTCCGACCAGGAATTGCTCGAAGCGCGTCAGGCGCTCGACCGGCAACTGAAACCCTATCGCGGCAAGATGGACGCCCCGCAGCTCGCCATGCTTGAACGCCATTTCCTGGACCGCCGCCTGCTCGAAGCCGCGCATCTGCCAAGGTTGAGTTTGTTCTATCTGGCGGGTTAAGAAAAAAAGATTGCCTATGCCTGCCGCCCCCCTGCCCCGCATCGCCGTCGTCGGCGCCGGATCCTTCGGAAAAAATCACCTGCGCGTGATTCATCAGTCGCCGCACGCCGAACTGGCGGGCGTCTTGGATGCCGACCCCACGCGCGCACGGCAGGCGGCCGAAACCTACGGCTGCCGCGTCTTCACGTCCCTGGAAGAAGCCGCGCACGCCGCCGGCGCCGCCGTGGTCGCCACGCCCACTGTCACGCACGCCGAAATCGGCTGCCGCCTGATGGAGCTCGGCTGCGACGTGCTGGTCGAAAAGCCGATCGCCCACGACGTCGCAGCGGCTCAGACACTCATCGATACCGCCGCGCGCACCGGGCGCGTCCTCGCGGTTGGTCAGTTGGAACGGTTCAATCCCGCAGTGGTGGCGCTGAGCTCCATCGTGTCCACGCCGCTGTTTTTCGAAATCCACCGCCTCAGCGAATTCAGCCCGCGCAGCCTGGACGTGGACGTGGTGCTGGACCTGATGATTCATGACCTGGACATCGTGCTCTCGCTCACCGGCTCCATGCCCGAGGAGATCCGCGCGGCCGGCATCCACATCCTCTCGGAAAAAGTCGATATCGCCAGCGTCCGGCTCCAGTTTCCCACCGGCTGCGTCGCCAACCTCACCGCCAGCCGCGTTTCGACCGAGCGCGTCCGCAAGCTGCGCCTGTTCCAGCCCCGCGAATACATTTCGCTCGACTACAGCCGCCAGGACGGCATGCGCTTCACCGTCGGCCAAGGGCGCAAGATCAGTTTCGCGCCGCTGGCGGCCGTCAAGGACGAACCGCTGCGGCTGGAGCTCGAGGATTTCTTCGAAAGCGTGCAAACGCGCCGGCCGCCGCGCGTCACCGGAGCACAGGCGGGCGCCGCCCTGCGGGTCGCTCGGGACATCCTTGATAAAATCGAAGAGCACGCACGTTTGGTCGCTGAGCATACAGCGCATGCCCCGGGCAATCCATAACGGCTCCGAGCTCCCCGAACTCTGGGGCGCCTATGGGAGAACCAGCGCGCCCCCCAGCCGCATGCTGCGCGCCGGCGCCATTTCCCTCGCGTTCCACATCCTGATGTTTGCCGTTTTCCTGGCGATGCCGGATACCGAGTACCGCTTCATCCCGTACACGGCCCTCCGGCCGGATTTGAAAAAGGCTGTTAAGCTGGTCGCGCCGCGCTCGCTGGAGCTGACTCAGAAGGATTCCAACAAAGGCCAGGTCAGGCAGGAACTCGACATTCGCAGCGCCCTGCCGCAAACCCCCGCCCCGCGCCCCTTCCGGCCTCCGGCGCCCGCGGCTCCGGCCGAGCTGCCCGCCCCCGTGCTCGGCCCGGCGCCGCAAATCGATGCGGTCTTCGAGGCTCCGCAGATCGCGGCCGCCGCCCCGGGGCTGGCGAATGTGCCGCGTCCGGTGGAGCGGCCGAAACTCGTTTTGGAAAACGTCAGCCCCACGCCGCCGGCGAAACCTCCGGAAAATCCGCTGATCCGCGCGCCGCGGATTTCGGCCGAAGAGGCCGCGCGCGCGGCCGCCGCCGGCGGATCGGCCGGACTCGACTCCGAGGGACAGGCGGACGATCCCGCCTCCGTGGGCAACATGCAGTTGATGAGCGATCCGCAGGGCGTGGATTTCAAGCCTTATATGCTGCAAGTCCTGGCTACAGTGCGGCGCAACTGGTTCAACATCATTCCCCCCATCGCGCGAACCGGCCGCCCCGGATTGGTCCAGGTTCAATTCATCATCAACAAGAAGGGAGAAGTCCCCAAGCTCGTGATCGCGTCCGGTTCGGGCACCCCGGCATTTGACCGCGCGGCTGTGGCCAGCATCAGCGCCTCCTATCCGTTCCCTCCTTTGCCTGCCGAATATCCGGGCGCCGAAATCCGGCTTCAGTTGGCCTTCTCTTACAACCTGGCTCGGGCACGCTGAGTTCGATGGACCAAAAACCGGATCGGCGTTTCCCGATGGCCATGGGCGCATACATCGTCTTGGCCGCAGCCGCTTGGAGTGTGCTGACCGATGAACTCCTGTGGACCACTTGGTTCGCTCTGGCCGCATTCGCATTCAAGACTTGGCTGGTGGCGGTCAAACGCCGCCTGGATTCCGACGATCATTAGGGTCATAATTGGTCCATCCTAAGGTATCTCTTCGAGATACCTAGCCCACCTTTCCGCTATACCCTTCTACTTAGCACTTGTTAATACGGTACGAACGTTCCAGATCGGTACTTCTGTACCAAACCGGAAATCAGACGCGTTCGATGCGTGCCAAATGAATACGGAGGAAAAATTGGCATGACGCGAAGGTTGAGGAGACCTCGTGAAATGCGCCCGCTCGGCTTGCTTTATCTCTTTGACCCGGCGAAGGATCTCCCTGAAATCGGGAGGCCTTTGGAAGCGTTGAGTTGCAGCACAGGAGCTTTGGCCGGACTCGTGCACTTTTCCATGGCCTTCGGTAAGCCAAGCCATAGGAGATCTTGCACGTGATGCCCAGCAGAGCCAACACCGCCGCAGTGAGCGCAGCCATCGATCCGGTGGCGCCCGCAAAAGCCAGGCCCAAGCCCGTACGGAGCAGTCTGGTGGCGCGCCCCGCTGGCACCAAAAAAGAGGATCGGGAAGCGGCCAAGGCCGCGCGCGAACGCCAGGAAATAATCGCCCTGCGCGATCGCGTGGTGCTGGAGCATCTGCCGCTGGTCAAGGCGATCGCAGTGCGCGTGCATGAGAATCTTCCGGTGCATGTCGAAATGGATGACCTGGTGCATGCCGGAATCCTGGGGCTGTTCGATGCGACCGGCAAGTACGATCCGGAAAAGCAGGTGGTGTTCTCCAGTTACGCCAAGCACCGCATCAAGGGCGCGATCCTCGACAGTCTGCGGCAGCTCGATTGGGCCTCGCGCGACATGCGCCGCCGCCACAGGCAAGTGGAAGCCGCCACGCGCGAGCTGGCCGCAACGCTGCAGCGCAATCCCACGGAAGCCGAAGTCGCCGCAAAGCTGGGCATCGACGTCCAGAAGTTGCGCACAATGATGCTGGACTTGCGCAACGTCGGCCTGGTTTCAGCCTCGACGCGCGGCCCGGAATGCGAGGACCTGCCCGCGCCGGATTTCCCCTGCAAGCCCGAAACGCAGCCCGATTCCCTTTGCGCCCGCGAACAACTGCGCGCCGTGCTCGGCATCGCCATGAAGACGCTGCCGGAGCGCTATCAGAAAGTCATCTCGCTGTACTACAACAACGAAATGACGATGAAGGAGATCGGCACGATCCTGGGCATCAACGAAAGCCGTGTCTCACAAATCCATAAGTCCGCCTTGGAGAAGATGAACGCGGCGCTGGAGGCCAACGGCATCACTTCGCCCGCGGCCTTCTGAACCACCCGGCTTCTGGGCTCAGCCGCCCGCTCGCTCCGAAAATCGTCAGATGCACAACTCTGTCCGATGGCGCGCCCGGGTGCTTCGTAAACAGCACCACATCCACGTCGCCGAACGGACCCAGCCTCTCGCTCTTCCAGCCCGCCAGCGCGGGCTGGCCCTGGAAGAACAGTTGCCAGTCGTGCGTGTTGTTGTCCCCGCCGTAAATGACAAACCGGTCCTGTTGCGATAAGGCCGACGCCGCCAGCTCCGCCGCGTAGTCTTCCGCCTCGGGCGAGGTTTCAAACGGGAGCAGATACGGTTTCCCCCCGGCCGGGTACGTCTCCAGATGACAGTAAAGAAACGCCGGAAGCGTTACGTCTGGACGCCATTGCGGATACTTCGCTTCGATGAATGGACTCGGATACAAGACGGGCGTTGTTTCCCCTAGGCCCAACGCGCGGATCCTCTGCGCGGCCTCCCGCCAACGTGAATTGTGATGTTCGCGCAGCGTTGCTCCCATGCTCCCGGTGGCCACCAGCGCAATCGCGCCCAGCAAGAACGCGGCGGGCCTCCAGAGCCGGGCCGGCCAGGACACGGCAACAGCCAGCGTGGCGGCCAGCGCGGCGCCCGGCAGCGCGATCGAAAGGTATCGCGTCACGAAGACGCTGCTTCCGGTAATCCAGGAGAAGGCGTACAGCACCAAGGGATGCATCAGCCACCATCCGCCAAGCAAGGCGATCGTGGAGAGCGCCGGCACGTGCTCCGGCGCGGAGCGGAACCGCTTGTCCAGAATCCAGCCGCCGGCGGCCCACGCTCCGGCGCCGGCGCCAGCCACCAGGCCCAGCTTGAGCGCGTTGATCAGCACTCCGAAGCGTGGCTTTTCGACCACCACATGCGCTTCCGCTTCGCGAAAAATTTCGACAGCGTTGAGCAACACGGGTGCCAGCACCGCGATCAGAACCGCGGAAATGGCCGCGAAACGCCCCCAGCTGACCGCGCCCTCCCGCCGGTAGACCCGCAAAACCGCGTACAGCCCGAACAAAATATAGAAAGGGAAAGCGATCAGGTGCGCCCGCCACAGCAACGCCGCGAACGTGACAAACCCGAGCGCCGCGAGCCACGAGCCGGAATCCAGCCAGCGAATCAGAAACCAGGTGGCGATAAGCGCTGTGGCGATCGCCAGGGCATAAGGACGCGCATCCGCGGCGGCATAGTTGAATCCGCGCAACGTCATCGCGGCGAACACGGCGAACCAGGCCGCGTCCGGATGCACCAGCCGCGCCGCGATCCGGGCCAGAAAAAACGCCGCGACCCCCATCAGGATCACCGACGGAACTCGATAGGCCACCTCGCTGAATCCGAACCACCGTTCCGCCAGCGCAGGCAATGCATAGTAATTCGTGGCGATCACCTGGGGCGCAACTCGGAGCGAAGGATGATCCGAGCCGTGGTGCACGACGAAGGCCGTCACCATTTCGTCCACCCAGAAACCCGAAGGCAGCGGCAACAGCCACAACTTCACGATGCACGCCCCCAGGACCAGCGCCAGAGCCCGGCGCGACTGTAGCACCCTCATGGCCGGCGCGCCACCAGGGCGACTTCGTCATGCCGTGTGCGATCCAGTCGTGCGGCGAAATTGAATGTCGCCGGCTTGGCCAGCCCCCATTTGGCCAGCCGGAATTCGACGGAGGTCTTCAGCACGCCCAGACCGTAAATACAGCTCCGGCGGAAGTTGATGCAGGAAGCTTCCTCGAAGTAGCGCGTGGGGCAGGAGATCTCTCCAATGCGCGCGCCGGCATAGATGGCCTGCGCCAGCATCTGGTTGTCGAAGACGAAATCCTCGGAGTTGCCGTGGAGCGGAAGCGCCTCCAGCACTTCCCGGCTGAACGCCCGAAAGCCGGTGTGATATTCCGACAGATGTACGCCCAGCAGGATGTTCTGAAAGCGCGTGAGCGCCCGGTTGGCAATGTATTTGTACAGCGGCATCCCGCCCTTGCGGGCGCCGCCGAGCAGCGTGCGCGAGCCGAGCGCCACATCGTATTCGCCGTCGGCAACCATGCTCGCCAGCGCTGACACGAGCTTGGGCGAGTACTGGTAGTCGGGGTGAATCATGACCACCACGTCGGCTCCGTGCGCCAGCGCGCGGGCGTAGCAGGTCTTCTGGTTGGCGCCGTAGCCGCGATTCTTTTCGTGCACTTCGACCGTAAGCCCCAGCCGCTTGGCCAAAGCCACGGTGGCGTCCGAGCTGAAATCGTCAACCAGAATCCGGTCGTCGACCAGCGAGGGCAGTTCGCGGACTGTGGCTTCCAGCGTCTGCTCCGCATTGTAGGCGGGCATGACGACCGCAATACGCTTGCCGTTGATCACGTCTCTATGAGTGTAACGCCAGCGGGGGCGGAACCCGCAATCGCCGCACCTGGTCCACAACTCCTTCGATGAGTCCCGTCCCGGCCCCCGCCGCTGTAGCGCTACTTCAGATCCGCCGGCAGCAGCCGGAAGGGCCTGCCGCGAAATGTACGCAGCACGCGAAAATCACGTACGTCCACAGTCAGAATACGGTCCGTCCCAAGCCGGTCTGCAATCACCGCAACAGCCGCATCGCACAGGCCAAGATCCAAAGCCGCGTGCTTTTCAATCAGGTACGCACACCGGCTAAGATCTTCGCGCGTAACATCTTCTTCAATGCGAAACGCGCCGGAGTCCGCAATCAACGCCATCGGCCTGAACGCGCCGCCTCGCGGAGGATTTCCTTTCGCCGCACACTGGTGTCCGTCTCGCGGCCTTCAAACATGCCCACTCCCGCGGGAAGAGGCGGCGGTTCGCCGAATGCCAGCTTCCGGACTGCCTCGCGGATCAGCTCTGCTTGCGGCTTACGGCGGCGCTTGGAGAGCGTGCGCAGCGAGCGCACCAGGTGTTCCTCCAGGTAAACGGTGGTTTTTACCATACAATACGTATGGTAACACCGGCCAGCAACAACACTTGCGGAGCGGCGACCCGCAGCAGGCGGCCTACGACACCATTCCCCTTCATTCACGCCTTTCCCTTGTCAATAAATCCCCCCAGCACAACAACTTGTAGTTTCGAACCCCCGTAATTCCGCCCCGCCTCCCCTACCCTGATCCCGTGATGACTGTCGTTTTCGTCCACGGCTGGGGCGTCCGCACGCCCGACTACGGCCCCCTCCCGCAACGCCTGCGCGAGCTCGCCGGAGCCGCCACGCTCGACGTCTGGCTCTCGGATTACATCAGCTACTCCGACAGCGTCACCATGACCGATCTCGCGCTGGCCTTCGAACGCGCCCGCCAGGCCGCCTTCCCCGTGACGCCCTTTGCTTGCGTCACGCACTCCACCGGCGGACCCGTCCTGCGCACCTGGCTCGATCTGCTCTACCGCGACCGCGATTGCCCGCTCACGCACCTGATCATGCTCGCGCCGCCCAATCACGGCTCCGCGCTGGCGCAACTCGGCAAGAGCCGCATCGCCCGCATGGCTCTTTGGTTCGGCGGGCGTGAGCCGGGCGAACGCATTCTCGACTGGCTCGAGCTCGGCAGTCCCGAAGCCTGGGACCTGAATCTCCGCTGGGCGCGTTCCAACTGGGCCGCGCGCGGCGTGCGCTGCTTTGTCCTCACGGGCACGCACGTCGACCGCAAACTTTACGATCACCTCAACAGCTACACGGGTGAGCGCGGCTCGGACGGCGTGGTCCGCGCCGCCTCGGCCAACTTGAATTACAGCGTCCTGCGCCTCCGCCAGGCCGCCGGGGGGTTCGAAACCGTAGAAAAACTCGAAACCGAACCCAATTTTTTCGCCCTCCTGCCGGATGCCTCGCACACCGGAATCCGTTCCGGAATCATGAGATCCGCAAACGCTGCCGCGCGCATCGCAAGCCTTTTGACCGAACCCATTCCGGCTCATTCCGGCCCGGAAACGGCTCAAAATCACTCAAAATGCTCCATTTTGACGCTGCGCGTGGTCGATTCCGCCGGCGCGCCTGTCGAAGACTTCGACCTGCTGCTGACCGCCGGGCCGCACTACAGCCCCGATGATCTGCCGCGCGGCTTTTTCATCGACCGCCAGCGCAACAGCAAGGCCCGCAACATGCTGACCTACTACTTCGACCACGCCGCCCTGTCCCAGGCGCGCCAGCTCGGCTTCCGCGTCACCGCGCGCCCGTCTTCAGGCCCCGTGCGTTTCACCTCCGCCGAATACCGCGGCGAGAACATCTTCCGCCCGCACCAAACTCTGATGCTCGAAGTGAGCCTTAGCCGGCGCCTCGAAGACCGCGTTTTCCGTGTCACCGCCACCCCCACCCTTGCGGCCGGCTAATTGCGATGCGTGATGCTCCGCTTCCGGCTGTACGTAAAATAGATCACCAGCCCGATCGCCATCCACCCCAACAGCCGCGCCCAGTTCGTCCATCCCAGTCCGTACATCAGCGCGAGATTGAACAAGATCCCCAGCACCGGCACCACCGGCACCAGGGGCGTCTTGAACGGCCGGGGCGTCTCCGGATGCGTGCGCCGCATGATCATGATCCCGGCGCACACCAGCACAAACGCGAACAGCGTTCCGATGCTGGTCGCCTCGCCCAACTGCTGAATCGGCGCAAATCCCGCCAGCAGCCCCGTCAGCGCCATGAACAGCAGGTTCGACCGCCACGGCGTGCGGAATCTCGGATGCACGTCGCTGAACACCTTGGGCAGCAGCTTGTCGCGCGACATGGAGAAAAACACGCGGCTCTGCCCCAGCAGCATCACCAGAATCACCGAAGTGTAGCCCGCTACGATCGCCATCTTGATTGCCGGACGCAGCCACATGTAATCGGTCCGGTCGATCGCCACCGCCACCGGAGCCGCGCTGTTCAGCTCCCCGTACGGCACGATCCCCGTCATCACGCGCGAGAACAGCACGTACAGAATCGTGCAGACCACCAGCGACCCGATGATGCCAACCGGCATGTCCTTCTGCGGCTTCTTGGCTTCCTGCGCGGCCGTCGATACGGCGTCGAATCCGATGAAGGCGAAAAACACCAGGCCCGCCGCCCGCAGCACGCCGCTCCAGCCGAAGTTGCCGAACTCGCCCGTGTTCTGCGGAACGAATGGCGTGAAATTCCGCGGATCGATGTAGCCCCAGCCCAGCGTGATGAAGGCCACCACCACGCTCACTTTCAGGATCACGATCAGCGCGTTCACCGAGGCCGACTCCTGGATCCCCTTGACCAGGAGCAGCGAAATCAGCGCGACCACAAACACCGCCGGAAGATTGATCACGCCCATGATCACCGTGCCCGATTCCGGAAGCGTCAGCGGCTCGAAGGGCGAGGCCGCCAGTTGCGCCGGAAAGTGAATGGCGAAATCCTCAAAAAAGCTCAGTACATAGCGCGACCAGCTTACGGCCACCGTCGCCGCGCCGACCGCGTATTCGAGCACCAGATCCCAGCCGATGATCCACGCCATCAGCTCCCCCATCGTCGCGTACGCATAGGTGTAAGCGCTTCCGGCCACCGGAATCATGGCCGCAAATTCGCTGTAGCAAAGACCCGCCAACGCGCAGCCCACCGCGGCCAGCACGAAGCTCAGCACCACGGCGGGTCCGGCATAATTCGCCGCCGCGATCCCCGTAAGCGAGAACAGCCCCGCGCCGATAATCGCGCCAATTCCCAGCGCCACCAGTTGCGCCGGACCCAGCGTGCGTTTCAGTTCGTTGCCCTCGGCGTCGTTGACCAGAGCTTCCAGGGATTTTCTCGCGAACAGGCTCATAAGTGTACGAGCATATCAGACTGTGCCATAGTAGAACGCATGAGTCCAGCAACGATTCGCGCGCTTCTCGCCGCGCTCCTGCTCGCGACTCCAGCCGCCTGCCGCCTGGCCGCGCAAAACGCTCCCCCGCAGAACCCGGCCGGACAGGTGATCGGCGTCGGCGGCTTCACACATATCGTCTCCGACCTCGATCGCGCCCTGAAGTTCTATGTGGAAGCGATGGGTCTCGAACTCATCCGGCCCGTGCCCGCCTTCGGAATGCCGGATTGGATCCGCAGGATGGCCGGCACGCCCGCCGGCGCAGTGTCGCGCCCGGCGAACCTGCGCATTCCCAATTCGCAGCTCGGCGTGGAACTGATCGAATACAAGGACGTCGAACGCCATCCCATTCGCCCGCGCCCGGAGGATCCGGGCGCGTCCACGCTGGTTCTCACAGTCCGCGACATGGACAAACTGGTGGCGGCGCTGGAGCGGGCCGGAGGGCGCACGCTCACGAAAATTTGCGCGCTCGGCTGCATGACCACCATGGTCGATCCGGACGGATTCTATGTCGCCGTCGCGGAGAGTCTCGCGCCGCCCGCCGGGCCGCCGCCGGAGAGCAACATTATCGGCGCCTCCTTCGGAATCATCGTCGCGGACCTCGACGCCACCGTCAAACTGTACCGCGAGGCGCTCGGCTTCAACGTCGCGGCGCAGAACGCGCGGGCGACGGCATCGATTCCCGGAACGCAAGTGCGCATGACGTGGGTGGAATCGAAGCGCGGAACCACCATGCGCTCGCGCGTGCCCGATCCCGGCACGCCGATTCTGCAATTGCAGGTGCGCGACGCGCACGCCGCCGTGCGCGCCCTCAAGGCCGCCGGCGCCGAGATCGTTTCCGAAGGCGGCGTGGTCCTCACCGACAGCGGCGCAGCCTTCCTCATCGTCCGCGACCCCAACAACTTGTTCCTGGAACTGTTCCAGGGGCCTTGAGCGGGGCAACCGGCCCCTCTACGCCCTCTGCTGCGCGAACATCTGCGCCTGCGCCAGCAGCTTGTCCTCAAAGCTGTAATCCGGTTTCGGAAATCCGTTGTTCCGTACGTACCACTTGTAGGTCTCCTTCAAGCCGGCCTCGAAATCCGTGGCTTTGAATTTCAACACGCGCTGCGCCTTGGCAGTGACCAGCGTGATGGGAGGCAGATCGAGATACAGCCCGAAGTACAGCCGCGGACCCATGGGATGGCCGCCCGCGCGCAAAATGTATTCGCGCGGAATGCGGACCATCTTCGCCGGCTTGCGGCAGGTTTTCGCGAAGGCCTCCACGGCCTCGGTCTGCGAAACCGGCCGCGGATTCGCGATATTGAATGCATGCCCCACCGCGTTCGGCTCGGTGAGACATTTCAGCGCCGCCTTGACCAGATCCTTGATGTAGACGAACTGCATCAGACGCCGCCCGTCACCCGGAATGATGATCGAACGCCCCGCGCGCAGACGCTCCCAGAAAAACGCCTCGCGATAGTACGGATTCCCAGGCCCGTACATGAACGGAGGCCGCAGCGTCACCGCCGGCAAGCCGATGCGCTGATGCAGGCGGAACAGCGCCCGCTCGCTCATCGCCTTGTTACGCACGTACAGGTCGGGCGTGTCGTCGGGAGCGAGCGCGTCCGCCTCATGATGATTCAGCCCGTCGCCGTAGGCCGCCACGCTCGACATGAAAACGTAGCGTTGCAGGTTGTCGCCCGCGGCGCGCGCCGTGGCTTCCACGTGCCCGGCGGTCGTGCCGCGCTCCCAGTCATACACGTTGTCGAAGGCCGCGTCGAAATTCTTGCCCGCCAGCGCCGCGCGCACCGCGTGCGCGTCATTGCGGTCGGCCTGAATGTTCTTTACGCGGCGGCCCAGATCGTGGCTCGCCCGGCGGTGCAAGATACTCACCGAGTGGCCCGCCTTCAGAAGTTCGGCAACCAGTTGACGGCCAAAAAATCCCGTGCCGCCGATGACCAGGCAATTCATACTCTGGATGGACAAGCCTTAGTCGTAATACTCCAATCCCAGATGCGTGATCAGATCCTCGCCGCGCATCCACCGCAGCGTGTTCTTGAGCTTCATGAGCTGGATGAAAATGTCATGTTCGGGATACAGGCCCGGAGCCGTCATCGGAGCCTTGAAGTAGAACGAGAGCCATTCCTGAATGCCGCGCATGCCCGCGCGTTGCGCCAGATCCAGAAACAGCGTCAGATCCAGAACGATGGGCGCGGCCAGGATCGAGTCGCGGCACAGGAAGTTGATCTTGATCTGCATCGGATAACCGAGCCACCCGAAGATGTCGATGTTGTCCCAACCTTCTTTCGCGTCGCCGCGCGGCTTGTAGTAATTGATCCGCACCACGTGATGCAGATCCTGGTACAGCATCGGATACAGATTCGGCTGCAAGATCTGATCCAGCACGCTCAGCTTCGTTTCTTCTTTGGTCTTGAAGGAGCCCGGATCGTCCAGCACTTCTCCGTCGCGGTTCCCGAGAATGTTGGTCGAATACCATCCCGCCACGCCCAGCATGCGGGCCTTCAGGCCCGGGGCGACCAGCGTCTTCATGAACGTCTGGCCGGTCTTGAAATCCTTGCCGCAGACCGGAAGATTGCGGTCGCGCGCGAGCTCCAGGAGCGCCGGCGTATCCGTGGTCAGGTTCGGCGCGCCGTTGGCGTACGGCACGCCCGACTTCAGCGCCGCATACGCGTACATCTGGCTGGGGGCGATCTCCGGATCGTTCTGCATCAGGCCGCACTCGAAATCCTTGAGCGTCTGATGCACCGCCGTGGGCTTGTGAAACACTTCGGTCGAACCGCACCACACCATCACCATGCGGGCGCAATCATTGTCCCGGCGGAACTGCTCGATGTCATCCATCAGCATCTCCGCTTTTTCCATCTTGGTGCGGGCCTGCTTCACGTTCGGACCGTGGATGCGGCGCACGTAGTCCTGATCGAAGACCGCCTTCATCGGCTTGATGGCCGAAAGCGGCTCCTTCAGCGCATCGAGCTGCGCGCGCTCCAACACGCCGGCCTTCAGCGCCGCTTCATAGGCCGTGTCCTCATAGATGTCCCAGCCGCCGAACACCAGATCCTGCAAGCCAGCCAGCGGCACGAAATCCTTGATCAGCGGCGTGCGGTTGTCGGTGCGCTTGCCAAGGCGGATGGTGGAAAGCTGCGTCAGGGAGCCGATCGGCTCCGCCGCGCCACGGCGGACCGCCTCCACGCCGGCGATAAACGTGGTGCTGACCGCTCCAATGCCGGGGATCAGGACTCCGAGTTTACCGCTGGCAGGCGCAATCTGGACAGGTTCCTGAGAGGACAATGCTCAAACTCCTTAGTGGTCAGGGCGTGCGTCGCGAAGGGGCAGGAAGAGGCCAATCACCCGTCGTCGTTCTACCTCTAGGCTATACTAACATTTCATGCAGAATCGCGCGACTGCGCCCGTTTCCCAGGGCGCCCTCTCGGTCATTCTGGTGGACGACGAAAAACTCGCTAGCGACGAGTTAGCCTACCAGTTGCAGCAATTTCCGGATCTCGAGATCGTCGCCACGGCCTCCAATGGCATCGAGGCGGTGAAGCTGATCAGCGATCTGGAGCCCGACGTCGTGTTCCTGGACGTGCAGATGCCTGGACTCGACGGCATGGGCGTCATCCACAAGCTGAAGCAGCAGGGCGTGCCCCTGCCGCACTTCGTGATGGCGACGGCCTACGATCAATACGCGGTGGAGGCGTTTCGCCTGGAGGCGCTCGACTACCTGCTGAAGCCCGTCGACGCCGAGCGCTTGCAGGTGGCGGTGGAGCGAGCGCGCAAGGCGGTAGCAGACCGGCAGAAAGGCGCGGCCCCGCCGGAGGCTTCCGGGCCGAAGCCGGCGCTGCAACGGACCAAGTTGCTGGTGCGCAGCAACCAGCGCAACTTCATCGTGGACGCCTCCGACGTGGTGTATGCGACCATCGAGGACGGCCTGATCACGGTGGTGGCGACGAACCTGGAGGGGCAGTCGAATTACCGCACCATCGAGGAGCTGCAATCGAACCTGGACCCGGACACCTTCTGGCGCGTGCACCGTTCGTATCTGGTGAACATCCACCGCATCAAGGAAGTGATCCCGTGGTTCA
>CAZTKA010000018.1:12069-34210 GCA_964614015.1 uncultured Bordetella sp. | reverse complement strand
CGCCTTGCGGTACAGTTCGATGATGTTTGCGGAGGCGTCGCCGGCCAGTTCGCGGATGCGGGCGCGCAGGGCCGCCTCGTCGAGCGAGAATGCGGCTTCGTCGGTCTGTACGGTAAGCTCGGTGCGCGTCGAGCCGATCATCAGCGGCACATTCGCCGAAACGTCGGAAGCCGTGGGATGGAAGGGATGGCGCGGCACGGCCTTGCCGTCCACGGTGGGCGAGAAGCCCATGGTCATCGGATCGACGTTCATGGCCCGCGTCGCGGCGAAGTAGGCGCCCATGATGCGCTCGAGCGGCAGCGTCTGCAATTCGCGGGCCTGGGATTTACTCAAGCCCAGCTGCTTGAGCAGTTCGGAGGCCACGCGCGTAGCCTGATCCCGCTCAACGAGTTTGATGGTCGCGCCGCTTTCGATGATCGCCCGATGAAACAGGCCTTTGGCCGAAGGCATGGCCAGCAGCGTGCCGACTTTGCGGCCGCCGCCGGACTGGCCAAAGATGGTGACATTGCCAGGATCGCCGCCAAACTGCGAAATGTTCTGGCGCACCCACTGGAGCGCGTGCACGATGTCGAGCATGCCCAAGTCTCCGGATTGCGCAAAATCGGATCCGAGGAAGTCCCGCAGGTACGAGAACCCAAGAACGTTGAGGCGGTGGTTGACGGTCACCACCACCACGTCGCCGCGGCGCGCCAGATTCGTTCCGTCCGTCAGCGCGCCGGAACCCGAACCGGTGGCGAATCCTCCGCCGTGGCACCAGAACATCACCGGGCGCTTTCGCCCATCCGCCAGCGCCGGCGTCCAGACGTTCAACACGAGGCAGTCTTCGCTCTCGGCAAGCCCGTTCGCATTGCGGCGCACCCCGGGGTCGGATTGCGGGGCGCTCGGGCCCCACGCCAGCGCATCGCGCACACCGGTCCATTTGGCCGGATCGACGGGAGGCATGAAGCGATTCTTGCCGGAAGTGCTCGCCCCGTAGGAAACGCCCTTAAACGTCTTGATGCCGCCGGCGTCCACCCCGCGAATCTTTCCGAAAACGGTTTCGGCGGTGACATAGGTGTCAGCGGCGCAAGCCCGGCGGAGAGTTAGCGCGGAGGCAGCCAGCGCTCCAGAAGCCTGGAGGAGAAAAACGCGGCGCGAGGAGTACATGAGGAGACTCTAGCGCCGCGCGAGGATGGTGTCAATCCAAAAAAAATGGAGTTTCTTCATCGCCGCGCAGAATCAAGTCAAAGCGATAACCCAGCGCGCCATCGGCATCGAGAGAGGCGTCGCGCACCGCGATCAAGCGCGAGCGCCGGGAAGCATCCACGCGGTCGAGCACCGGGTCCGCGCCGCCGATCAAGAACACGGTTGTGACTAAGCGGCGGGTCAGACCGATCGCCAGGATCATCACGTCGATGTGCGGCAGGCGCAGTCCGGCCTCGGGATCGGCGTACGCCCCCGGCATCACGGTGCGGATGCGATACCAGCCTTCCTTATCCGTGGCGGCGCGCCCCCAGCCGGCGAAACCGGGATCGGCTTGCGAAGCGCGCGGATCGAGGGGATGGCGGAAAATCCCGGCCGCGTCGGCCTGCCAGAATTCCAGGATCGTGTTGCGCGTCGGGACGCCGCCTTGTTCCAACACGCGGCCCGCCAGCAGGATATGCTGGCCTGCGGCGGTGCGGCCGCGGTTGCGCGTGAGATCGTTCAGGCCGGCGGAAAACGCCGTCGGGAAATAGGGACCGATGGTGCAATACGGGGAGGGCGTGTGCATCGCGCTTATTCCAGGTTGGGAGTGCGGCGGCGGCCGCGCAATACGAAGTCGCGCTTGAAACCGATGGCATTCACTTCGCCGATGCTCGTGCCGGTGTATTCGAAAATCAGGCGGTCGCGGACGTCGCGATCGGGCACGGCGTTCAGCAGCAGATCGGTTTCATTGAGCGGCTCGCCGGGGAAGAAAATCTGTGTGACGTAGCGGTCCATCCAGCTCACGCCGAAAATCGAAAAGTGAATGTGCGGGGGACGCCACCACCAGCCGGATTCGAGCACCGGATAGGCTCCCGGCTTGATGGAAAAGAAGCTGTACTCGCCTTCTTCATTCGTGACCAGGCGGCCCTGTCCGGTGAAATTCGGATCGAGCGGCGCCGGATGGTTGTCGATTTCATGAATGTAGCGGCCCGCGGCATTGGCCTGCCATAATTCGACCACTGCTCCGCGAACCGGCGACCCGTCTTCATCCAGCACGCGGCCGGTGACCAGGATCAACTGGCCCGTGGCGCGGCCGCCGGCCGGCGTGGCGCGCGAAAGATCGAGTGTGCTGGCACGAAAGCGCTCCGCCAGATCGCTTGGGCCCGTGCGTTCAGTACGCGTCAGAGGCCGTTCGATCAGAGGCGCCAGCGGCGTGCGTGTGAAGCTTTTCGGATAGCGATCGATGTAGCGCCACACTTGCGTGGCGTCGTCGTAGGGGGCGTAGTCTTTCCAGTGCGGATGCATGAAGAGTCCGTAGTCCATTCTAACGTGGTAGCGTTGGGAGAATGCCAAGCATCGAGCGAATTCTATTTCCCGTGGACTTCTCCGAACGCTGCGCGCAAACGGCGCCCGTGGTGGCGGCATGGACCAGGCGCTTTCAGGCCAGGCTGACGTTGCTGCATGCCGTATCCGTGACGCCGGCCGGAATGGAAGATTTTTCGGGCGAGCTGTATTCCGTCTTGCAGCCCGCCGTCCACAAGGCCGGGGAGGAAAGATTGCGCGCCTTCGCCAAGGAGCACTTCGGCGGGATGGCTCCGGGCTGGGCCGTCGAGGAGGGAGATCCGGGCGAGCGGATTGTCGCGTACGCGAAAAAGGAGCGCGCCAGTTTGATCATGATGCCGACGCACGGGCACGGAGCGTTCCGGAGGCTGCTCACGGGGTCAGTGACGATGAAGGTTCTGCACGACGCGAGCACGCCGGTGTGGACCGATGCGCACATGACGAAACCTCCGCGCGGCCGGGGCAACGTACGCCGCATTCTATGCGCCGCCGACCAGACGAAGGAATCAGTCGCGTTGATCCGCTGGGCCGCGTGGCTAGCGGGGCAGCACCAAGCAGCGCTCTGCATCGTTCACGTGATGCCTGCTGTGGATGAGACATCGCAAAATCGCGGCGAAAAGGCCGTCCGGCGTTACTGGATCACGCGAGCCTCGGCGGGGATGGCGGCGATTCTCAAGCGCGCAGGGCGGCCCAGCCACGAGCTCATCCTGCGCGGCGGAAATCTTGCGGCCGTGCTGGCGGAGACGGCCGGCGAACAGAAGGCCGATCTGCTGGTGATCGGGCGCGGACGGATGACCAAGAGGCTAGGAAGGCTGCGGACTCACACCATGGCCATCGTGTGCAAGTCGCCGTGCCCGGTGCTGAGCGTGTGAGGCGTGCGATAATCACCAAAGTTCATGCGGCTACGATTTTGGGGGGTGCGCGGTTCGGCGGCCGCGCCGGGACCAGCAACAGTGGAATTTGGAGGCAATACGTCATGCGTGGAGCTGGAGGCTCCGGGCCAGGAGGCCGTCATCTTCGACGGCGGCACGGGAATCCGCGCACTGGGGCGGCATCTTAAGGCCCGCCGCATTCATCTGTTTCTGACGCATTTTCATTGGGACCACATTCAAGGGATTCCTTTCTTCGCGCCGCTGTACGATCCCGCCAACCACGTGACCATTTACTCGTCCGGATTCAGCGCGCCGCTAAAGGCGTCGCTCGCCGGTTTGATGGCGGAACCCTACTTTCCGGTGAAGTTCGAAGCCGTGGGGGCGAAGGTCGAGCTGGTGGACCTGGGAACTTCGCAGACCGAGGCGGCGGGAGTGCGCGTGTGTCCATTTGAAGCGAATCATCCGCAGGGCGCCTGCGGGTATCGCATCGAATCCGGCGGCGCGCGTGTGGTGTATGCGCCGGACCGGGAACACGGGCACGCGCGCCTGGATTCCGTGCTGCTCGAAGCGGCGCGCGGGGCGGATGTGCTGGTGCTCGATTCGCAGTACACGCCGGAGGAGTACCCGTTGCATAAGGGCTGGGGGCACAGCACGTGGCAGGAATCAGCCCGCGTGGCGCGTGAGGCTGGGGTGAGGCGCCTGGTTCTGTTTCATTACGATCCCTCGCATGATGATGAGACGCTTCAGGCAATCGAGGTGGAGTCGCGGAAGGAGTTTCCGCAAACGTACGCGGCGCGGGAAGGTTGGTCAGTGGAAGTCTAGCTATGATGCCGAAACGGATTCTAATTCTGGGCGGAGGATTCGCGGGCATCTATACCGCCCGCCGGCTGGAAAAACTCCTGCGGCCGGGCGAAGCCAGCGTGCAACTCGTGAATCAGGAGAATTACTGGGTCTACCAGCCGATGCTGCCAGAAGTGATCAGCGGCTCAATTGGCATTACCGATATCGTTTCGCCGATCCGGCATCTGTGCCCGCGCACGCAGTTGATCATGCGCGAAGTGGAGTCGATTGACCTGGCGCGCAAGGTGGTGACGGTAAGCCCGGGGTTCCGGCCGCGGCTGCTGGAGCTGCCCTATGACTATCTGGTGATCGCGCTCGGCGGCGTCACGAACTTCTTCGGCATGCCGGGCATGATCGAGCACGGCAAGCCTTTCCGCACGCTGGCTGACGCGCTCGCGCTGCGGAATCACTTGATTCAGGTGCTGGAGGAGGCCGATGTCGAAGCCGACCCGGCGATGCGCAAGAAGCTGCTGACGTTCGTGGTGGCAGGCGGCGGATTCTCGGGCGTCGAGCTGATGGCCGAGCTCAACGATTTCGTGCATCGCGTGAAGTCGAATTATCCGCGCCTGCGCAATGAGCCGGTGCGCTGCGTTCTGGTCCATCCCAAGGACCACATTCTTCCGGAGATGGATCAGCGGCTGGCGATCTTCGCTGAGAAGATCCTCACCAGAAGGGGCGTTGAGATTGTCCCGAATGACCGCGTCACGGCGGCGACTTCCGAGAAGGCGGTGCTGAAGTCGGGCAAGGAGATTCTCTGCAAGACACTGGCTTCGACGGTTCCGAGCGGGCCGCCTGCCGTGCTCGCCAAGCTCGACTGCAAGAAGGACAAAGGCCGCCTGGTCGCCAACAGCAATTTGGAGCTCGAAGGGTACGAAGGGCAAGTCTGGGCCGTGGGCGATTGCGCGGCCGTGAATACGGCGGCGGGCCATCCGGTTCCGCCCACGGCGCAGCATGCCACGCGCGCCGCGGAACTGGTGGCGGAGAACATCGTGGCGGCGATGCGCGGCGGGCAAGCGCGCGGCTTCGCGTTCGAGGGGCTGGGGAAGCTTGCGTCGCTGGGGCATTACTCCGCCATTGCGGATATTTTGGGCCTGCGGGTTTCCGGATTTTTCGCGTGGCTGCTGTGGCGCTTCATCTATCTGATGAAGATGCCGGGGCTGAACCGCAAGGTGCGCATCGGGCTGGACTGGCTGGTGGCGCTGTTGTTTGAACCGGACCTGGTCCAGATCAAGGCGGTGCGCGAATCCGGCATCACGCGCCAGCATTTTGATGCCGGCGAGACGATCTTCAACCAAGGGGACTTGGGCGACAACGTCTATATCATCGAGAAGGGTCAGTGCGCGGTGTTGCGCGAGGTTCCGGGAGGAGAGCCGCAGCATCTGGCGGATCTGGGCGCAGGCGACTATTTCGGCGAGATGGCCGTGCTCGGCAACGTCAGCCGCAGCGCGACGGTCAAGGCGACGGTCGCGACCGATGTGCTGCTGATCCCGCGCGGGGATTTTCACTTGCTCAAGTCCAGTGTGCCGGCCTTCGGGAGCGTGTTTGAGGAGCTGGCGAAGGCGCGGGCGGCGCAGAATCTGGAGCGGGCCGCGAACAAACGCGAATGAAGGCTTACCGGATCCGGTCGCGCTTGTCCTCGATGCGCTTGCGGTCGGCGCGCTCGGGCTGCTGATCGAGCGCGGATTGATACGCGGCGCGCGCTTCCGCGCTGCGGCCGCGGGCGGCTTCGGCATCGCCCAACACTTCATACGCGCCGAAGTAGCCGGGACTCGCAGTGAGCGCCTGCTGCGCCTCGGCGGCTCCAGCCTCTGCGTTGCCGGAGGCCACCAGCAAGCGAGCCAGGGCGATCCGCGCGGCGACGTAATTCGGATTGGCCGCAAGCACCTGGCGGTATTCGCCGATCGCTCCCGGCAGATCGCCCGCGGATTCCAAGGCCTCGGCCAGGCTCAGGCGCGACGCGGTGAAATCCGGCGAGCGCTGCAGATTCTCGCGCAGCAGCGCGATGCCTTCCATGCGGCGGTTGGGCTGTCCTGCCAGCAGCACGCCCAGATTATGACGCGCGGCCAGCAGGCCGGAATTGCGCCGCAGCGCGTCCCGATAATATCGCTCGGCCTCGGCGGGCTGGTTGCTGGCGGCGCGCAAGGCGCCGATGGCGTTGTACGGCTCGGCCGCGTCCGGAGCAAGGCGCATTGCGATGCGATACTGCTTCTCGGCGTCCTTGAAGCGGTTCATGCGCTGATAGACGAAGCCCAGGTTGTACGCCAGGTAGCTGTAACCGGGCGCCAGCTCGATGGCCTTCTGATAGGCGCGAATCGCCGAGTCGTAGTCGCCCGTTTCGACATACGACAGCGCCAGGTTGTGCAGAGGATACGACCAGTGCTGCGCGCGCTGCGAGGCGTCGCGAAATGCGGGGATGGCTTCCTCAAAGCGCGCCTGCTCCAGATACGCGATGCCCAGCGCGTTGTAGGAATACGCAGCGCCGGGATCGAGGCGCACCGCGTGTTCCAACATTGGCGCGGCGGCCGTGAAGCGTTTATCGAACAGCAGAGCGCGTCCGTTGAAGAAGTTGTCGCGGGCTTCGAGATATAACGACTCGCGGGTCAGCATTCGCGCGGCTTCCATGTAGCGGGCCGCCTGCACGAAATCGTCGCGCACGGGCGGCGTCTGATCGCCTTGCAGGTACTTCAGCAGTACGGCCTGCGCGGCGTCCTCCAGAGCCACGCGGAGCTGGTTCTGAGTCTGCTGGAAACGCTCCGGCGTGAGCTGGCCTTCGAGCGTCTGCAACGCCGTGAAGGCGTTGTCCGGTTGGTCGGGAAGAATGCGGCCGGCGGCGATGGCCTGATTGAAGCGCTCGAGGCTCTGCGCGGCTTGCGAAGACAGCGGGCCGGGCGGATTTTGCGCCAGATACAGAGGCTCGCCGGTGCGGGGGTCGATCATCGGCGGCGAGGTGCGCGCCAAGTTGATTCCGGGCTGATCGATCGTGGACAAGCGCATGCTGTTGTCGTAGACGCCGAACTCGCGCGGGTGCTGACGGTTGTTGGTCGCGTTGGGAACTTGCTCGCTGACATAATCGATCAGCTCGCTCGCGGTTACGACCTTGTTGCCGTCCGAATCCGCGCCGCCTTCCATGCCCTTCATCACGTAATAACTGAAGGCACCATGCCCGCCGCCGAACTGTGGCCCCTCAAAGGACACTTCGCGCGGGCGGCTGGCCAGCAGCCCGAACAGGTCGCCTTGAATGTCGCCCAATTGCTGCACGTTCGAGTTCACCGTCGTGTTCTGGATGGTCCCGATCCTGCCGGCCTTGCACACATCGACGAACAGCAACACCCGGCCGACCTTGGAAAGCTGCTCTTCGAACAGCGCCTGCAGCTCGGCCATCGGAAGCGCGGTGCTGGTGAGATCCTGCGGATCGGAATCATAGGTGAGGATGAACGCGTTGCGGCTGCCCGGGATTTCGACCGTGCCGTGGCCTGCCACCAATATGATCACGGTGTCGTTCGTCGTGGCGCGGCGCTTGAGGAAATCCTGGAATCCGTTGCGCACTGCGCCGGTGGTCGCCTTTTCGTCCGTCAGCGTCAGGACGTTGCCGGCGGGAATCGCGCCGCCGCGCGGGCTTTGCAGCAGTTGCGCAAACGTGAGCGCGTCGGCGTGCGCGAATTGCAGGGACAGCTCGGGACGCTGGTACTTCGATACGCCGATTAGCAGAGCATAGGTCTGGCCCCCGGCTCCGGCGGCGGCGGCAGCGGCTTGCTGCGCGGCGGCTTCCTGCTCCAGGTCGAAAATCTTGCTCTTCAGCCAGGGCGCGTCCGGCCAGGTTGCGCGCAACCGGTAATACATTTCCAGAGCGTTCGCGGGAAGGTTGCGCGCTTCAAACAGGCTCGCCGCGCCCAGCAGGGCGGCTTCGTCATTCGGAACGGTAGCGAGGAGAGCGTCGAAGGGAGCAATCTCGGCCTGCACATCGGCGGGCAACTGGGCGCGCGGGACCGGTTGAATTTCGCCGGCCACGCCGCGCGTCATGGTGACGCCGTAATGCTGCTGACTGGCCGCGGCCACGCGCAACGCCTTCGGCAGCGTGCAAGCCCGCGCGGGCGTCTCCGAAATGGTCCCGCTGCGGACCTTGGGACGCTTCTCATCCAGGCGAACCTCGCCGGAAGCGCTCAGCGTTTGCACCGTGCGCGCGGGGCAGAACAGGAAGGACGCCGCGGCGTTGGATGTGCGCAAGCCGTCGCCGGAAAACAAAAGGTCGCCAGCGCGCGCTGCCAGAGGCGTCTCCGCATCGGCCCGCAGCAACTGGCCGCCGCCCGGGTTGAGCACCAGCCCGACTGGGTCCTCGGGAACCGCCGCGAGAACAAACGCGGGCAACAGGCAAAGAAGCACGGCGCTACGCATGCACGGCCTCTTCCACCAGCGAGCTGACCGTGTACACGTTGATGGGCGCGGTCTTGCCGCGGACCGGCACAGTCCCAAGGTGGGTGGTCTTCACCGCCCCGTTGAGAGCCTGTTGGGTCGTCTCGCTCATCAGCAGTTTGGTCTTATGCTCCTTGTTCAAACTTTCCAGCCGTGAAGCCAAGTTTACCGTATCGCCCAGCACCGTGTATTCCATCTTGTCCGTGCTGCCAACGTTGCCCAGGACGGCGACGCCGGTATGCAGACCCGCTCCGGTCTGGAATTCTCCGGGAACATTCACGATCCGGGTTGCGCACTGGACAGCGCGCAGAGCGTGATCGCCCGGCTTGGCCCCTTCGTCGTCATCGGCAAAGACGGCCAGAATGCCGTCGCCGATGAACTTGTTCACGTGCCCGCCGAAGGCCACGATGAGGGACGCCATGGTCGCCAGGTACTGATTCAGCGCCAGCACCAGAACTTCCGGGCCCTGCTCCTCGCAGACTTGTTCGCTGTAGGCGGTAAAGCCGCGGATATCGGTGAACAGGATCGTGACCACCTCGCGCCGGCTGGAAAGCTTGACTCCCTTGGAGTGCTCGAGAGACGCTGCGACTTTCCTGGAAACGAACAGGGATACGGCTTGGTGGAAGATCGCGCCGCGCCGCTCGGCGCTGGAGAAGCGGTAGACGATCGCGCCGATCAGGGCGATATTGGCGGCCACCATGATCTCGGAGCTCGACAGGATCAGGCCACCGCGGAAGAGCAGGTGCGTCACCAGCGCGACCATCAACCCGATACCCAGCAGCCCGCCGGCGGCCGGCGCAACCGGAAGCGAGACCGCGGCTGCGACAGTGGCCAGCGTCGCCGCCAGCATTCCGGCGATCCGCGCCCATTCGGGCGCGGGAACGATGAACTCGCGGCTAAGCAGCGTATTCACCGTGCTGGCGTGGATCTCGACTCCAGGCGTTGTCCAGCGCGCGCCGCTGAAGAGGCTGTAGAAAGGCGTGGGGTAACTATCCCCTTTCGCGTCGCTGCCGAGCAGAACGATCTGGTTCTCAAACCACCGCCGCAATTGATCGCGATCGCCGCGCGCGGCGGCGCTTTCGACGTCCGCAATGGAGACGTGCGGGAATGTGCCCGGGCCTCCGGCGTAGTTGATGTAGATGGACCGGTTCGCATCGATCGGAATTTCGCCGCCTTTGAGGGTCAGGCGGCCGTTTTCGAACGTCGCGTCCTCTCCGGCGTACAACTCGGCGACGCGCAGCGCCATGGACCGCGCGGGCGGCTCGCCGGTGGGGGACGGCGCTTCCAACAACTCCTGGCGGCGGATGAACTGATCGGCGTCGTCGGTCAGATTTGGGAAGGCCGCCAATCCCAAGCCAGCCGAGAGGATGTTGACCGGCACGCGCAAGCTTTCCGGATTGCTGTTGTGCTCCGGAACATAAGCGAGCACGACGGGAACCGGCGAAGAGGCCACCGCTGCCGCCAGCACGTGATCCAGATCCGGCTCCCATTTTTCCACGGGAATGCCAAAAGACAGGTCGAGGCCGATGACTTTGGCGCCGCCATCGCCAGCCGCCCGTATGGCTTCGGCATAGTGGCGGTGCCAGAACAGCTGGAGCTCGGGGAAGGAATCAAGAGCCTTCTGGTCCGTCAGGATCAGTACGATGTCGCCGGTGGGGCGCTGGCCGCGGACGGCGAAGTGCGAATCCAGCACCTTGAGATTCAGCGTGCGGAAAAACTGCACGTCGTTCAGAGGAACCGCGACAGCCACAGCTCCGAACGCGATCATCGCAGCGATGACGCCCCGACGCACACGCTGGTTCATGCTACCCTGCATCATACAAGAGAAAGGAGTCAAGCGTCAGAAGTCAGAATGCGACGAGCCGGGACACTGCTGCTGACTGCCGTTTGTTTCGCTGCGGTTGCTGCCGGGCAGACCACGCAGGGGGTGATTTCCGGGAGGCTGGTGAATTCCGTCACCGGGCTGCCGGTTGCAGGCGCGAGCGTGCGGTTCACGGGCAACACCAGCACGGCGCGCGGCCAATCCATCAGCGACTCGAAAGGCTACTATGCGCTGCCGCAGCTTTCGCCCGGCCAGTACCGGCTGCGGGTGGAAGCGATGGGATACCAGGCCCAGGAAGTGCAGGAAGTGGAGCTCGCGGTCGCCTCGCGGCTCGATTTGAGTTTCCGGCTGCGCCCTCTGACGGACGTGTGGGAGGCGGGCCAGTACAAGAGCGTGTTCTTGCCGGGTTCCCGCACCATCGTGACTTTTTTTGGGCCTGACGTGGACGCCACGCGCACCGGATCCTTCGAAGCGAACCGCGGGCGGCGAAGTCCGTTGGAATCCACCGTTTCGCAAGTGATCCGTTCCTCCGATATCACGGACCTGCCGCTGGCGGGCCGTGACGTTTACACCACACTGGTGACGCAGCCCGGTGTATCCTCCGATGGCGCCACGGCCCGCGGCCTGGGGCTCGCCGCGAACGGCCAGCGTCCCTCGGCCTCCAACTTCCTGCTAGACGGCCTGGAGAACAACAACTACCTGATCACGGGTCCTCTGGTTCCGGTGGCACCCCAGGCCATCCAAGAGTATCGCGTCTCGACGAACAACTTTTCGGCCGAATACGGGCGCACCTCGGGATACTTGGCCAACGCGATCACCCGCGCCGGCATGAACGGTTTTCACGGCACCGCCTACCTGTACTTGAAGAACGAAATTCTGAATGCGAACGGATTTCAGCAAAACGCGGCCGGGCGCGAGCGTGCCGGTTACAAGGAAACCCAGCCGGGCTACTGGGTGGGCGGGCCGGTGGTGCGCGACAGACTCTTTTTCTCGAGTTCCTTTGAGCACTTCCGCAGCCGCGGCAGGCAAGACCCGCAGGTGTTCACGTTCCCGAACTTGCCCGTGTTTCAGCAGTTCGCGCCGCTGGGCCGCCAATCGCGGACGTTGCTGGACCGCTACGCTCCCCCAGCCGTCGGCGGCGCGGGCCTGACCGGGCAGTTGGAGTTAGCGCCACCGGTTTCCGTGAACCGGATCGTCGCGGTGGAGCGTGTGGACTACCAGGCGCGGCGCGACCAATTCACCGGCAGCCTGCTGCTTGCGCGCCTCACGCGTCCCGATTTCATCTGGTCGCCCTACACCGACTTCAGTTCCGCACTGCACCAAAACACGTGGCGATTATCCGGATCGTACGTGCATACGTTTTCGGCGAACTTGATCAGCGATTTCCGCGCCGCCTACAGCGACGACGATTTGTTCTGGAACCGCCCGCATCCGGAAATCCCGACGCTGGTTTCAAGCGACGGCACCATGCTGCCGGGCAGTTTGGCGTTTTACGAATACAAGAACCGCAACCGTACGGCGGAGCTCTTGGAGAACTTCGCCTGGTCGGCCGGACCCAACCGGATCACGGCGGGCGGCGGAGCTTTGCTGCGGTTCTCCGAGGGACTCCTCAGCGCGGGACGCGAGCCGCAATACACGTTTTCGAACATCCTGAATTTCGCGTTGGACCGGCCGGCGTTCGTGCGCGCGGCGATCCGGCGCAGCACACTGCCTGCAATCCAGCAGCCGGACTCAAACCGCGATTACCGCTACCAACAATACTTCGGATTCGTGCAGGATACTTTGCGGCTCGCGCGGCGTCTGACTGTGAATTTCGGCCTCCGCTACGAGTTCTTCGGAGCGCCGACGAATACCGGCGGCATCAAGGACGCCCTGGTGGTGTTGGGCCCGGGCGCGACGCTGGCCGAGCAGTTGACCGGAGCGCGCCTCTCCACGAGCTCCGGCAAGCAGGAGCTGTACGGCGCCGACAACCGGAATTGGGCGGTCCGGGCGGGCGCTTCCTATGATCTGTTCGGCTCGGGACGCACGCTCCTGCGCGCCTCCTACGGCATCTTCTATGACCGGCCGTTCGACAACTTATGGCAGAACTCCCGCAGCAACGATGTGATCCTGCCGCTGCTGGCGTTATCGTCCACTACGGCCACCAACTACACGGGGCCGGCGCTGGAGGTTTTGAAGACTTTCCAGGGGCAGACGCTCAACGCCAACTTCCCGACGGTGACGCTGATGGATCCGAATCTCAAGAATGGGCGCGTTCACAGCTACTTCGCCGGCCTGCAGCAGAGATTGGCGCAGCGCCTGACGCTGGAGATTAACGCCCTCGGTTCCTGGGGCCGGCGGCTGATTGCCACCGACGTGATCAACCGCGATTTCAGCACCGCGCAGGGGCGTTACAATCCGGCCTTGCCGGATGTCGCCTACCGAACGGACGCGGGCTTCTCGGATTACAACGCCCTGAGCGGCGTGCTGCGGTTTCAGGGACGGCGCAACACCTTGCACGTCGCTTATACGTATTCGCACGCGATTGACAATCAGAGCGAACCTCTCGCGGGTGACTTCTTCAATCTGACGTTCACGAGCATTCAGACGGCGGCGCCCACGAGCGGGCGCGCCGCTTTCTCACGCCAGTTCGATAGGCAGGCCGATCGGGGGAACTCGGATTTCGACCAGCGCCACAACCTGGTGTTCTTTTACACGTACAACATCCCCGACCCCGCGGCGGGAAGCGGGCTTTCGATCCTGACGCGGAACTGGCTGGTGGCGGGCATCGCGGCGTTTCGCTCGGGATTCCCATACACGCTGATCGGGCCGTCAGCCTTCGCGGGCGCCGGGCAGGGAGTGATTCTGAACAATCGTCCCGACCTGATCGATCCTTCGAATGCCGTGCTGGCGAATCCCGTCCCGGTACCCGGGGGGCAGCGGCTGCTGAACCCGCAGGCGTTCCGCGCGGCCGAAGGCGGATTGGGGAGCCTCGGGCGCAATGCGTTCGCGGGTCCGGGCTTCTATAACGTGGATTTTTCCCTGGCCCGGTCTTTTGGGTTGCGCTGGTTGGGGGAATCGGGACGGCTGCAATTCCGCACGGATGTGTTCAATCTGCTGAATCATGCGAACCTGGGCGCGCCGGATACAGTGCTCGCCAGCCAGAGCTTTGGCATCGCGCGTTATGGACGTACGGGGCGGTCGAGTGGATTTCCGGCGGTGAGCCCTCTGGCCGAGACGCCGCGGCAGATGCAGATGAGCGTGCAGGTGAGTTTCTAACTTCGGTTACTGCGTCGGGTTGCGCGGGAACTTCAGGTACGGCAGCCGGACGCCGTCGATGAACACGCGGTCGGCGCGCTTTTCCGGCGGCGGCTCGAATCCGAGCGCTGCTTGGGCGCTGACGTAGTCGTCCTGTTCGACGCCATCGCCGCTGACGCCCAGGCCGCCGGCCAGCACGCCGTTCTTGTAAAGAGGCAGAGCTCCGGGGAAGAATACAATCCCGTTCTGGGGATTCGGAGGCAAATCGGCCGCGCGCTCCGCGTCTGCGGCAACCGCCGTTTTTGTCGCGGATTCTGCGGCGTCCATGCTCTCTTCGGCCGCCGCCCGGAACTTGGATAATCCCGGCAGCGCCTCGACCGCGCCGCTCGGCGGCTGTGCGCCCTGCGTGCACGGGTTTTGTGTGTCGAATTTGTACAGCTCAAAAAACGGACCCGGCTTGGTGTAATCGAGGCCCGGCGGGAAGAAAGGCTGCGCCCCGTAACTGATCGTGCGGTTCGTCACGGCGGTTCCGCGCGGCACGCCAGGAAGGTCGTTGACCGCACGGCCCTCACTGCTGAAGTAAATTACGTTGCGCGCCTTGGCCAGCGCCACATCCACGCTGAAAAACGTCGTGTCCTTCATGCGATGCAGGGCCAAAATCTTGCCATCCAAATCCGCAATGGCGATCACCATGCGCGCCTTGGAACCAAGCGGCAGGCGAATCACGGCGCGGGTCTGGTTCGACGCGGCGATGGCGCGATCGATAATCTGGCGCACTTCCGCTTGCGTCAGCCCGCCTACGGGACCGGCGCGCGGGATCACCAGATCGCCTTCCGGGGCCGAGCCGGGAGCCGTGCGGGGCTCGACCACATACGTTCCCTCCGCCGTGCCCATGGCGATGCCATCCGGCGCGGTCTGCTGATCGACGAACGGCAATGCGATGCCGTCAATGAAAACGACGCCGGGCGCGGCAATCGAGGTGGGGCCGAACCCCGTGCTGACCGCGCCGATGAACGCCGCGTACTCGGCCACCTGCGGCGGGACCCCCGCGACGCCGATGCCGCCGACCAGCTCGCCTTCTTTGTACAAAGGCACGCCGCCGGGATTCACAGCGTCCGGGTCGCTATCGAACAAATCCTTTTTGCCGGTAATGATCCCGAGTCCGGTACGCGTCCCATCGATAGAACGGGCGGGCGGCACCGCCAGGCCCGGAGCGTAATCCGCGCCGATGATGCATCCGCGATTGGTGTTCTCGATGCCGTACAGCGCCGCGTTGCCGGTGAAGGAAATGCCGGGCGGAAAATGAATGCCGCTGATGAAGCGCACCGTGCGGGAAGAGAGCGGAGCCTGCCCGTTGCTGAAGAACGCCGCCGTACGCGCCAGCGCCACTGCCAGTTCGTTCACGTCCACTTCCTGGCTGAAGTTGGCGATTGCTTTCGCCGGAGCATCCGGTTTGCGGAACACCGCGAGAATGTCGCCTTGCCGGTCGGTCACGGCGATCACCATGGAGTTGTTGCTGGCCGATTTCGCCGCGGCCTCCACAATCCGGCGCACGTCATCGGCCGTCAGAATGGGCCCGGTGATCAGCGTCCTGGGAAGCTCCTCCGCCGCGCGTGCGCTGCCTTCTTGTACGGCTTCAGTGGTAGGGGCGAACTCCGGCTCCGCGGCCTCAGGAACAGCAGGGGATTCCGTCTGGGCTTCTTCCGCCACGGGCTCCGCATGAACGGGCTCGGACACCACCGGCTCTGGAGCCGATTCAGCCGGATACTCAGGATACGGGTAGTCGGGATATGGAAACTCAGGGAACGGAAACGGAAACTCCGGATAGCCGGGGTATGGGAAGTCCGGATACTGCGTTAAGGCGACCGACGCAAATAGCAACACGAACAACAGTAGTATTCGCGCCCTACGGCAATAGGCCATTGAGAGCTCCCATCTCGCGCGCGAAATTGAAGGCGTTGTAAGCGGACGGATTCTCCACTTGTTTGAACAGATTCTGGATCGCGGCGCGCACCTGCGCGGCGTTGCTGACGGTGACATTGCGCGAGTACGTCACGAACAGCGAATCGAGAGCCATGGCCGCCTGCTCGGCGGCTCGCTCGCCTTGCATCGAGATATACTCGCCGTCGCCCGCGATATTCTTCATCAGGCGGCGCGTCAGCGCGGCGTCGAAGGTTCCCGCCTTCACGCGCGTTTCCAGCTGCGCAGCCAGGCCGCCGATGCGGGTAGCCTCGGCCGCCACGCGCGTCCGGTCATTGCCGACCGCGCTCACCAACGCGTAGAGAGAATTGATGGCCGCCTCCAATTGTTGCGCGGCATTGCTGTCGAACTCACGGGCAATGTGCCGGAGCACAACGAAGCGCGAGATGTTCCAGGGCGGATTGCCGGGTTTCCGGTTCGGATATCCGCGCTCCTGCTGCCAGCTGTCGCGGGCTGAAACCAAACTGTGGTGGCAGGCGAAACAATCCAGCTCGGCGTACTCGGGCCAGACGCCGGTGGTCGCGTTCCGCGAAAGGCGCGCCAAATGCTCGCGCAGTTGCGCCGCCTGTCCTACGGCCAGTTGCTTCACTTCGTCCCAGGCGCCGGCGTCGGGCTTCGGTTTCCAGTGGCGCGGCATGACCGCTGAGAAGGAGGCCAGCTCGAAGTAAAGGTCTGGATGGCCGGCGGCGATCAGTTCGTGGTCGACAGCCTTGTCCGCGGCGCCCAGGTGGCAGGTGAGGCATTGCCGTGTGCGGCTGCTCAGATCGCGCAAATCGGTCATGCCGGCTTCCACGGATTGCTGATGAGTCCACTCACGCGTCGTGTGTGGGCCCAGCCAGTTGGACGCCGGGCCGTGGCAACTCTCGCAGCTCACGCCGTCGGAGGTATCGAACATGCGGGCGCGTTCGGATTCGGGCGGATTCAGGGAATGACAGGCCAAACACCGCGGAGCCGTGGCCGCGCTCGGGAGGCCGAGAATCCTGGCGATCCGCACGGAAACCGGATTCGACAATACGGCGAACGCCTGAGCATGCTTGTCCTGAATTACCCACGTGCTGTATTCATTCTGCTGGACGGATGTGGTGGCGCGAGGCTGCACAGCTCCGTGGCAGCTCGGCGAACTGCACGATCCCGGCCCCGTGTACTTCGGCGGATCGGCGGCTGTCGCAACCACGGAAAGAAATGTGGCGAAAGCGAAAAATCGTAGTGACCGCATCAAGTTTCCTATTCTATAATCAAACTCATTGCCGTGAAGAGTCCTCGAAGCGAGATCTTCGACCAGTTGCGCGAGATCCAGGACCGGTTCGGTTACCTGCCGGCAGATCAGCTCCGCGCGATGAGCGAGCGGACCGATACGCCGCTCTACCGGATTCACGGCGTCGCCAGCTTCTATCCGCATTTCCACTTGCAGCCTCCTCCGAAAGTGTGCGTCCATGTTTGCACAGATATGGCCTGCCATGTGCGGGGCGCGGATGAGTTGCGGATCGGACTGACGCAGCGATTTCAAGGCATGGGCGAATCCTCGGTCTCCGTGAGGAAGGTCTCCTGCCTGGGCCAGTGCGACGGCGCGCCCGCTGTCGCGATCAATGACCGCTCTTACCGCGATGTGACGGCCGTGCAGGCCGAGGCTCTGGTGTTGACCGCGCTCGGCGGCCGGCCCCTGCCCGAGCTTCCTCCCGAGCCCGCCCAGACGGGTCTGGCGGCGGATCCGTATCGCGGCGGCGCCCGCTACGGCGCGGTGCGCGGCTTGATCGCCTCGCGTGATTTCGAAGGTGTGATCGAGCAGTTGAAAGCCGCGGGGTTGCCAGGCATGGGCGGCGCGGGATTCCCGGCCGGAATGAAGTGGGAGGCGGTGCGCAACGCTCCCGGCGATGTGAAGTACGTGATCTGCAATGCGGATGAAAGCGAGCCCGGCACCATCAAGGACCGCTTCATCATGCACCACCTTCCGCACCTGGTTGTGGAAGGCATGATCCTCGCCGGCCTGGTGACCGGAGCCAAACAGGGCGTCTTCTATATCCGCCACGAATACGTGCCGCAGCAGCGCATCATCGAGGAAGAGATCCGCCGCTGCTACCAGGAAGGTTTGCTGGGCGACAACATTTTAGGCTCGGGATTGACGTTTCATCTCGAAGTTTTCGTAAGCCCGGGCGGCTACATTTGTGGAGAGGAGACCGCGCTGATCGAAGCCATTGAGGGCAAGCGCGCCGAGCCGCGCAACAAGCCTCCGTTCCCGGTCACAGGCGGCCTGTGGAACAAGCCGACGGCCTTGAACAACGTGGAGACATTCGCGAACGTTCCGCAGATTCTGGTGAACGGCGTCGACTGGTTCAAAGCGCAGGGCGCCGGAGGCGCTGCCGGATTGAAGTTCGTCGGCGTGAGCGGAGACGTGGTGAATCCCGGCGTGTTCCTGATCCCCATGGGCACGCCCGCGCGCGACGTGATTCTGGGGCTGGCGGGCGGCGTTCGCGACGGCAAACGGTTCAAAGCCTGGGCGCCTTCGGGGCCGTCATCGGGATACTTGCCGGCGTCGATGGCCGATTCGCGCCTGGATTTCAAATCGATGGCCGCGGCCGGGTCCATGCTTGGCTCGGGCGCGATTGTTGTATGCTCCGAAGACCGCTGCATGCTGGACATGGCGCTCAACGCGGTTGAATTCTTCCGCAACGAATCCTGCGGCAAATGCGTCCCCTGCCGGATGGGCACGCAGAAACTGGTGGACATTCTGACCGGCTGGACGCAAGGCAAGGGGACAGCGGCGGAACTAGCGCTGGTGGACGAGTTGGCGGAGGCGATGAAGTTGGCCTCGATTTGCGGGCTCGGGCAGTTTGCGCACATGCCGATCACGTCCGTACTGACGCACTTTCGCGAGGAAGTGGAAGACCACGTCTTAGGCAAGCGCTGTCTTGCGGGCGTCTGTTCGATGCCGCCGGCGCGCGTTCCGGAGGCAGCCGGATGAGCGATGTCACGCTGACCATCGACGGCCGGCAAGTCACCGTTCCCGCGGGGACAACCGTGTTCGACGCGGCGCGCATGAACGGCATCGCGATTCCCACGCTGTGCCACCAGCAGAACGAAACTCCCGTAGGGGTCTGCCGGATATGCGTGGTCGAGGCGGGCGGACGCGTGCTCACTGCTTCCTGCGGGCGTCCGGCCGAGAATGGCATGGCTGTCTTGACCAATTCGCCGAAGGTGCAGGGCGCGCGGCGGACGCTGGTGGAGATGTTACTGGCGGATCATCCCAGCCCGTGCGCCCGCCAGCAGCGCTCGGGCGATTGCGAACTGGAAACGCTCGCGCGGAGGGAAGGCATTGGCACGCCGCGTTTCCCGCGGCGCCTTTCCCCGCGCGGGCAGGACGACAGCTCGCTGGTGATCGCCGTGGATCACGAAGCCTGCATCCTGTGCGACCGCTGCATCCGCGGGTGCGGCGAGATCAGAAACAACAACGTTCTCGGCCGCCACGGCAAGGGTTTTTGGACGGGAATCGCCTTCGACCTGAACGATCCGATGGGCAACTCCTCCTGCGTTTCCTGCGGCGAGTGCATGGTGAGTTGTCCCACCGGCGCGCTCACCAACAAGACCGTGGTCGAGACCGTGCTGCCGCACGGCGAGCCCGTGGACGTGGAAGCGCTGCTGGCGCTGCCATATTTCGAGAAAGTCTCGGGCACCTTCCTGGAGCGCAACAGAAACGCCGTCGTGAAGCGGCGCTTCCGCAAAGGCGAAATCATCTGCCGTGAAGGCGAGTACGGCTCGACCGCGTTCTATATTCTCGAGGGCAGCGCACAGGTGTTCCTTTCCGCGCCGATGGCGCACGTGAAATCGACCGGAGGCGCAGCCGGATTCTTCAGCCGCCTGGCCAGCCGCCTCACGGGACGCCGCGAGGAGAGGCGCGAAGGTGAAGGCGAGCGCCGCAGCATCCCGATTGACGCCTCCGTCGATCTTGCCTACGACAACCCCGTGGCCGAACTCCGCGCCGGCGACTTGTTCGGCGAGATGACGTGCATGAGCCTGTACCCGCGCTCGGCCACCGTGCGTGCGTCGACGGATTGCGTGATGCTGGAAATGCTGCGCAATGTCCTCGATATCATGCAGCGCAACAAGACGCTGAAGGCGCAGTTGGAGGCCAACTACAAGAAGCGCGCCCTCGAGGATCACCTGCGCAGCGTGCCGATGTTCCAGCCGCTGACGCCCGAATTCATCGAGTCCTTGCGCAACAACGTCGATCTGATCCGTTACAACAAGGGCGACGTGATCGTGCGCCAGGGCGATCTGGCGGATGCCTTTTATCTCATCCGCATCGGATTCGTGAAAGTCACTGAGCGGTACGCCGGAGACGAACTGGTGTTGGCCTATCTCGGACGCGGCGGCTACTTCGGCGAGATGGGTCTGTTGGGCGAAGGACGCCGCACGGCTACGTGCACGGCGCTGGATCACGTGGAAGTCGTCCGCATCCACGCGGAGGATTTTCATCGCATGGTCCAGCAGTTTCCGGACGTCCGCCGGCAGCTCGAGGCGGTGGCCGCAAAGCACGCCGAGGAGAACCGCAGGCGCCTGGCGGCCGAAACCCACGTTCCCCTGAGCCAGTTCCTGACGCAGGGCTTGATGGAAGCGCAGAGTCTGCTGGTGCTCGATCTCGAAAAGTGCACGCGCTGCGACAATTGCACGCGCGCCTGCGCCGATGCGCACGACGGCGTGACACGCCTGATCCGCGAAGGGCTGCGCTTCGGCAAATATCTCGTGGCGACCTCCTGCCGCCAGTGCCGCGACCCGCTGTGCATGGTGGGCTGCCCGGTCGGCTCCATCCGGCGGCGCAATTCGCTCGAAGTGATCATCGAGGATTGGTGTATCGGCTGCGGGCTGTGCGCGCGCAACTGCCCCTATGGCAATATCAGCATGCACCCCTTCCAGGTGATGGCCGACAGTGCCGATTCGCCCGGACGCCAGATCGCCGTGACCAAGCACAAGGCTACTTCCTGCGATCTGTGCACGGAGCACGCCGAGCCAACGTGCGTCTATGCCTGCCCGCATGACGCCGCGCATCGCGTGGAACCGAACACCTTCTTCCGCGACCTGGTCGGCAAGGCCGCCAACGCCGGACTTCTGATTCCAGTGGAGCGCCGATGAGAATCGATTCGACGCATCGCCCCTGGATGATGGCGACGACCGTGGCGCTCGTCGCTTCCGCCGTAGCGTACGCAGTCTACGCAGCGGAGACACCCGGAGGGCCGCGCGGCGGATCGGCAATCGGGCTCGCGTTCGGCATCGCCGGCTATGCGCTCATGCTGTTCGCCGGACTGCTGGGAGCGCGCAAGAAGGTGCCCACCTGGCGCATCGGCCGCGCGCAGACCTGGATGCGCGGGCATTTGTGGCTCGGGCTGCTGAGCCTCGCCTTGATCCTGTTCCATGGCGGTTTCGCGTTCCGCGGCCCGCTGACTGGCGTGCTGATGGCGCTGTTCTTTATTGTGACCGGCAGCGGGATTGCGGGCGCGCTGTTGCAGCATTACCTTCCGGCCGTGCTGACCGCGGAGGTGCCGCTCGAAACAATCTACGAAGAGATCCCGCACGTCCGCGCGCAACTGCGCGAGGAAGCTGACGAACTGGTGGCCGAGGCCGCGCGGATCGAGGAGGAACACGAAGACAAGGTCCGCTTCCGCGAACTGTATGCGACCCGCGTGCGCCCGTTCCTGGAAAATCCGGCGCCCGGCCTGCTCGAGCCGCTGCGGGCGATGAGTCCGGCGTCGTTTCGCGGCGTGCTGGACCAGCTGGAAAGCATCTGCGAGGAGAACCGCCAGTTGAACCGCCAGCGGCGGCTCTATCACTTCCTGCACGCCTGGCTGCTGGTGCATGTGCCGCTGTCCATCGTGCTGTTGATCCTGGGAGGAGTGCACGCCATCATGGCGTTGCGCTATTGACCGCATGACCGGCCGCATCCGTTCAACCAAGAAACTCTCGCAGCGCATCGACCGCGAGTATTTCAAGCGGCTCTATCCGATCCCGCGCTGGCGGCGGATCTTGTCGCTCGCCTTGTCCGTGATCGGACTGGCTTGGGTTGGATCGAGCATCGCGGGCTCGGGCGGCGTGTTTAACGCGGGGCCTTTGTCGCGGCCGCACCAGCTCCTTGCGGCAAGTTGCACGGCCTGCCACGCGGCTCCGGCGGCCTTCGGCCGCAAGACCTCCGAGCAGGCCTGCCTGAGCTGCCATGACGGTCCGGCCCACAACGAGCGGCAGACGTCCGCACCCGCCTGCATGAGTTGCCACGTGGAGCATCGCGGCGCGGACCGCCTGGCCGCGACCAGCGATGCGGGATGCACGCAGTGCCACGCCAGCCTTCAGACACGCGATGGCAAACGGAACGTCGCGGCGAATATCACAGGCTTCGACGCGAGCCACCCCGAGTTCGCGTTGCTCCAGGCCGGCGCCACCGACCCGGGCACGGTCAAGTTTAGCCATGAGGTTCACATGAAGGCCGGATTGC
>CAZTKA010000018.1:0-12059 GCA_964614015.1 uncultured Bordetella sp. | reverse complement strand
GGCCGGCGCAGCTCACGTGCGCTTCCTGCCATACGCTGCAAGTGAGCAACGGCCGCCTGCAACCGGATATTTCGACGGCGAACTTCGAGCAGCATTGCGAGCGTTGCCACCGCCTGGAGTTCCACCGGCGCGTCGACACGGTCCTGCCGCATGACAAGCCGGAGGTTGCCGTGGCGTTCGCGCGCGAGGCGCTGGCTGCCTATATCGCCGAACATCCGGCCGATGTGAACATCATCGAGCCGCCGCTCGATCCGCGCATCCTAGCGCCGCGTCCGGGCCCCGCCGGAAATGCCGCCGAATGGATCCGGCGAGCGCTGGAAGACACCGAGACGCTGATGTGGCGCAAGGCCTGTATCGAGTGCCACACGCCGGCGGGCAGGCAGATTCCCGAGGCGAAGATCAATCAGCACTGGATGGGCCGGATGCGCTTCGATCACGCCGCGCACCAGTTGGTGACGTGCACGGAATGCCACGCCTCCGCCGCTGCGAGTAAGGCGGCCGCGGACATCCTGCTTCCGGGCATCGCGACATGCCGGCAGTGCCACCGCGCTTCAGGAGCATCCGCAAGCGCGAATTGCTCGGAGTGCCACGTGTATCACGATTGGTCGAAGGCCAAGCCGGTAGAGAGCAAGGCGACGATCCGGGATCTGCTGCGCTAACGGACCCCGGGCGGCCGCTCCGTTGAAAGACGGTCAAGATTGGCCCCCAAGGGGTGCCAAGCAGGACAGAGTAGTCAACCTGGCGGTTACAGGAGACGAAAGCTGACTTCGATCGTGGCGATGACGGCAACCGGCTTGCCATCCTTCATGCCGGGCTTGAAGCGCCATTTGGAAACGGCTTCAATCGCTTTCTCGTCCAGGCCGAGTCCCAGCTTCCGGAGCACGCGGATATCCTTGGGCACGCCTTTCTCGTCGACGACGATCTGCAGCATGACCGTTCCTTGATACTTGGCCTTACGCGCTTCTTCGGAGTACTCAGGTTCGGGCTTGAACGTCGGCACCGGGAGGCTCACGCCGCCGCCGGGCCGGCAAGCGCCGCCGCCGAATCCACCGCCCGATCCAGGCCCCACGCCGGGGCCCTTGCCTGGACCGATGCCGGTTCCGAGACCTGTGCCCGCGCCGGGGATCCCAAGGCCCGCGAACGGATCGCCCAGGTTCGAAGAGTCGACCGAGGGTAAATCGGCCGAGGCGACGATGGTGGGCGTCATCGGCAACTTTGGATTATCCACCGGAGTGATCGTGGGGGGCAAGAATTGCCGCGGAGCCGCCTTGGGCGGATTGCCCTTGGTGGCCTCGAGTTTCGTGCGCTGTCCGCCGCCACCCTGGGCGAGTTGCTCCTTGGGAGGGATCCGAGGAGCCGGCTTCAGACTCGGAGCGATCAACACCACCTGCTCCTTGATCGCTTGCTGCACCGTTTCGTTCGTGCCAATCAGCAAGAGTAATCCAATAATGCCCACGTTGACCGTGGTGGAGATGAGTCCGGCCTTCCACTCGTTGCCGGAGTACATCCCTTTCATCTCCGGCACCTCCACCGGCTTGGATGTGATCTCCAGCGGCGGGAGCTTCGGAGGATGGATCAGGTCCTTGATGCCCTGGATCAGAGTCGCGTACAACGGCGGCGGTGCTGGCGGCAGCAGATGCGCGAGATGGTCTTCTCCCACCTGTTGAACTTGATTGCTTCCTGTTGTGGGCCGTACTTCCGACACCTACGCCTCCGCCCTTCCGCTCCGGGCTACTTTTTTGATACCTCCGGCCCCTCCGGGGTTACAGTCTGTCAGCGCCCGGAACAAAATGCGCCTCCCTGAGTCTAGCACAGAGAATTCATATCCACTACCCTGCCATTTGTCTTACCGGCTTCAGGAAGGGACGGACCAAGGCCCACATCGGCTCCAGCACATCCGTAAGTTCATGTCCTGATTGAAAAAGATGCAGCCTTACGTTTGCGTGCCGGGCTGCAAACGCCTGTGGAACCACCACTGGCACAACCGGGTCTGCGCTGCCATGCAAGATCAGGCCGGGCTGGGTGAAATCCGGTTCTTCTTCGTAGCGCGCAGAGTCTTCGAGGAACTGGTAACCGAGCGGGCATTCCTCCTGATAGCCGTAGTGATAGACGGGCATGGAACCTAGACGCTTCCAGCGCTGCAATTCCTCCTGTGTGTAGCGCTCCCAAAAGCGCCGCGGAAATCGAAACGCAGGCGCCAGCAGCACGAGCCGCTCAATCTCGGGGTGGCGCGAAGCATACAACGCGGCAAGATAGCCGCCCAGGCTCGACCCGATCAACACGGCGGGCCGGCCGGCCACCGTGCGCTCGATTACCTCGAGTTGTCCGGTGACGGTCAGCTTTTCGAAATCGCCGCTGTCCAGTTGCGGGATCTGCACGGGCACGCCGCACTCGGCCAACCTCCGCCCAAAGAACTGCGCCTTGCGCGATTGCGGCCCGGAGGCGAATCCGTGCAAGTAGATGACGCGGGTCACTGCTTCAGGCCGCCGAATTGCATCGCGGAAACAGCGCCGAACCGCTTGAAATCCTGATAGTGCACATCGTGCACGGCCACGGGTTGGTTGTCCCAAAACTCGCTGTGCCGCATGCGGGCTGGCAGCATCGCGCCGAACTCGGAGCGCGTGTAATTCACTTCGGCCTCGTGCCGCACCGTGCGGCTGTCCACGCGCTGCGTGGTCGCGAGCGTGATGCGCAGCGGGGAATACGTGTCCGCATCCACGAAGACTTGCCCCTCCATGCGCAGTTGTTGGTTCTCGCCGGCAGCGTTGAACACGGTCAGGACGTTGGCGCCGTCGATCTGCCGGTACTCAAATACGATAGCCTGGAACTCATCGATGCGTTCGAAATTGCGAAACGTGAACTCGTAGCGGCCGATCCCGCGGGGCGAAAACAGCAGCAGGATCTGCCCGAAGTCGGTCACGGCGCTCTCCAGGCCGTGTTTTTGGAAGCTCCGGAGCAATTCGCGCTTGCGTTTATCGTCCGGGGCGGCGATGATGCGAGCCAGTTCTTCCGGCCCTTTCGATTTGACCGGTTTGCCGTCGACGCTCACCACCTGCCGCAGCTCATGCAGGGCGCCGTCGGCGAAAACGGTGAATCCATATTCGGAAACCAGCGTGCGGGTGCGCCACTCGGGCGGCGCGGGGGCTTGGGCGGCCTGGCCGGCGCGAATGCGAAGCCGCGGCGGATCCTTCACTGCCTTCTGTTGCATGGTCTCGCGCCCGAGCAATCGGGGAGCAACGCGCCGGAACGCCTCGGCTTCCTCGGCCAGACGCCGCGCCAGGCGCTCGGCCTGTTCGTCGGCAGCGAACACGCTCGCGGCGAACAGGATGGGCAGGAGGCGTTTCATCGGGTTCCGTCCTCTTCCACGGAAGGCGGCTCCTCCAAATTCAGCCGGATTTCCGGCTCCGGCGGAGCCTTCGGTTTCCGCGGGCGCGACAACATGCTGATTCGCAGGACGGCGATGGCGGCGAGCGTCACGCCCAGCCAGTAGTCTCCGCGCGCGATTGCAACCAAACCGAGCACGAGCGCGGCGGCCGCGACCAGAGCGCTAAAGACGGACCGCTTCATGTTGTTTGGTGCTGGAGGTGGGGGTCGAACCCACATGCCCAGTGAAGGGCGCGGGATTTTGAGTCCCGTGCGTCTGCCAGTTCCGCCACTCCAGCGGCAGACTCTCTATGATAGCAACCTACAGTAAGTGGAGCAGGGTCTTAAACCTGCGGGGGGTCCAATCTGCCCGATGGCCCGGGTCTGTTCCGGCGGCCCGCGCGAAGCTGCTAGCATAGGAAGTTGTCAGGCTCCGGGCTTCGTGCAACGGGCCGCTGCAAACCCCGCCAGGTCCGGAAGGAAGCAACGGTAGCAGCTTCCCCCGTGTGCCGCGGATCACCCGGGGTCTGGCATGGAAGCTACGTCCCCGCCCTCATGTACCAGGTCATCGCGCGCAAATACCGGCCGCAGGTTTTCGCCGAACTCGTGGGCCAGGAGCATGTCCGCACGACGCTCGAAAATGCCATCACGCAACGGCGCATTGCGCACGGCTACATTTTTTCGGGCCAGCGCGGCACCGGCAAGACTACGGTTGCGCGCATCATGGCGCGCTGCCTGAACTGCGCGCAAGGCCCGGCGGCGGCGCCCTGCGGCATCTGCGCCAGTTGCGTGGAAATCGCTGGCGGCTCCGCCATGGACGTCATTGAAATCGACGCCGCCTCCAACCGCGGCATCAACGAAATGCGCGAGTTGCGCGAGAACGTCCGCTTCCGCCCCGCGCGCGGCCGCTACAAGGTCTTCATCATCGACGAAGCGCATCAGATCACCAGCGAAGCCTTCAACGCGCTGCTGAAGACGCTCGAAGAACCGCCCGAGTGGGTGGTCTTTATCCTGTGCACCACCGAATCGCACAAGATCCCTTCGACGATTTCTTCGCGGTGCCAGCAGTTCAATTTCCGCTCTGTTGATTTCGACAAATTGGTCGCGCGGATGGAGTGGATCATCGGCCAGGAAGGCATCCAGGCCGACGCAGAAACGCTCAGCGTGCTGGCGCAGGCGGGCGAAGGCAGCGTGCGGGATTCGCTTTCGGCGCTCGATCAGGCCATCGCCTGCTGCGGCGACAGGCTGGAGGCCGGGCCGGTGCGGGAATTGCTCGGCATGTTCTCGTTGGAATCGCTGAATCAGGTCAGCGAGGCGCTGCTTGCCGGCGACTCGCGCCGGATGCTCGAGATTGTGGCCGGTCTTGAATCAAACGGCCGCAGCCTGCAACATTTTTCGCGCGAACTGGCGCGGTATTTCCGCAATCTGCTGGTGGTGCGGATCGCCAACGGCGTAAGCCCGCTGATCGCGGCGTCGCCGGCCGAGCAGGAACGGCTCGCCGCTGTGGCCGCGCGATTCAGCGAAGAGGACCTGACGCGCGCCTTGAAACTCTCGCTTGATCTGTTTCGCGATTTGCAAAGCTCGCTGCAGCCGCGTTTTCATTTGGAGATGGGCCTGCTGCGCCTGGTGCACGCCGGAAAACTCCTGCCGATCGAGGAAGCAATCGCGTCGTTAGGAAGCACGGCGGGCAACACTCCGATTCCGACTGCGCCCAAGTCGCCTCCGGCCGCCCCGCAGGTTCCCGCCGCGGGCGGCCTCCGCGCGCGCCTCCACGCCGCGCTCATCGAAGCCAAGAAGGACCACGTCGCCGACGCCGTCGAGCACTGCGAGATCACCGAAACGCCCGCCGAACTGATCTTCACCGCGGCCAAGATGTACCAATTGTTCTTGAAGGACGCCGCGCTCGATGCGGCGGTCCAGCAGGTGCTCGGAGCGCCCAGGCGCATCACCGTCAAAGTGGCGGAAGCCGCGGCGCCCGCGGCCGCGGCAGCCAGCGCCGAGAAGCATCTGAACGTTGAAGGCGAGACCGCCGAGCGCGCGCTCTCGCATCCGGAAGTGAAGCGCTTCCAGGAACTATTCCCCGGAGCGCAGGTACGCGCGGTGCGAAACCTCAAGGAGAGTTGACCATGAAAATGCCTAACATGCAGGCCATGATGCAGCAGGCTCAGCAGATGCAGAAAAAGATGCAGGAACAGGTCGCGTTAATCCGAGTCGAGGCTTCCGCCGGCGGCGGCATGGTCATCATTAAGATGGACGGCCATAAGAACGTCACTGGCGTGAAGATCGACCCCGAGGTGGCCGGCGACGTCGAGATGCTGCAAGACCTGGTGATGGCCGCCGCCAACGAAGCCGCCAAAAAGGTCGACGAGGAAAACAAGCGCATCATGGGCGGCATGCTGGGCGGCATGGGCCTGCCTCCGGGCCTGATGTGATATGCCCGACTTCGCGGCCCCGCTGCAGCGCCTGATTGACGAATTCCGCCGCCTGCCCGGCATCGGGCAGAAGTCGGCGCAGAGGCTCGCCTTTCACGTGTTGCGCGCCCCGCGAGACCGGGCCGCCGCGCTGGCCGGAGCGCTGCTCGAAGTGAAGGACCACCTCGGCATCTGCGCCCGCTGCAACAATATTTCCGACGCCGAACTGTGCCCCTACTGCCGCGATCCGCACCGCGATCCTTCCCAGATTTGCGTGGTCGAGGAGCCGCACAACATCCTGCCCATCGAGACCACGCGCAGTTTCCATGGCTTGTATCACATTCTGCACGGCGCGATTTCGCCGCTGCGCGGCATCGGGCCCGAGCAGTTGAAGATTAAGGGTCTGCTCGACCGCATCGGCGAGGGCACGGCCAAGGAGATCATCCTGGCCACGAATCCGACCGTGGAGGGCGAGGCGACGGCGGTGTATCTTTCGCGCCTGCTCAAGCCTCTGGGCGTGAAGGTTACGCGGATCGCCATGGGCATCCCGGTCGGCAGCGATCTGGAATTCGCCGACGAGGTGACGATGCTGAAGTCGCTGGAGAACCGGCGGGAGATGTAGCTGCCGCAGTGTTGGAAGAAGACGGCGGCCTCGTCAACGTCGCGTCGGGGCCGGAGCGGCAGGTAGCGGAGCCGCGCACTCCGAGCGGACGAAGCCTGACTCGCGCCCCCGGGACGGCTATGCCTCCGCTTGCCGGGCAGCGACGGCGCGGGCGCGTTCGAAGGCGAGCTTGCCCTGGTACTCATCCCACAGGGTGGTGATGCCCGCCCAGTAGTAACCGCCGACGAACAACGACAGGAATGGGACCGCCAGGTAGTTGTAGGACTCGATGGCATACCACACGATGGCGAGGAACGCCGTGCCCATGGCGAGCTCCAGGTACGGCAGCCACCCGCTGCGCCGCCGGTACGCCGCGTTGGCGGCGTGGGCCGCCTTCGTCTTCCGCGGGCCGCTGATGGCGTACTTGGCCGTGCGTGCGAAGGCGGTCTGGTGGCCGATCAGCGCCTCCATCACAGCCTTCGTGTTGATCAGGGTCAGCGCCACACCCGCAGCCATCAGCGCGGGCAGGAACAGGAAGCTGCGCTTCCAGGTATTCGGATACAGCTCGCGTTGGGCAATCACGTAAAACGCCGTAATGGACCAGAACGACGCGGCAATCAGCGGCACGTCGATGATCAGCATCTCAAACCAGCCCATGTAGAAACGGACGATCATGACGGGCAGCATCAAGACGCTCACCACGATCATCAGCGGATAGGAAATGTTCGGCGTCAGGTGGCAGAAGGCTTCCAGCTTCACGCGGAAGGGCAGGTCCGATTTCAGAATCTTGGGGAGTAGTTTGATCGCCACCTGCGTCAGGCCCTTGGCCCAGCGCGCTTGCTGGATCTGGAAGCCGTGCGTCTCGACGGGCAGCTCCGAAGGGCATTCAACATCCGGAGCATAGGCAAACTTCCAGCCCTTCAACTGAGCGCGATAGCTCAGGTCGGAATCTTCCGTGAGCGTGTCATGCTCCCAGCCGCCCGCGTCCGCGATCATGGATTTCCGCAGCACGCCCGCGGTGCCGTTGAAGTTGAAGAACAGGCCGCCGCCGGCGCGCGCGATGTGCTCGAGTATGAAGTGCCCGTCCAGCAGCATGGCCTGCACTTCGGTCAGCACGTTGTAATCGCGGTTCAGATACGTCCAGCGCGTCTGCACCATGCCGATTTTGGGATCGGTGAAGTAATGAATCGTGCGCTGCAGGAAATCGCGTGGCGGAACGAAGTCCGCGTCGAAGACCGCGACGAATTCGCCGGTCGCCGTCTTCAGGCCGTTTTCCAGCGCTCCGGCCTTGTAGCCGTGGCGGTTGGTGCGATGGATGTACTGGATCGGGAAACCCGCCTCCCGGTAATCCGCGCACAACTGTTCGGCGAACGGATGCGTATCGTCGGTGGAATCGTCGAGCACCTGGATCTGGATCAGCTCGCGCGGATAATCCATCCTGGTGGTCTCTTCAAGCAGCCGTTCGACGACGAAGCGCTCGTTGTAAATCGGCAACTGGATGGTGACGCACGGCAATTGTTCAAAGCGCCCGGCAGGTCCGGCCAACTTCTTGCGGTTCTTGAAGTATTCGCGGATTATCTGATAGCGATGTAAGCCATAGAAGGACAAAATGATCAGCACCGTGAAGTACGGCGCCATCATGGCCCAGTCGAAGAATTCCAGATGGTGGACACCCTTGAAGGTGTCGTCGAACATCGCGTTTAGAATTCGGTCGGCGAAGGCCGGCGCTTGGGCCTGGGCGAGGAGAATGAAAGCGGGGGTATTCATCCCGGGAAAGTAGCTTTAATTATAAGTGATCGCGCCCATGGATGCTATACTTTAGCAGCGGAAACCGATAAGGAGAATCAAGCATGCGTTTTTTTCTGGACACAGCCAATCTGGAAGAGCTGAAGACCGGCGCAAGCTGGGGGATCGTCGACGGCGTGACCACCAACCCCACTCTGATCGCCAAGGAAGGCGTTGCGTTCGAGGACCAAATTCGCAAAATCTGCGAGATCATCAATGGCGACATCAGCGCCGAAGTGCTGGCCGTGGATACGGAAGGCATGCTGGCCGAGGGCCGCAAGCTGGCGAAGATCCACAAGAATATCGTGATCAAGGTCCCATTGACGCGCGACGGCATCCGCGCCTGCTCGGCGTTCAGCCGCGAAGGCATACGCGTGAACGTGACCCTGTGCTTCTCGGCCGCGCAGGCGTTGCTGGCCGCCAAGGCCGGAGCCTACTTCGTCAGCCCGTTCGTCGGGCGCATCGACGACACCGGCTGGGACGGCATGAAGCTGATCCGCGACATCGTCGAGATCTACAAGAATTACGGATTCTCGACGCAGGTGCTGGCCGCTTCCCTGCGCACCGTGGGCCACGTCATCGAGTCCGCGCGGGCCGGAGCGCACGTTGGAACGATGCCGTTCAAGGTGATGAACGCCATGTTCGACCATCCGCTGACCGACAGGGGCCTCGACCAGTTCCTCAAGGATTACGCCAAGGCTTTCCAAAACACACCTGTGGTAGGCTGACCGCTGGTGTCTTCTGAAGCACAGCTGGTTCTGCTCGGCATTGCCGCGGTCTTGCTGATCACCGCCGGCGTGCGTTTCCTGTTGCCGTTGGTGCGCAAGGATCCCGCTAAACGCGAGCGGAAGCGCCGCCTGGATGTGAATCGCCGCGGCCGCGTCGGCGATGCCTTCATCACTGAAGTCTCCGAGAACACGATCCACTACACCTATTCGCTGCGCGGCGTGCAGTACGAAACTTCGCAGGACGTCGCCACATTGCGCGACTACTTGCCCACGGAACCCGAGAAGCTGATCGGGCAGGCGCACGTGAAGTACTTGGTCAACAACCCTGCTAACTCCATCCTGATCTGCGAGGAGTGGAGCGGATTGCGGATGCCCCCCCGGCCCCCTGCTTCGCAGCAAGGGCGAGCTCCGGCCACGCAGGCAAGTTGACCTGCCTTACGGATCCACGATCACGCTGTAGACAGCTTTGCGCAGTTCCGCCACTCCGTTGGACCGCGCAGCCGCGCTGAGCGGGTTCCCGCGCAGGGAAACCGCCCGATACGGCTTCAAGTCGCCGGGCTTGGCGATCTCCGGAGCGAGTGTTTCGACCAGCGGAGCCAGATCCGCCACCTGGTTTCCATCCAGGTAGAGATAGCGCCACGCCTCCAGTTGCTTGACAGGTGTGAGATCGCGCACGCGGTTCTGCTTGAGATTCAACAGCGTCAGCTTCTTCAAGCCGGCCAGGGCGGAAAAGTCGCTCACCTGATTGCTTTCCAGGATCAAACGATCAAGATTTGCCAGGCCCGCCAGCGGCGCAAGCTCCGTTACGCGGTTGCGAGACAGGTCAAGCTGCCGCAACTCGGTCAGGCCCGCCAGCGGCTTCAGGTCCGCGACCTGGTTGCCCGTAAGCGTGAGGGCGGTGAGCTTTTTCAATCCGGCGAGCGGGCGCAGGTCCTGAATCGCCCCCCCGTTGATGGAGATGGACTCGAGGTTCGCGAGCCCGGCCAGCGGGGTGAGATCCGTGATTTCGGATTTCGCGATGTAAAGAAAGCGCAGCGCGGTAAATTTCTCCAACCCGCTCAAGTCCCGGATCGGCTGGTCGGCAGCGCGAACCAGGACTACGGTGGCGGCGCGCTCTGCCGTCAGCGGAGCGCTTTGATCGCGGTCCGGAACGTACTGCATCGCTACGACCTGCAGGTTCGGATCTTTGAAAACCACCGGGCCGTCCGCGGCATACGCGGCGATCGTCCCGGCGAAGACAAGCATGAGATAGTTCTTCATTCCGGTCTCCTTGTGGAAAGTAAAAACCTTCGAGATAGATCGCTATTTATGTGCGAGGACCCGGGCTCGGGACAGACGGAACCGCCCCTGCATCGGGCTCCTACTGGCATAATAGAACCCGGTGCCCGCTTGGGCAACGCCCCAAAAGCAAGTAGAGTGGTTCTTATGAAACTCCCGTCATTGGCCTTGATCGTACTGGCCCCCTGCCTTGGCGCCGCCACCGTGACGACGCTCGTCGGCACCGGCGTGCCTGGGTTCTCCGATACGCAAGTGAATAATCCCTACGGCATGGCGATCGGCCCCGACGGCGCGCTCTATTTCTGCGACCTCGGCAACCAGCGCATCCGGCGGCTGGATCTGAACACCAGGAAGATGACGACCGTCGCAGGCAACGGCCAGCGCGGCTACAGCGGCGACGGCGGTCCGGCCACCGAAGCGACGCTCGCCGCGCCGCACGAAATCGTCTTCGACCGCGCGGGCGATCTGTACATTGCCGAGCGCGACAATCATGTCATCCGAAAAGTGAACATGAAGACCGGCATCATCTCGACCGTCGCAGGCACGGGCGTGGCCGGATTCTCGGGTGACGGCGGGCCAGCCGTACGCGCGCAACTGCGCCAGCCACACAGTATTTTTCTCGATCGCGACGGGACGATGCTCATTTGCGATATCGGCAATCATCGCATCCGGCGTTTGCGCCTCGACACGGGCATCATCGAAACCTGGGCGGGCACGGGCGCGACCGAGCCGACTCCGGACGGCTCGCCGGTGGTGGGCACTCCAGTGACGGGCCCGCGCACGTTCATCGTTTCGCCGGCCGGCGACTTGTACCTGGCGCTGCGCGAGGGCAACGCGATTCTGCGGATCGACGCGGCCACGAAAACCTACAAGCGCGTCGCGGGCACGGGCGAACTGGGTTACTCGGGCGACGGCGGCCCGGCGACGAAGGCCAAATTCGGCGGCTCAGCCACGGGCAATGCCGCGCGGCTCGCTGGGCCGAAGGGACTCGCCTATGGGCCCGATGACAGCCTCTACATCGCGGATACCGAGAGCCACGCGATCCGCAAAGTAGATCTGAAGACCGGCATCATCACCACCGTGCTCGGCACCGGCCAGATCGGCGACGGGCCGGAGCCCGATCCCCTCCAGTGCAAGCTGAACCGCCCGCATGGCGTCCTGTTCGCCAATGGCGTGCTGTACGTCGCCGACAGCGAGGCGCACCGCATTCGCGTGTTGAAGTAGTGGGGTCAGCGCCGCCGCACTTCGAGTACGCGCTCACTGCTTCGCATAGAACTGATCGAAGAACTTCAGCCGCTCGGCGCTGATGTGCGCGCCGAAGCCGGTGGCATCGCCGAACACCATCGCCTGCGCGTCGTTCTTTTTGGGATCGTAAGCCGGCCAGTCCGGCAGTCCCTTGCCATTCGGATCGCCGGTGGCGGCGAAGTTCGCCCAGTAGCGGGACATCTGGTCGGCCAGCTTGTGATCCACCTCGGTCCATTGATTATTCGCGGGAGGATTATTGAACATGTAGGTCAGCTCGGCTGTGTGCGTCGCCCCGCGTGCTTCCTGTCCCGGCGTGACGCGCGTGAAGTAATACACGTATGCCTTCTTGCCAGCCTTGGCGTGGAAACCCGCCCAAGTCCGCATCAGCCAGCCGAATTCGTCGCGCGAGCGCATCAGCGCGGATGCCGCGGCCTCTTCGTTGGTTCCCGCCGGATACAGCTTCAGGAAACCAGCCGCCAGATCGCCATAGCGCTGTTGCGCTTGACTCTTGAACTGCTCGGCGTTGCCCGGCCCGCCCCCGAAGAACGTGCCTTCGTCTTGATTGGAGCCCAGCAGCACATCCACTTTGTTCATTTTTCCGGCGCGGAACGTGACCGAGGGGTCCTCGGTCACCCACAGACCATCGAC
>CAZTKA010000017.1:0-36499 GCA_964614015.1 uncultured Bordetella sp. | reverse complement strand
CTCGTCATCGGGTGCGTCGCCAGCGGCGCACGGCGGCGCCGGCCGCCGCCGCGGCCAGCGCCGCGCCGACGAGCGTGCCGACGCTCGGCCCGGGCCAGCCGTCACGGCTGGTCCTGTCCGCGGTGCCGCCTGCCGTCCCGGTGCTCGTGAATGCCACGGGCCTTGCCGCCGGCCAATACTACGGACGCGTGCAGGTGGCGGGCGCGGCGTCGAACTCACCACAGAGGCTCGTGGTGGTGCTGAACGTTCTGCCCGGCGGGCAAAATCCCGGACCTGTCGTGCAGCCGGCCGGGTTGGTGTTTATCTCAACCCAGGGCGGAAGCAGTCCTGGTTCGCAAACCGTGCGAATTTCGAACATCACGCCCGGGACGCTGACGTTCACCTCGGGCGTTTCAACCGACAGTGTCAACGTGCTGCTGGTGGTGACGCCACCGCCGCAACCAGGAGGATTCCGCGCGCTGGCTGGATGTACACCCACAAGATTGCTGCTGGTTGCCAACAGGATCGGAGCGGACTTCAACGTTTCGGCGGGATGGCCGCAGGCCGTCGCGGCGATGGTGGTGGACGATTGCGGCACGTTCGTGACGCTGGGCTCGGTGGTGGCTTCGTTCTGGAATGGCGACGCGCCGCTTTCGCTCGATTCGGCGGGTGATGGCAACTGGAGCTCCACCTGGACGCCGCAAGGGACTCCGGACGGCGTTACGATCACGTTTTCCGGGCAATCGGGCAGCCTCTCGGGAACCCAGACGCTTTCGGGAGGTCTGGCGGCGAATCCGGATGTGCCTGTCGTTCCGGACGGCGCGATCCTCAGCGCGGCCAGTTATGAGTTAGGGGCGCCGCAGGCGCCCGGCGGCTTCCTCGCCATCTTCGGAACGAGGCTCGCCGACAGCCTGAATGCCGCCACCACGCTGCCCTTGGACACGAGCCGGGCCGGGACCGAAGTGATCGTGGATGGCCTGTCGCTGCCGATACACTTCGTCAGCTCGGGACAGGTAAACGCGATCCTGAACTACAATCTGACGCCGAACACGACCCACCAGTTGATCGTGATGCGGGGCAACACGCTGTCGGCGCCGCGCAGTTTCGCGGTGGCTCCGGCTCGGCCGGGCGTGTTCGCAGTGAACAACCGCGGTTTCGGGCAAGGACACATTTACGTCTCCGGACCCGGCGGCGTCTTGACGCTGGCCGACGCGGCGAATCCGGCGCGAGCCGGCGACGTGATCGTGTTCTTCGCGGCGGGCCTGGGACCGGTGGATCCGCCGGTCGCTGCCGGCGCGCAGAATCCCTTCGACGTTCTTTCGCGCGTGACGAGTCCGATGTCGATCACGATTGGTGGCGTGGAAGCGCGGGTCGAGTTCGCCGGACTCTTTCCGGGATTCGCGTCGGGCACCTACCAGGTGAACGCGACGGTCCCGGCGGGGATCACGCCCGGCAGCGCCGTGCCCATGGTGGTGACGGTGGCCGGACAACCGGGCCCGCCGGTCACGCTTGCCGTGCAGTAGCCGCTGCAAGTGCCGCAGTCCGTTTGGCGCGCCAGTTTCGTAATATAGAGCGAAGATGTTCTCCGTCCGCGCCGGATTCGGAGTTTTTCTGGCGGCGCGCGTCCTGTGCGCCCAGGGGGTGATCCAGACCGTCGCCGGCACGGACTGGCTGTTCCCCGACAACGGTAAACCGGCGATTGGCGCCGCGCTGGGAGTTCCGGCGGGACTCGCCTTTGACCAGCAGGGCAACCTCTACATCGCCGATTCCGGCACCGCGATGGTGTTCCGCGTGGGAACGGACGGAGTCATCCGCGTTTTCGCCGGCAACGGAATCCGCGGGTATTCGGGCGACGGAGGGCCAGCTACCAGCGCCTCCCTTACAGGACCCCAGTCGGTCATGGTGGACGCCCAGGGAAACGTCTATATTGGTGAGACTGCCGGGCGGATCCGCAAGGTCACTCCGGACGGCGTCATACATTTGGTGGCGAAGGCCGGTTCGGGCGGCGCGATGTCTTTTGATTCGCGAGGGAATCTCTACTTTCCGGAGGGCGGCATCGGACAGGTGATCCGCAGGATGGATCCGCAGGGAGTCGTTACCACGATCGCGGGAGATCTAAGCGTGAAGGGCTACGCGGGTGATGGCGGCCCCGCCGCCGCGGCGCTTTTCGGCCTGGTCACGGCCGTGGCCGTTGGCCCCGACGACAGCCTCTACATCGCGGATTCGGGCAACCGCAGGATCCGGCGTATCGACAACAATGGAATCATCAACACATTTGCGGGCAACGGCATCTTAGCCCTCTCGGCCGCGGGCTTGAATGGCCCTGCAACTCAGGCGAGCATCGGTACCGTATTAGACCTGATAGTCGACTCGACCGACGTCTATTTCATCTCGCGCGCTGGTGGAGCCGCGGCGCTGATGCAGGTGGACACTCAGGGCATCCTCAGGGCTTTGATTCCGGCGACGTTTCCGAACAACTTCTCCCCGAGCGGGATTGTTCCCGGCTTGGCGCGCAACAGTTCGGGAGCTTATTTTGTCTCGGAAGGAGGACTGCGAAGGGTCCGGCGTTTGCTGCCCTCCGACAGCGTGGTTGCTGGCGATGGGGAGTTTCGCGGCAGTCGGCCGGGCGCTCCGCCGCTCGAGACCATCTTGAACGAGCCGATGGATGTGTTTGCCGACACGTTCGGCAACGTCTTCATCTCGGAGCAGTACCGCGTGCGGAAGATCGCGCCCGATGGAACGGTATCCACTGTCGTGGGAACCGGGCGGCCGGGCCAGCCGCGCGAGGGCGACGTTGCCGCCAGCTCGGCGATCATGTCAACTAAGGTCACGGCCGACCGGTTCGGGAATGTTTTCGTCAGCCGCAACGGAGCCGTGGCTCGTATTGACAGCGCGGGCATCGTCACTTCTTATCCATCGCCTGGAAATCCGGCACAATTCGGCCTGTCGGCGATGGATCTGGCCACGGACGCCGCCGGGAACCTGTTTGTCGCGGATTCGCTCAACCACCGGGTGGTGCGCATCACTCCGGGCGGGCTGATCACCACCTTCGCGGGCAACGGAGTGGCGGCTTCCACTGGAGACGGCGGTCCCGCCGTACAGGCGTCCGTAAACAAGCCGACCGGCGTGGCCGTCGACGCCAGCAACAACGTTTTCATCATTGAGGAGGGCAACAGGATCCGGCGGGTTGCGCCGGATGGCATCATTTCCACGGTGGCTCTGATTAGCGGAGGCGGCGGAGCCGGAGACATTGCGGTGGATGCCGCCGGGACGTTGTATGTGGCGCATCAGTTACAGCATCGTGTGTTCGTCGTTTCGGCCGCCGGCGTCGTGCTGTCGAGCATCGGGACGGGGACGCAAGGCTTCTCCGGGGACGGAGGTCCAGGCACGGCCGCGTTTCTCAACGGACCGCAGGGCGTCAGCGTGGACGCCCTGGGGCGGGTCTATATCGCCGATACGTCGAATCACCGCATTCGCGCCGTGAACGTTACGGCGCCGGTCTTTCAGGTTTCCAAACAAACCCTGAGCTTCTCGGCCGCCAGCGGCGGCGCTCCTTCCCCGCCGCAGACTTTCGATGTCAGCGCGAGCGTAATTGGGTTGGCGTTTAGCGCCGCCGCCTCCGCGAACTGGCTTTCCGTAACGCCGGCCGCGGGCGCCGCCCCTGGCCGTGTTTCTGTTACCGCGAACCCCGCCGGCCTCGTGGCCGGAACCTATCAGGCAACCCTGACGGTCACTGCTCCGGCGGCGGTTCCCGCCGTGAGAACGCTTGTGGTGACATTCAACGTAACCGAACCTGCGCCGCCGGCATTGCGCGTCGAGCCGGCCGGTCTGTCGTTCACTACCCTGACCGGATCGCCCGCTACTTCGCAGCAGTTGCGCGTGGTGAACACCGGCAGCGGCTCTGTGCCGTTCACCGTGTCCTCGACGACGGTCACCGGAGGGCCGTGGCTGCGCTTCGCACCCGGCTCGGCCAACGCCACTGCCGCGAACCCTGCGGTCCTGTTGATCACGGCCGATCCACATGGACTCAACGCCGGCACTTATACGGGCCGCGTGACAATCTCGTCGCCGGGTTTTGCCGCGATCGATATTCCCGTCACGTTGGCCGTGACCGCCGCCCCACAGCGGATTCTGCTTTCGCAGGCCGGCCTGACCTTCACTGCCATCGCCGGAAGTGGGCCTTTGCCGCCGCAGGGGTTTTCCGTCCTCAATGGCGGCTCAGGAACGTTGAATTGGTCGGCGGTTGTCTCCACGCTTTCCGGCGGACCACAGTGGCTCACTCTTTCAAGCACCAGTGGATCGTCGACCGCGGGCACCGTTCCGCAGCCTGTTTCCGTGCTCGTCGATCCGACGGGCTTGGGCGCCGGCAGTTATTACGGACGCATTGAGGTGAGCGGGGTGGCCGCCAACTCGCCGCAGACGTTGGTGGTGGTCTTGAGCGTTCTCGCCGCGGGCCAGGATCCCGGACCTCAAGTGCAGCCGTCGGGTCTGGTCTTCACGGGGCAGGCGGGCGCCGAGAGCGGCCCTAGCTCGCAGGCGATTTCCATCTCCAGCCTCACAGCCATGAGTTTCAATTCCAGCGCGTCCACGACGGATGGCTCTAACTGGATCGTCCGCGTTCCGCCGAACGGCCCGGTGGAGCCGGGGTCGCCGTTGACGATGCTGGTACAGCCGGACATCAATGGTTTGGCCGCAGGCACATACCAAGGGACTGTGACGTTGGGCTTCGACGATGGCTCGGTGCGAACCGTCGCGATTGTGTTGGTGCTGGCGGGCTCGGGTTCGGGGGCGGCGGGATCGCGGCCGGCTGCAGGCTGTGCCCCAACGAGGCTCGTGCCCGTGGTCACCACGCTCGGAAGCAATTTCAACGTCGCCGCTGCCTGGCCTGTAGCGGTGGTGGCGCGCGTGGTCGATGACTGTGGCGCCGCGTTAATGCAAGGTTCCGTAGTGGCCTCGTTCACTAATGGCGATCCGCCCATTCAACTCACCGGTGCGGGCGGTGGAAATTGGAGCGCCACGTGGACGCCGCTGAGTGGCACGGGCAGCGTGACGGTAAACGTCAACGCGGAATCGAGCGACCACACCCTGGCCGGTTCGGCCAGCGTCACCGGAGGATTGAGCGCGAATCCCGATCCGCCCGCCGTGCCGGCCGGCGCGATCCTGAGCGCGGCCAGCTACGAATCGCAGGCGCCGCTCCCGCCCGGCGGCTTCGCCTCCATCTTCGGCAGCAAGCTCTCCGACGCGATCAGCGAAGACTTGCAATTGCCCTTCGAAACCCAGCGCGCCGGAACCGAGATCATCGTCGCCGGACAATCGCTGCCGATCCACTTCACCAGCGCGGGCCAGGTGAACGCCATCTTTCCGTATGGCTTGGCTGTGAACACCACGCACCAGTTGATCGTGATGCGGGGCAATACGTTGTCGGTGCCACAGTCGATCACCGTGGCGCCAACGCGACCCGCCGTGTTCGCCACCAACGCGCAGGGTTTCGGGCAGGGGCACATTTACGTCTCCGGACCGGGCGGTGTGTTGACCCTGGCCGATGCAGTCCATCCAGCCGCGGCCGGCGACGTGATCGTGCTGTATGCGGCGGGGTTGGGCGCCGTCGATCCTCCCGTTCCCGCGGGTACCGCAACCCCACCGCAACTGTTCCGCACCACCAACGAGGTTACGGCGACCATTGGCGGCGTGGCGGCGCGCGTGGACTTCGCGGGCCTGGCTCCCTACTTCGCCGCGGGACTGTATCAGGTGAACATTACAGTGCCGGATGGCGTTACGCCGGGCAGCGAGGTTCCGTTGGTGCTGATCCAGAACGGCCAGCCGAGCCCGCCGGTAACCATGGCAGTGAAATGACAGGTGGTACGCCCGAGAGGATTCGAACCTCTGACCTTTTGCTCCGGAGGCAAACGCTCTATCCAGGCTGAGCTACGGGCGCACGTTCGTCTGCAAGACCATTGTACGACGCCGCCCCGAGCCGGTCCAACGCCTTTGCGCCGCCTTATTGCATGAGCGCGGCGACGCGCTTACGCCGGGCCAGCAGCACTCTCTGGATCTCGGCGGGCAGGGATCGCCAGATTTTGGCCAGCAGCGCCCAGGAAGACGGAAAGTCTTCATAGCCGGCGTAGAAGGGCCGGACGGGCTGGGCTGGGCGAGGCGGCCTCCGGTCGGCAAGCGTCGGCACAAAAGGAGCCTGCGTGCGGTCTCGTTTGTACAGGTTCGTCGCGAGCGCCACGGCGTCGTCCCCGGGACCGACTTCGCCCAGATACGATCCATCCGGCCCGTACACCTCGCGGCCGACAAATCGTCCGGCTTCGAGCCCTTCCAGCGTGAACAGCCGGTCGCCCTCGCGATAGCCGAAGCTCTTGCCGCTCCAGGTCCACAGCCAGGTCCGTTCGCCGTCGAACAGGACCGCTCCGATTCCACTGATCGGATTGCTTCGTGTTTGAACAGACATGCACCTGAATCGCCTGTTGGAAAGAATTCTGATATAGGGCAGAGGCCTGTCTTAAGATTGGGCTTTCATTCACTCCAGTACTAAGAGAGAAATAGTACCAGTCGTTTTTACAGCACGTCCGCAAAACCGCGCTTGAGGATGCGGAAGAATAGACCTCCGGCGACGAACACCGCGACCGCGTAGGCCGCGATCACGCCCAGCTCCAGCGGATCCGGCCAGGCCGCCGTCAGCATCCGGCCGCGGTAGGCCTCGACCACCCACGACATCGGATTCCAGGACACCAGAAACTGGAAGGCCTCAGGGATCTGCTGCCGCGCGATCATGATCGGCGTCAGCCAAAACCAGAGCGTCATTAACACGGTCAGCACCTGGCCGGTGTCGCGCAGGTAGACGTGCAGGCTGCTGGCGATCCAGCCGATGCCCACGGCCAGCAGCCCGACGAGAAACATATAGACCGGCAGAAGGAGGACCATCGGGCTGACGGTCTTCAGCGTGACCGCGGCCGCGATCACGACCAGCGCTACGCCGATCAGGTGATGAATCAGGGCGCTCAAGAAAATCGACACCGGCACCACTTCGGAGGGGAACACGGTCTTGGTGATCAGGTTGGCATGATCCACCAAGGAGCTGGCCGCGCGCGTGACGGTCTCCTGGAATAGCATCCACGGCAAGAATCCGGCCAGCAGGAACATCGTGTAATTGCCGCCTGCGGCCTCGGGCGGCGTGGGCACCCGCAGGCAAATCTGAAACACAAAGTAATAACTCGCCAGCAAAACCAGCGGATGCACGACGCCCCACAGCCAGCCCGCGGCCGAGCCGACGTAGCGTTGCTCGAAATCGCGCCGCACGAGTTGTGCGACCAGGGCGCGGCGTTCCACCAGGTTGCGGAGGAATTTTCTCCCCGGGATGTTGGTCACGATTCCTATTGTAGACTCGCCATTGTAGACTCGAATGTAATGAGGGCTGTTCCCGTTCTGCTGCTCGCCGCCTTCGCGCTCCGCGCCCAGACGCCTGGCTCGTTGGGTCCGGCGCAAATGGTGACGATCGAGATGAACGCCCTGTGCGTGCGCCTGCTCCAGTTGATGGATGCCGGCGGCGTGGCCGTGCCCGAGTTGCAGCGCGCCGCGGGTCCAATGCTCGATACCGCCCGCCGCTCCTGCGCCGCGGTCGAGGCGCAGCCCGGCGCGGGCCAGCCCACCTATGCGCTTCTGCGCAGCGCGAATGCTTATCTGGACCTGTTCGAGGCGGTTCCCAAGCCCTATCCATTTCCGGATGTCGCGCGCGACCAGTTCCGCGAGCTGCGGGAACTGACCGTCCGCCTGGAAACGCACTTCGCCGCGCTGCTGGATGCGAAAGACGCCGAGTTGCGCTCACCGGATCGCGACCGGACCCTCTATTTTCAGGAGGAGAACCGCCTGCTGCCTCCGCCCAAGCCGAACGGGCGGCGGGTGGTGTTTCTGGGGGATTCGATCACCGCGCTATGGCGCTTGAACGAGTATTTTCCGGAGGAAGATTTTATCAACCGGGGCATCATCGGGCAGTTGAGCGGACAGTTGCTGACGCGGATGAGGGCCGACGTGATTGCGCTGAAGCCTGTCGCCGTGACGGTGCAAGCGGGTACGTTCGATCTGGCGCGCAACGTGCCGCTCACAGCCATTCAGGATAACCTGACCTTGATCGCCGACATCGCGGCGGCCAACAACATCAAGCTGCTGCTGGCTTCCGTCCTGCCGGTTTCGGCGGAACGCGCCGCCGCCCGGCCCGCGGCTGCGATTCGCGCGCTGAACGACTGGATCCAAGCCTTCTGCGCGCAGCGCGGCTGCACGTTCGTCGATTTCCACACGCCGCTGGCGGACCCGCAAGGCGTGCTGCTGGCGGACGCTTCCGACGACGGCCTGCACCCGAACGGCAAGGGCTACCGCCTGATGGCTCCTGTGCTGGCGCAGGCGATCGAGCTGGCGACGCGCCCGGCTCCGCGCGCTCCCGCGCCCGCGTCGCCGGCGAAACCGCAGCGGCAGCGGTGAGGCGCGTGGAGACAAGGAGAAACATCCTTGCGGGCCGCAGGTGAGGTCTAATAGAAATATGGCGCGCCTTCGACTGTTTTGCGTTGCGGTGCTGGCGAGCTTTCTCGTGCCCATGGCTTGGGCGCAACGCACCATGACGGTCGCCCAGCTCGAGCAGTTCATTACATCTTCGATACGCCTGAAGCATCCCGACCGGCAAGTGGCCGACACGGTGCGGTCGCTGAGGCTCTCCGAGCGTCTGGATGCGCGGACGGTCGAAAATCTGCAAGGGTTGGGCGCAGGGCCGAGGACGGTTGCGGCCTTGAAGGAGCTGAGCGCGGCCTCGATCGGGTTACCCGCGCCGCCGCCTCCGGTGGCCGTCGCGGCTCCGGTGACGATCCCGCCGCCATCGCCTGAGGAGCAGCGCCGCATCCTTGCCGAGATCACCCAGAACGCGCTCGATTACACGAAAGGCCTGCCGAACTTTATCACCACGCAGATCACGCGGCGCTACGTGGCGCCGCCGGCGACCGAGAGCTGGCAGTTGGCCGATACGATTCAGGAACAGCTCAGCTATGTGGAAGGCCGGGAAGATTACAAGGTGATTCTGGTGAATAATCTGCCGGTCACCAACGTGGCCCATCACCAACTGGGCGGCGCGGTTTCCTCGGGGGAATTCGCGACGATGCTCTACCAGATCTTCAAGCCAGAAACGGAGACCGAGTTCGAGTGGGCGCGGTGGGCGACGCTGCGCGGGCGGCGCATGCACGTCTATTCTTTTCGTGTGCGCCAGGCGCGCTCGGAGTACAGCATTCATGACGAGTCCTCTGGGCGCACGATGATTGCGGGCTACCGCGGCCTGATTTACGCCGATGCGGAAACTCGGATGGTGATGCGCATCAAGATGGATTGCGAGGGCTTGCAAAATTTTCCGATCAGCCGTGTGGGGCTGGAGCTGGATTACGACACGGTCGAGATCTCCGAGCAGAAGTTCGTGCTGCCGCTGCGCTTCGTGCTGAGCTCGGGATCGAGCAACTACGCGAGCAGGAACGAGGTCGAATTCCGGCGGTACCAGAAGTTCGGAGCGGAGGTCAGTATCGGTTTCGATGTGCCGGAGGAGCTGCCGGAGGAGCAGTTCGAGGAACAGCCGGCGAGGCCGTAATTCCGCCGCAAGTGAACTCGAATCAAGCCGGGCGCCGGATGCATTCTGGGCCGGGCGGAGGTTCCGCGGATTAAGGATTGGCGTTCCTTTGCGGCTAAAAATTCAGCCTCGCGGTCCGCGTCACGCCCGCCGCGTTGGTCAACTCGACTTCAACCGCCGTGATCCGGCCGATGTCGCCCGTCACCGGAAACTTCACGATCACCTGAAAAGCGCTGCCTTCCGGCGTGGAGGCATAGAATGTCTTGAACGCCTGCGTGAAATTCGCTTGAATCGGCGCGGTGATCAACCCGCCGGCCGCGTCAAAGAAGGTGAACGTCATCACGCCGGTCGTGTAGGTGTTGTCGAAGCCGGCGAGGTTCACCTGCAACTCACCCGTTCCGCGCCGGCCTGAGGACAGGTCGAGCGCCACCGCCAGCGGCGGAATTGTCAGTGTTCCGGCGGGTTCGCTTTCGAAAGTCAGTTGTGCGCTGCTCATTGAAAACCGGATTTGGCCGGCCGTGGTGCCGGTCTGAAACACCGCGAAGGGCTGGCCGCCGAACAGGACCTCGGTGTTTCCCTCCTGCACCGAAAACGAAACCGTGCGCGCGAACGGATTCAGAAAGGCGATCGAGCTGTCGTCCGGCAGCCCTGCGTTGGGGAAGAAGCTGAGCGTCACCGTGCCTGAACCGCTCAACGGCGACGGCGAGGGCAGGCGCGCCGAAAGCTGGCGCTGCTGCGCGCTCGAGACCGGCAATGTGCCCCAACTGAATACTGGCTGGGGAAGCGCCGGCGCCGCGCCTTGTCCGGCCAGTGTGTAACTTACCGGCCCGATCCGCAGCGTGCCCGCGTACGCCTGGCTTGCGGCGGGCTGGAAACGAACGGTGTAGGTGGCCGTTTGCCCCGCGCCGATGCTCAACGGGCCGCTGCCCGTGAATCCGGCGCCGCTGAGCGAGACCGCCAGAGTCACGGCATCGGCCGCGCCGTTGTGAATCTCAAAGGCGCAGTCGCGTGACTGCCCGCGTACCACGGTTCCGAAATCCACCGTGTGCGTGGCGCGCTCCGGACACGCCGGTGTGACGCTCACGAGCGACGCCGGCAGCGCGGTTCCGGAGAGCGCGATCGCTCGGTCATTCAGCCGCAGGCTCGCGGAGTACGAGCCTGCCGAAGCCGCTCCGAAGCTCAAGGTGACTGCGCTGGGGACTCCCGGAACCGCGGCGAACGGAACGCTCGGCGCGTTCAATTGGAACGCCGGGTGATCCACGTTAAAGCGCGTCACGGTCACGGAAGTCGTACCCGTGTTTCGCAGCGAGAGCAAGACGGTGACGCGGTCGCCCGCCAGCACCGGGCCCATCGTGTAACTGTCGCCCAGCGGCGTCTGCGTGCTCCCGTTCACTACCGAAAGCACCAGGTCGGCTCGGGCCGCCAACGGCAGCAGGAGCCAGACTGCCCAAATCCGCATCATCGCTCGCGGTTTCCCATCCGTTCCAAGGACCGGGGCGCGGGCGAGGGAAGGACCGGAAGCAGCAGCAATTCCTCGCGCCCGGGAGTGGTCCGGAGCGCATACGACGCTCCGGCCGTGCGCACTTGCACGTACTCGGGTCCCAACTGTGAGAAGCCCAGCACGCCGGCCAGGGCGAATCTCGACTCATCGCCATCGCCGCGCGACAAAACCAGTTCGTCTTCGGATTCGAACAGAGTCGCGCTGTCCAGCAACCACACGGGGCCCGCCCGTTCGCCCAAGTAGTCGAGAATCGCACCGTCGGGCCGCACAACCCACACATCCGGGCCGCGCCGCACCGCGATCCGCTCGCCGCGCAGGGACAATACCTCGCCTTCGACCTGCCATGAAAGCCACTCCAGACGCCCGCGGCCCCAGCGCGCGAAGCGCTTGACGGAGGGGAAATACATCACCGCATCGCTGCCTTGTACGCCGAGAATCGCAGGACCCGGCGGCGCGGAAACCATCCGCCCCGGACCAAGGATCCTGTTTGCGGTCTTTACGAGGCACAACTCGGCCGAGCAACCGGACGAAATGGCATAGAAAACCTCGCGCGCGCCTGCCGTGAAACTCCCCGCGACACCGTAGAGCGTCCGCAGCGAGCCATCGGGATCGATCATTTTGCCGAGCACGGGCGCGGCCACCGGCGCTTGCGCCCGGCACAGCGCGGCGGTTAGCACTGCGGCCGCCAGTCTCATGGCCGTCCAATCGTGATAGTGGGGGCGCCGATCTGCGGAGGATTCAAGGGCGTCGCGCCCGCCTGCGCCGGAGCCTTGCCTGCCAGCCCGGCCACCGCCACGCCGGCGGCGCCTGCGACGGCCAGCGTGATCCAGAGTTTCTTACGGCTGCGGCCGGAACTCGGCGCCACCTGCACAGGAGCCACGGCGCGCGTCAGCCACAGGCCCACTCGCGCCGTGCCCGTCAGAGTCCCTTTGGAAGCCGTCACCCGCAGCTCCACAGGACCCGCCTCGCGGTTCCACTGCATTCCCCACACTTCGGCCCGTCCATCCGCGCCCGTGGTCATCGATGTTGTCCGGCCGCCGGAGGGAAATTCGCCCGTAGGCCCGGAACGGGGCAGATCAAAGCGCACGGTAGCGCCCTCGACTGGATGTCCCGTGCTATCGGTGACCTCCACGGTCACCCCGCGCGTGGCGCGCGAGCCGGTGGGATAAATAAAGCCTTCGCCTTCGACGACGCGAATCCGCAACGGCGCCTGTCCCCACAGCGGGAGCCAAGCGCACAGCAGAAACGCCATCGTTCGGACCACGTGAATAAGTGGCCCGGCGAAGGAATTCCTCTCACGGCGGTGTGCAGATCATTTCCTGAATCACGAGATTCACGGGATGCGCGGCGGCGGCGGGCCGGCAGCCCCGGTCCTGGAGGAGGCTTCGCCACAGCTCGCCTTCATCGGCGCCGACGCGCTTCCAGTGCTCGCCGCGGCTGGTGTATAGGAGCCAGAGACGGCCCGTGAAATCGCTCGGGACCTTCGCGTCTACATCTTGCCGAACCGGGACCTGCGCCTTCGCCCGCGGGCAGCAAGGCCAACCGCTTTCACCGTAAACAACCTGCGGATGCCATCCCGCAAGATCGGTATACAGTCGAAACGCCTCTCGCGTGGAGGCATGCACGTACAGCGTGTCTTCCGGCACGGAATGCTGGTACAGGAATTGAACCGCCGCGATGAAATCCTCGTGGGGACCGCCGCGGCCTTCGGCGAAATGCTTGTACAAGCCCCAACCCATCACTCCGAACGCGGCGAGCACGGCCCCAACCTGCGCGTACCTCCAGCGCGACGCGATCCGTCTGTACAGATCGTCCGCCGCGATCGCCAGCGCGAGCAGATAGCACGGGCGCAGGAACAGCCGCGTGCGCGGATTCGACGGATACCATCCGGAGGCCTCGGCCGCGAGCAGCAGCGCGCAAGGCAACAAGACGATCACCAGCGGCCAATGTAGTCCGCGTCTCACGATTCTCCAGGCCGCGTATGCGGCCACCGCCGCTCCGATTCCGATCACGGTGGCGCCTCCGCCGATGGGAGAGTCCGGCCCAGGGCGGAAGAAACTCCACAACTCCGGCGCGACGTTCGGGCGGAGGAAGGCGAAGTACAGCGCGGCCAGTTCCACCGACGCAATTAGTCCCAGCACGATGCCGCGGCGGCCTCCCACGGCGAGCGCGATTCCCGGGATCAGGAACACCAGCGGATACGAGAACGGCATCAGGGCAACGGCCGCCGCCACCAGCCATCCAAACGCGCGCTGGTCAGGCTGCTTCAGATAAACGGTGGCGGCAAGCAACAGCGCCACGGTCGCAAAGGTTTCCGCGCCGTACTGTTTGAACGCCCGAAAGTATTCCACCGGCACGGGGTGGAACATCAGCAGCGCGGTCGCGGCCAAAGCTACCGGAGGCGAAACCACACGCCGCGCCAACGCCAGCATCCCGAGGGCAGCCAGCAGAGCGAACAGAAGCGGCACGGTGCGGAGCGCGGTCGTCGAAAATCCGAAGACGCCGGCGACGCCACGCGCGGCCAGCAGGAAAAACGGCGGAGTCGTCTGGAGCCACTCCGTGTAATGGAACATTTCACTGAGCGAATCCTGGCGGATGGAATTCGCGACCCAGGCTTCGTCCAGCCACAGGCTCCGTCCGAAACCGTCAAGGTTTAAGGCGAGTACTCCCGACAAGATGCTGGCATGGACGGCCCGCGGAATGCGGCCCGCTCGCCGCTCGTGTTCTAATGGTAGAGATTCCATGCCAGATACGGCTTTTCGACTGCGGCGCGGTTGGAAATCCTTTACGCGCAGAATGCGCGAATTGCGCATGATCGCCGGTGGGGCGCTCTTCACCGGGCACCCGATCATGGCGCATATCATTCCGATACGCCGCTGCAATCTATCGTGTACGTATTGTAACGAGTACGACGACTTCTCTTCACCCGTCCCTGCCGAGACGATGGTGCGCCGCCTGAACCTGCTGGCGGATCTGGGGACGAACATCATCACGTTCTCGGGCGGCGAGCCGCTGCTGCACCCGGATCTGGACAGCCTGATCGCCACGGTGCGCGCGCGCGGCGTGATCGCCGGCATGATCACCAACGGTTACCTTCTGGTGCCGGAGCGCATCAAGCGCTTGAACCGCGCCGGCCTGGATCACCTCCAGATTTCCATCGACAACGTCAAGCCGGATGATGTCTCGAAGAAAAGCCTGAAGGTGCTCGACAAGAAGCTGCAAATGCTGGCCGAGCATGCCGAGTTTCACGTGAACATCAACTCGGTGGTGGGCGGGGGAATCCACAATCCGGACGATGCGCTGGTGGTCGGACGGCGGGCAATCGAGCTGGGGTTTTCGGCGACGGTCGGCATCATTCACGACGGCGACGGGCAACTGCGGCCGCTGGGCGCGCGCGAGCGCGCGGTCTATCACGAGATGAAAGCGCTGGAAAAACGCAATTTCGCGCGCTTCAACAAGTTTCAGGACGCCATCGCGCAGGGCAAGCCGAACAACTGGAGGTGCCGCGCCGGATCGCGTTACATGTACGTATGCGAGAACGGACTGGTGCATTACTGCTCGCAACAGCGCGGATATCCGGGCAAACCGTTGGAGGAGTACACGCTCGAGGATGTGCGGCGGGAGTATTTGACGGAAAAGTCGTGCGCGCCCTACTGCACCGTGAGCTGCGTGCACCAGATTTCCTACTTCGATTTCTGGCGGGGCGAACAGACCATCCCGTCACGCGTAAGCCATGAGCATCACACCAAGCCGCTGGTGAAGATCAGCGGGGCGGGGCAGTGAGGCCCGGCGGGTTCCCGGCAGGCACGCGCGAGGCGCGGGCCAAGGTCCGGCCGCATGGTTACAGTCCCATCCGCTCGAGCTTGCGGTACAGGGTTTTGCGCTCGATGCCCAGGATCTTCGCGGCGCGGCTTTTGTTACCACCCGTCGCCGCCATCACCCGCCGGATCTGTTCGGCTTCGGTGTCGGCCAGCGTTTCGCTGGCGGCCTCGCGCGTGTCCATCTGCTCGATGGCGGCCTTCACCGCGTCTGCGTCGATGCGCCCGCCGGGAGCCAGAATTGTCAGCCGCTCCATCATGTGCTGCAACTGGCGGATGTTGCCCGGCCAACTGTACTCCTCCATGGCCCGGAGGCCGGAATCGGTGAGCCGCGTGTCGAACTTGTAGCGTTCGTTGTAGCGTTTCAGGAAGAAATGCGCCAGCAGCGGAATGTCGCTCGCCCGTTCGCACAAAGGCGGCACCGCGAGCCGCACGACGTTCAGGCGGTACCACAGGTCCTCGCGGAATCTGCCCTCTTCGACCATCTTCTGGATGTCGCGGTTGGTGGCGGCCAGGACGCGCACATCCACTTTTTTCGCGCGCGGCGAGCCGAGCGGCCGTATCTCGCGCTCCTGCAAGAAGCGCAGCAGCTTCAACTGGAACCCAAGCTCGATATCGCCGATCTCGTCCAGGAACACGGTGCCGTTGTTGGCTGCTTCGAACACGCCCATACGGTCGCGATCCGCGCCGGTGTAGGCGCCCTTCAGCGTGCCGAACAATTCGCTCTCGAGCAGGGACGGCGCGATGGAGCCGCAATCCACCGGCACGAAGGGCTGCGAAGCGCGCTTGCTGTTGCCGTGAATCATGCGCGCGATCAGCTCCTTGCCGGTTCCGGTCTCGCCTTCGATCAACACCGTAGCATCGGTGGGAGCCACGCGCGAAATCGTCTTGTAGATCTCGACCATACGCGCCGAGCTGCCGATCATCTCCGTCTCCGGCAGGTCGTCAATCGGCTCGGCTTCGTCGCTCTCGGCTCCGGCCAGCGATTTCTCGGCGCGCTTGATGGTCTCAACCATCTGCGCCATCTCGAAGGGCTTGGCCAGATATTCGAAGGCGCCGCCGGCGGTCGCGGCCATGACGGTTTCCATGCTGCCGCGGCCCGTCATCAGGATCACCGCGCAATCCGGATTCCGCCGGCGGGCCGATTGCAGCACATCCAAGCCGGTACGCTCATCCAGATAGATGTCGGAGATCACGATGGGATAGGATTCTCCAGCCAGGCGGTCCAGGGCCTCGCGCGTGGAGCCCACGGCGTCCACCTGATAGCCTTCCAGCTCCAGGCAGGTGGCCATCGTGGTCCGGACGGCCTGGTCATCCTCAACGATCAACAGTTTCTGCATGCTCGCTGGCGCGGGATTGCGCCGCCAATATCATGGTAAAGCATGAGCCTTTGCCGGGCGTACTGGTGACGTCGATGCGCCCGCCGTGCTGCGCGACGATCTGCTCGACGATGGAAAGCCCGATGCCCGTGCCCGGTTCGCCGGATGCCTCCGCGCGCTTGGTGCGGTAAAACTTCTGGAAGATGTTCTTCAGTTCCTTGGCGTCCATGCCGATGCCCTCGTCGGCCACCGCAAGCCGCAGCTCGTCGCCGCGCAGATCGCCGCGGATGCGCACCTGCGTCTCGGCCGGGGAATACTTGATGGCATTCGTCAGCAGATTGTAGAAGGCGTACTCCATCAGCTCGCGATCACCGACCAGCGTGCCCTCGACCGGAGTTTCCAGCGACACGGCAATGCGCTTGCGCTCGGCCAGGGGCGCGGCGCGGGCCATGCACACCTCGACAATTTCGGCGGCGCGGAACGGCTCGCGCTTCAGCTCCATCTGGCCTTCGGCCAGTCGCTCGACATCGAGGAAAGTTTGAATGATCCGCGCCAGGCGCTTCGATTCCGCGTTGATCATTTCGCTCAACTGGCCGCGTTTCTCCTCGGGCAGCTTGTAGCGCGTCATTAGCTCGCTCGAACCCTGGATGGCGGTGAGCGGCGTGCGCATTTCATGCGCGGCCCAGTGGATCGCCTGCTGGTAGCGCGACTTTTCCGATTCTGCGCGCCGCAATGCGCGCCGCACGGCAAAATACTGATACGCCGCCGCCCCCGCGCCGCTCAGCCATGCGACGGCCACAGGGGCCACCATCGGGAACACCTGCCCCTGCCGGAAGAAAAGCACAGGCACGTAGACGGAGAGCGCCAGCAGGGGAACCGCGGCGGCGTAGGCCGGCCAGCCTGATAGCCACGCAAAGAGCAACCCCAGGCCGGCGGTGAATGCGGCGCATACGGCCAGAACCGTCATCTCCCTGGCGTCCGTCAAGAACTCCCCCGCGCGCAGCGTTTCGTGGATGTGCGCATGCACTTCAACGCCCGATACGCTCTCGCCCATCGGATTCACCAGCCGGTCCCGCGCGGCCGAGAGCGCCGTGATGCCGAGGAACACCACCTTGCCGCGCAGTTTGTCGCGCTGTGCGGCTAGCTCCAGAAACGGAACGGTGAAAATCGCGCCTGGAGCGAGATAGCGGATGCGCATCGGCCGGCTGCGCTCCTCGCCGCGTGCGGCGGGCACCATGGTTTCACCGATGCTCAAATCCTGCGGCGATTCCAGAATGCCGGCGTTCTGCGCCAGCCGGAACGTCTCCAGCCCCAGCGCCCAAAAGCGCTCGCGCCCCACTACTTGTTCCAACTCCACTTCCCGGCTGACGCCGTCGCTTTCCACAAGATGGTGGACATGACCCACGGCCTCAGCCAGCGTTCGGAACCGCGGCGCGGGAGGCTCCCATCTGCCGTTCGTGCCGATCTCGGCGGGCAACACCAGATTCGGCACGGCACGCAAGGCGGCTTCGAGGCGTCCATCATCGGCCGGATCGACTTCGCTGGCCACGATCACGTCCACGGCCACCACTTTGGGCTGCGCCTCGGCGATCCGGTCCAGCGCCTCGGCCAGAATCTTGCGGATGTTCTGCATTTCCCCGCGCGCCCGCAGCGCCGCTTCGTCGATGGCCACGATCACGGCCTCGCGCGCGGGTCCTGGAGCCGGCTCCGACATCCAGTCGTAGGCTTGCCGGTCGATACGCGCGGCGAGCGGGTTCCAGGCGGCCAGCATGCCGAGGGCGAAACAGACGGCCAGCACGCCGGCATAACCCAGGCTGTGAAGCGGATTCTTCACTTTACATCGATATTATGCACCCGCAGAATGCGCGCCGTCGCCAGCTCGAACGCGGCGATCGTCTTGCCTAGATCGGCCTCGGCGCGCCGTTCCTGGCTGCGCGCGGTGATCATGTCGGTCTGGCGCTGCTGCACCAGGAACAGCGTCGAAGTGCCCGCGCGGAACTGGCGCTGCTCGCTCTCATACTGTTCCTCGGCCGATTCGCGAGCCACGCGTGCCGAGTCGAGCCGCGCCTTGGCGGATTCGACCGACTGCATGGCATTGCGCACATTGGCTTCGATGGAAAGCTCAGCCTGCTCTTCCTGCATGCGGATGCGGCGGCCCTGGGCGAGGGAATCGCTGAGATTAGCTTCCGCCGTGCGGTTCCGCAGCGGCAAGGAAATGCGCAGTTGCACCTGCGTCGAGGGGAAATTGCCTCCGAACAGATTCGCGAGCGACGTTCCGTAGCCGCCCATCAGGACTCCTGGAACGCCGCCGCCCGTTCCGCCCGTGGCAGGCGGCAGAGGGGCGAGCCCGGCGAGAGTTGATAACTGGTTGATCCGGTCCGTCAAACCGGCGAAGCCCGCGGTGAAGGGATTCGGCAAGGCGGGCAGTTGCGCGCCTGCGAGGCCCGCGTTCGAATGCGTGACGATCGCGTCCACCTGCGGCTTGGTCTGCTCGCGGAAGAAACGGTTGTCGGCCACGTTGATCTCGCGCGAGATGCGAAGCTGGGCCAGTTCCGGGCGGTTGGCCAGCGCTTCCGCCACGGCGTCCGCCAGAGGAATCACGGGCGGGGAAACGTTCAGGGGCGTAACAGGAATAATGGCGGATGACCACCGTGGATCAGTCCGGTCGGAGAGGATCAGCGTTTTGAGCGCGTTTTCGGCCGCCGTCAGCGCTTCCTGCGCGCTGAAGGCGCTCTGCTCGAACGTCGCAAGCTGGCGCTGTGCGGCCACCACATCGATCGGCGCGAGCAGGCCCTGCTGCTCCTGCCGCCGGTTGCTCTCGTCCTGCTCGCGGCCGAGGCGCACGGCCTCCAGTTGCACTTCAAGATTCCCGTACGCGTAGGCCAGATCCCAATAGGCCTGCTCGGCGCGCGTGACGATTTCCATCACGCGCTGGCGGAACTGTTCCTCGGTGAGCGATTGATTCCTGCGCGCGACCTCGATCCGGCGCCGGTTGTCGTCGTAGAGCAGGCCGCGCCACAACGGCTGCGTGTAGCTGAAATTGAGCGCCGTGGGATACTGCGGATTCAATTGCGTGAAGGAGTTGTTGGTCGAGGTGCGCTGCGAGGAAAGATCCACGCTGTAGCTGCTGCCCAGAGGCCGGAAAGCGCCCGTGAGCTGCGGATCAGCCAGGCCGGTCTTGTTTGTCACCGCGCCCGTCTCCGTGCCGCCCAGAGCCGACGCGATGGGCACGACGTTCTTGGACAGCGAAGCCACGCCGCCGATCCGCGGATCGTACACACCCTGGGCGCTGGCGAGGGCGTAACTGGTGCGCTCCCGGTCGATGCGCGAGATCGCCACGTCGCGGTTGTTGGCGAGCGCCATCGCCAGCACCTCGTCCAGCGTCAGCGGCGTCTGCGTGAAGATGCCGATGCGCGGAGGTAGCTGGAACGGCCGCGGCGGAGGAACCCGCGCGCCCTGCTCCTGGGCCTGCGCCAGGGCGGTCGCAGCCGCGCAAATCAGCAGCAGCACTCTGTTCTGAATTCTGAATACTGAATTCTGAATTCGCCTCATGCTTCTCCCCTCGCCGGCCGCAGTCTTGCTCCCGCGGCATGGATCCAGGCGCGGATCGCCCTCACCAGCCGCGATTCCTTGGCGTCCTCGAACAGCGAGTAGAACACGGGCACGGCCAGCAGCGTCAACAGCAGGCACAGGCTTTGCCCGCCCACCACCAGTACGCCGATGGCGCGGTTGCTCGCGGCGCCGGCCTTGCTCGAAAGCACCACGGGAAGCATGCCGGCAACCAATGCCATCGTGGTCATCAGGATCGGCCGCAGGCGGTCGCGGTTGGCCTGCATGATCGCTTCATACATCGGCATGCCCTTGGCGCGCAGGCCGTTGGTGTGGTCGATTTGCAGGATCGCGTTCTTCTTTACGATGCCGAACAGCAGCAGCAGCCCGAGGCCGCTAAACACGTTGATGGTCTGTCCAAACGCCCACAAGCTGAAGATGCCGAACGGCACCGACAGCGGCAGTGTCAGCAGAATCGTGAACGGGTGCAGGAAGCTTTCGAACTGCGCCGCCAGCACCATGTACATGAAGATGAAGGTGAGCGCCACGGCGGTGAGGAAGTAGACGGCCGTGCGCGCCAGCTCGCGCGTTTGCCCGGCGGGAGCGCCGGAATAGGCGGCGTCCATGTTCAACTCCTGATGCGCAATGCGATCGATCTCGTTGGTGATGTCGCCCTGCGAGCCGCCGGGGGCGACGTTGGCCGAAACGGTGACTTGCCGCTGGCGGTTCAAGCGGCTGATGCTCGAGGGCGCTTCGCCCTCGCGCAGCCGCACCACTTGATCCAGGCTCACCGGGCCGGACTTCGAAGACGCCACGGTCAACTGATTCAGCGCCTCGCGCTTGGTGCGGAATTCCCGGGCCGCCCGCAGCCGGACGTCGTACAGTTCACCGCCCGACGGGAAGGTGGAGACGACTTGCCCGGCGAGCAGCGTGTTCAGCGCCTGCGCGATATCGGAAACGCGCACACCCAGGTCGGCCGCGCGCTGCCGGTCGATTTCGACGCGCAGCTCCGGCTTTCCGTACACCAGTGACGTGTCGGTGTCCACCACGAAAGGAAGCTGCTTCATCCTTGCCAGCAGGTCCGCGGAGTATTGGCCCAGCTTGTCCAGATCGGGCCCGCTCAGCGAGTACGCCAGGTCGGCGTTGCCGCTCCAGTTGCCCGCGCCCACGCGCGTGCGCAGGTTGTCAGGAAAGCGCTTGAGCACCTCGCGCGTCTTCACGATGAGGTCCATCTGCGAATCGGCGCGTTCGGTCTGATCGGTCAGCTTCGCATAGATTGTCGCCGCGTTCTGCGCGCGGTCCGCGCCGCTGCCCACGGTCGTCAGCGTGGCCACGACTCCGGGCAGGCCGCGGATATCCCGCGCGATGCGTTCGGCGACGGTGGTCGTGGCGGCCAGCGAGGTCCCCTCCGGCGTGCGGATATCCACGTTGAATTCGCCCCGGTCGTCCACCGGCGTGAAGCTTTTGCCGACCACCATGAACAGGGGGACCAGGCTCAGCACCACCAGGACGCACAGCGTGACCATGGTCTTGCGATGGTGCATGGCCCACTCGAGCATCACCGTGTAACTCCGGTCCAGAATGCGAAACAAACCTGCCTCCTTGGAGCCTTTGACGTGGCCGTCCCGGGTGGGAATCTTCAGGAAGCGCGAGCTCAGCATGGGCGTGAGCGTGAAGGAGACCAGCAGGCTCACCGCCACCGCGAAGGCCGAGGTGAATCCGAAGGACGACATGAAGCGTCCCACGATGCCGCCCATGAACCCGATCGGCACGAACACCGCCAGGAGGCTGAAGGTCGTCGCCATCACCGCCAGGCCGATTTCTTTCGTGGCTTCGATGGCCGCCAGCATCGGCGGCATCTTCTTTTCCTCGATGTAGCGGTAAATGTTTTCCAGCACGATGATGGCGTCATCGATCACCACGCCCACCATCAGCGTCAGCGCCAGCATGGTGATCTGGTTCAGCGTCATGTCCAGCGCTTTCATCATGGCGAACGTCGCGATAATTGAGGTGGGAATCGCCACCGCCGCGATCAGCGTCGTGCGGATATTGGACAGGAAGAAGAAGATAATCACGCTGGCCAGCAGACTGCCCTCGATCAGGTGGCTCTGGATCGCATTGACGGCCCGCTGGATGAACAGCGCCTGGTCCCGGACCAATTGGATCTTGAGGCCGGAGGGCAGCTCGGCTTCGAGCTCCCGGATGCGTTCCTTCACCAGGTTCGCCGTGGCCACGATGTTGGTGCCGGACTGCTTGGAAACCACCAGCGTGACCGCCGGCGCGCCGTTCAGGCGCGCAGCCGTCGTGGGCTCCTCGACGGCGTCTTCGGCGTAGCCGATGTCGCGCAGCTTGACGACGTACGGTCCGCGCGAAACCACCGCGATCTCGTTGAACTGTTCCGGAGTCGCCAGGCGTCCCAGCGTGCGGACCGTCAGCTCGCTGGCGCCTTCGGTGACGCTGCCCGCCGGCATCTCCATGTTTTGCAGGCGCAGCGCGTTCGCCACGTCGGCGACCGAGAGTCCGTAGGCGCGCATGCGGTCTGGATCCACCCACACCCGGATCTCGCGCCGCAGTCCGCCCACCAGTTGAATCTCGCCCACGCCCTTCACGTTTTCCAGGCGCGGCTTGATGATCTTGTCGGCGATCTGGGTCACCTCGCGAATCGGGCGGTTGGCCGACACGACGATTTGCAGAATCGGCTGCGCGTCCGGATCGAACTTGGTGACCACCGGCGTTTCCGCCGTCTCCGGCAGATCCGGGAGCGTGCGGCTGACCTTGTCGCGCACCTCCTGGGTGGCCACGTCGCCATCCTTGTCCAGTGAAAAACTCACCGTGACGGTGGACAAACCCTGCACGGAATTCGAGCGCACTTCGTCGATTTCGCTGATCGTGTTGACCGCGTCCTCGATGCGTTTGGTGATTTCGGTTTCGATCTCCTCGGCCGTCGCGCCGGAATTGACGGTGGTAATCGACACTGTCGGCACATCCACCTTGGGCGTCAGATCGACGCTGAGACCAAAGTAGGAAAACGCCCCGACCACGGTCAGCGCCAGCACCAGCATGGTGGCGAACACCGGCCGGCGCACGCAGATTGCGGCGAGCTTATGCACCTGGTTTGCCCTCCTGTATCGTTACGTCTTGCCCGTCGTAGAGGTTTTGCAGTTCGCTGGTGGCCAGCACCGCATCCTCCGGGATGCCCGAAAGGATCCGGATCTGATCGCCCTCGATTTCCCCGATCTGCACGACCGCCAGGCGCGCCTTGCCCTCGACGATCGTGAACACCTGTGAGGAGTTCGTGGTCGCGTCCGTCAGCACGGCGCTGCGCGGCGCGAAGATGCCGCGTGCGCTGCCCGGCAGCACCACCCGCGCCGTGGCGAACATCCCGGGCTTCAGCGCCAGGTCGCTGTTGGCGAATTCCACTTCCGTGGTAAAGGTGCGCGAGTTGGTCTCTACTGCGGGATTCACGGCGATCACACGGCCGCGGAACACGCGGCCCGGATAGCCGGAAACGTTTGCCTCCACCGGCAGGCCCAGCTTGATGCTGGCCGAATACGTCTCGGGAACCTGGAGCTCCAGCTTGATCGGCGTGATGCGCAGGATGGTGGCGATGGTCGCGCTCGTGCCGACGTATTCGCCCACCGATACCGGCCGCGCGCTCACGAATCCTGCAAAAGGCGCCTTGATTTCGGTATCGCGCAGAGCCTTCTGGGCCAGCGCCACCTGCGCGCGGATCGCCTGCAGCGAAGCTTCCTGCGTCGCCACGCCCTGGTAGTTTTGCCGGGCCGTGTTCAGCGTAGCCTCATACTGCTGGCGGGCTGCGTTCGCCTGCGCCTGCGCGGTCTCGACGGCGGTCTGGGCACGGTCGAAGGCGCTGCGGGAAACATCGCCGCTCGCCACCAGGTTCGAATACCGCTGCGCGTCTGCCTGCGCCAGCTTCCACTGCGCCTGAGCCGCCTCGTAGGCCGCTCGCGCAGCCAGCACCTCCGGCACGCTGTTCGGATCGAAGCTCTGATTCTGGCCCAGGCCGATGCGCGACTGCGCCTGCCGGACGCTGGCTTCGGCCTGCTGTTGCTGCGCCAGCGCCTGGTCCAGCCGGAGCCTGGCGTCGCGGTCGTCCAGCCGCGCGATCACTTGACCTTCGCGCACGAAATCACCCACGTTGATCAGCGTGGCGACGACCACGCCCGGGCTATCGGGAGCCACGTTCGAGGATTCTTCAGCCGCAAAGCCTCCCGTCGCCTGGACCGAGGCGGAGACATCCCGGACGGTGACGCGGACCGCCGAAACCGTTGGCGTCGCGGCGAAGGTTTTCGCCTCGGAGGCGGAAACCGCAGTCTCGGGCTGCGGGCCTCCGCAACCTGCCAGCGCCAGCGCCGCCGCGGCAAGATAGCTTGCTTTCGAAAACGTCATAAAGAGGAAACCTTCTTCCTGGAGGACTTCGGCTTGTTCCCGGAAGCCCTCCGCGGCGCGCGCAGCCCGGACAGGATCATCGCGGAAAGCTGTTCGATCCGTTCCTCGTCCGGTAATTTCAAATCGTCCGCGCCAAACACGTACTTGTAGGTGGCCTGCTGCCAGGCCGAAGAAACCAGAAACAGCGCCATCGCCCCGGGATCGCCCGCGCGGAATACGCCCTCGCGCTGGCGTCTGGCAATGTATTCCCGCAGGATTCCGAACACCGGCACACCCATCTGCTCCCGCACCAGGTCGGCGAGCGCGTGCCCGTCCAGCCGGGCGTACAACATCAGCCGGTGAAACGCCGGGTCCTGGCGGAAAGAGGCGAAAACATGCCGTAATACGGACTGGATCAAAGCCTCGTCATCGCGCGCTGCGGCCAGTTGCTTCAGCGTGGCGATCCATTCGTCGGCTCCCGCGCCGTTCTTGTAGGTCGCCAGGATGGCCTGGTAGAGGTCCTCCTTGCTGGCGAAGTGCCGGAACAGGATCGCTTCGCTCACGCTGCAGGCGGCGGCGATATCTTTCGTGCGCGTGCCACTGAATCCATGCCGGCTGAACAGCGCCACGGCCTGTTCCAGCAGTTGTTGCCGCCGGTCTTCGGAGGAAAGCCGGTGCCGGCTGGCGGGCAGGCCGACACCTCGAACCGGTGAGGGGGTGGGGGTTATCATCTAGTGAGTACTCACTTAAATGTTAGCTCCCGTATGGAAGCCCGTCAATTTCCCATGCCGCCACCTGGCGCGAGTCGATCTTCGCGCTGCTGAAGCCTGTGATACGCTTGTAGCATTATGCGGAAATCCCTCCATCTCTCCGTTGTCGCGCTGGCTACGCTAGCGCTGTTCGTGGGCAGCATCATGGTCCAGGCCCAGCAGGGCAAGGCCGATGACAAACAGAAGGCCAAAGCCCCGCCCCCGCCGATGTCTTTCTTTGTCACCAGTGTCGGATCAGGCAAGGGCGCCAATTATGGTGGACTTAAGGGCGCCGATCAGCACTGCCAGATGCTGGCAACCGCGGCAGGGGCCGGCGACCGCAACTGGGTGGCGTATCTCAGCACCCAGGGGCCTGGCGCGGTAAACGCGCGCGACCGCATCGGCCAGGGTCCCTGGTACAACGCTAAAGGGAAACTGATTGCCAAGAGTCTGGACCAACTGCACGGGGACACGCTGGAATCAGCGCGCCTCGGTAACATTCTTACCAAGATCACGGCCCTGGATGAGAAAGGCAACACTGTTCCTGGCTTCGGCGACCAGCCCAATGAGCACGACATCCTGACGGGCTCGCAACCCGACGGCCGCGCTTTTACCGACGCCGCCGACCACACTTGCTCCAACTGGACCAGTGAGGCCGCCGACGGTTCCGCTCAACTTGGTCACCACGACCGCACCGGCGGAGCCAACGGATCCTGGAACTCGACGCACGCCAGCAAGGGTTGCAGCCAAGCGAATCTGGTCGCCACTGGTGGAGCGGGCCGCTTGTACTGCTTCGCGACCGGGCCCCGCTAGGCCCGCGTCCGCCCCCATGAGTGGCGGCGCGGCAGACCTCGCCGTCCTCCCAGCAGCGGCTCCCTTCGCTAAGATCGAAGCATGGCCACAGTTGTCGAACCCCAGGTCACTCCCTACATTCTGAATCATTTCATCAACGGAGAATCCGTCGAGCCCAGTTCCGGAGCCTACCTCGACAAGCTCGATCCCCGCACGGGCGAACGCATGGGCCGCGTGGCAAGCGGCACGGAAGCCGACGTCGACCGCGCCGTGCGCGCCGCCTGGGCGGCCTTCCCGGACTGGCGCGACCGCCGGCCCATGGACCGGGGCCGCGTCCTGCATGAAATGGCGCGCGCGATTCGCGCCAACGTGAAAATGCTCGCGGAAATGGAGTCGCGCGAAACCGGCAAGCCCGGCAACCAGGTTCCGGCGGAATTGGAAACCGCGGCCCGCTACTTCGAGTTTTACGCCGGCCTGGTGAATGTGAATCACGGCGAGACGATTAATGTCGGCGCGGGCTTCCACTGCTATACGCGGCGCGAGCCTTTCGGCGTGGTGGGCGCGATCCTGCCGTGGAACGTGCCGCTGAATCAGGCCGCCCGCGCCATGGCTCCCGCGCTCGCCGTAGGCAATACCGTGGTGGCCAAGCCGTCGGAGGAAACCTCGGCCACGCTGTGCGAGTTCGCGCGCATCGCGGCTGAGAACTGTGGCGTTCCTCGCGGCGTGATGAACGTCGTTCTCGGACCCGGCCGCAGCACCGGAGCGGCGCTGGTGGCGCATCCGCTGGTGCGCAAAGTCGCCTTCACCGGCAGCCAGCGCGCGGGCCGCGAAATCGGCCACATCGCCGCCGACCGCATCATCCCGCTGACGCTCGAACTGGGCGGCAAATCGCCCCACATCATTTTCGAGGACGCTGATCTGGACAAGGCCGCGGTCAACGCCGCGACCATCTTCACCCGCAATTGCGGCCAGATTTGCTCCTCCGGAACGCGCCTGTTGGTGCAGGAGAGCATTCACGACCAGTTCGTTGCGAAGGTGGTGGCGGCCGTGGAAAAAATCAGCGTAGGCCCCGAGCCCGAAGCCTCCGTCGGTCCGCTCGCGACCAAGGCGCAGTATGAGAAAGTGCAGAGCTACTTCGAGCTGGCGCGCAAAGAGGGCGCGACGCCCGTCATCGGCGGCTCGCTGCCCACCGAGGAACGGCTGCGCAAGGGCTGGTTCGTGACGCCCACGGTCTACACCAACGTCACCAACGACATGCGTATCGCCCGCGAGGAAATCTTCGGTCCCGTCATGGGCGTGATCAAGTTCAAAGACGAGGCCGATGCCGTGCGGATCGCGAACGATTCCGAGTACGGGCTCGCAGCCGGCTTGTGGACCCGCGATATCTCCCGCGCCCATCGTGTCGCGGCGCTGCTCGAAGCCGGACAGGTCTACGTCAACGAATATCAGACCGGCGCCATGATCGAGGCTCCCTTCGGCGGCTATAAGGGCAGCGGATACGGGCGGGAGAAGGGCGTCGAGTCGCTGCACTGTTATACGCAGGTGAAATGCGTCACCGTGAAACTCTAACGTGGGCCTTGCTGCGACGGGCCCAGGCTGTTTTTTCGCCATCACGGCGGGCGGCCAACGGAGCGGCACGGCCGAACACGCCGCCCGTTGGCGGCGCACCAGCCGCTTCCTTCCTCGTTTATACTGATCTTCGATGAGATCCGCACTTCTGCTCCTGACCTTGCCGGCCGCTTTATGCCTCGCGCAGGCTCCTCCCGCTCCCGCCAAACCGCTCGGACCGTCGGGCGCCTACCAGCAGGCCGCGCGCCTGCCTGCCCGCATCATGGAATTTCGAGTCGAGCCCGCCGCCATCCAGCCGGGCGAGACGGCGACGCTCATCTGGGCGGTCGAGAATCCGCAAACCACGGCCATCAGCGGCATCGGTGAAGTGGCGGCCCGCGGCAGCCGCCTGGTCAGGCCCGCGAGGACGACCATTTATACACTGACGGTGCGCGGGCCCAACGGCGAGCAGTCCCGCTCCGTCACCGTGACGGTCCCCGGCACCGATCCGGTCTCTGCCGGGACGGACACTGCCGGCCCGCGCCCGGTTCCACGCATGCCGGATGGAAAGCCGGATCTGTCGGGCGTGTACAACTCCAGTTCCATGAATTTTGGCGGCCGACCGCCGCGCGGGCAGAACAACCCCATCACGGCCAAACTGAAGCCGGGCGCCGAGAGGTTCAAGGTCGTGCGAGGCCCCGAGGACACCGGCCTCTACTCTGAGTGCCGGCCGACCGGCGTCCCGGGCGCCTATTTCGTTCCGTATCAGTGGCAGATCGTTCAGGGTCAGGACTACGTCGTGATTCTCTACGAGTTTCCGCACTTGTTCCGGATCATTCCCACCAACGGCGCCACGCATCCGCTGGAGCCCGATCCTACCTGGATGGGTCACTCGGTCGGGCATTGGGAGGGCGATACGCTCGTGGTGGATACTGTCGGGTTTAACGACAAGACCGAATTACCCGGCGGCTTTCGCCACACCGAAGCTCTGCACGTCGTCGAACGCTTTACCCGCACCAGCTACGATGATCTTGATTACGTGGCCACCATCGAAGATCCGGAAGTCTTCGTCGAACCGTGGACCATTGAACGCGGTTTCCCTCTCCGGACGGATCTGACTACAATCTCCGAGTTTATATGCGAAAATAATCGCGACTACCGTCCGTTTTTCGAAAAGAAGTAGGAGCCGGCACACATGTTCAAGACAATGATTGCCCTCGCTACGGCTGCCGCGTTTGCGGCTCTGTTGCTCGCGCAGGCTCCGCCTGCCCCCGAACCGGCCAAGCCCGGAACTTCCAAAGCCATCCAGCAGCGCGCGCAACCTCCGGCCCGCATCATGGATTTCCGCGCGCAGCCCGCCTCGATTCAGCCGGGCCAGTCCGTAACGCTGATCTGGGCGACGGAAAACCCGAGCACGGTCAATATTGCTCCGGATGTCGGCCGCGTGACACCGCGCGGCAGCCGCGCGGTGACGCCCCGGCAGACGACCACCTATACGCTGACGGTGACCGGGCCTCCGAACAACACGACGCTTACGCGCGAAGTTACGGTGAACGTCGCCGGAACCACGCCGCGCGTGCTCACCTCTTCGGCCACTGCGGTGGAACCCGCCGAGACGCCCCGCATGCCTGACGGCAAGCCCGATTTCACCGGAGTCTACAACTTCGGCGGGGGAGGCGCAGGCGGGGCTGGCCGCGGCGGGCGCGGCGGTGGGGCTCCGGCTGGCCCGGAGCTTAAACCCGGCAAGGAAAGCTACCGCGTGGTGCGCGGGCCCAATGAGGCCGGCGCGCTGGCCGACTGCATGCCGGTGGCCGGCCCCGCAGCGTTCACAGTGCCGTATCAGTTCCAGCTCGTCCAGAACAAGGACTACCTGATCATCCTGCATGAGTATCCGAACACGCACCGCATCGTGCCGCTGAACAACGCATCGCATCCGGTGGATCCTGATCCGACCTGGCTGGGGGATTCCATCGGCCGCTGGGAAGGCGACACCCTGGTGGTGGACACCATCGGCTTCAATACGCGCACCGAGATCAGCGGCTTCAAACATTCCGAATCCCTGCACATCGTCGAGCGCTTCCGGCGCCCCAACCGCGACACGCTCGAATACGAGGCCACGCTCGAAGATCCCGAGGTGTTCGTGCGCCCCTGGACGGTGACGCGCACGTTTCCGCTGCGCGGCGATCTGAACAAGATCGACGAGTTCATCTGCGAAAACAACAAAGACTACCAGCATCTGTTTGCCAAGTAGCGCTGAAATCGAAACTCCGGTTCTGATCGTGGACGGCACCAGAATCGATCCCGAACGCGCTTCGTCCGACAGCCCCACCAGGCCCAACGGCGCAGGTCATGATTGAGAACACCTGGGTTTTTCCGGCAGTCGAGGCGCTGCACTTGATCGGAATGGCCTTGTTCCTGGGGCCCGTGTTGCTTGGCGACCTCGGCCTGCTCGGCGCGGTTCGGCGCACCGCCGTGCTGCGGCCGTCGCCGGCGGCGCTGGCGCTGGTGTTGCTCACCGGGATGGCGCTGCTGGCCGCGAATCCGGCGCGTTACGCTCGCAATCCTGCGTTCGTGGTGAAACTCGGGTTGCTGCTGCTGGCGTTTGCCGCGCATGCGAGGCTGCATCGCAGGGGCAGGCGCGCGGCGGCGGCCTTCTCGCTGGCGCTGTGGTCGCTGGTTATTCTGGCAAGCCGCGCGGTGATCGATTTCGATGTTTAGCGCGCTTGCCGAATCAACCTGGGGCGTGCCGGCAATCGGCGCGCTGCACGTCTTGCTGGTGGCGCTGTTCGCGGGAGCCGTGCTGGCCGATGACGCGAGCCTCCACCGCATGCGCCGGCTCGGCGCGGTGCTCCTGGCCGCCACCGGAACCTTGCTGCTCGCGGCGAACCCGGAACGGACACTCGGCAGCCTTTCGTTCCGGATCAAGATGGCGCTGCTGCTGGCGCTGTTGTTTGTGCGCGGTCCGCGCTGGCTGCGGCTGGCGATGTGGGCCGCCGTGATCGGCGCTGCGCGCGGCGTGGCGTATCTTTGAGGCCGCTAGGATACCAGCGCTACCGCCACTCGCCCGGCGAGTTGCTCGAAGCTCAGGATCTCGTACAACGTCGGGTCATTCATGATCCGCTGCACCAGTGCGAAGTGCATCGCGTGGCCCGCCTTCTCCGCGATCACGTGGCCCAGCAGCGGCTTGCCGATCAGCGCCAGATCGCCGATCAGATCCAGCGCCTTGTGGCGGCAGCATTCGTCGGGGAAACGCATGCCTTCCGGATTCATCACCGACGTGCGGTTGAAGCACACCGCGCTTTCCAGCGATGCTCCGCGGATCAGCCCCATGTCGCGCATCTGCGCCAGCTCGTACTCGAATCCGAACGTTCGCGCCGGCGCCAGCTCACGCGCGTAATTCTCCGGAGTCACTTCGATCTCCAGGCTCTGGCGGCCCACCAGAGGATGATCGAAGAAAACCTCGCAGGTCAGCAGGAAACGGTCTGACGGAAGGATGGTGATCCGCTTGCCGTTATGTTTCACCGACACCTCGCGCCGGATGCGCAGGTAGCGCCGCCTGCGCCGGTACTCCCGGATGCCCGCCGCGCGGATCAACTCAACAAAGGGACGGCCGCTGCCGTCCAGGATCGGCACCTCCAGGTTGTCGATCTCGACCAGAGCGTTGTCCACCGCCATGCTGTAGAACGTGCTCAGCAAATGCTCGGTCGTTGAAATCAACACGCCTTGCCGCATCAGGCTTGTGGCATAGCTGACCCTCTGCACGTGCCGCCAGCTGGCCGGGATCCGGAAGCCGTCCAGGTCCGTGCGCACGAACACGATCCCGGTGGAAGGCGGAGCGGGAAGGATGCGAATGCCAACCGGGACTCCGGAGTGGAGTCCCACGCCAGATGCCTCCACCGGCCTCTGAACCGTGGTCTCGAATCGCATCAAAATGCGATTCTAGCAGTGTCCGCCTCTAGAAGCTAGTATTTTGAAAACAAAAGAGTTGTCTGTCAAAGTAGTGTGTCTATTTTGCAACACTAACGCGTTTTTCTGTGTCGAATTTGCAATGCGGTGTACCATGAGACGTGCCCCGTCTGTTCCTAATTGATTCCTTTGGCTTCATCTTTCGCGCCTATCATGCCCGGGCACGTTCGGGAGCCCCGCCCATGCGCACGGCCACAGGGGTTTCCACAGAGGCGGTGTACATATTTCACAACATGGTTCGGCGGCTCAAATCGCAATACAAGCCCGACTACATTGCCGCGGTGTTTGAAAGCGAAGGCCCGACCTTCCGCGACGAGGTGTTCAAGGACTACAAGGCGACCCGAACCGAGACGCCGCCGGACCTGCTGGAGCAGATCCCCTGGATCCGCAAGACGCTCGATGCGATGCGCATTCCCGTGATCGAGCATCCGGGCTACGAGGCCGACGACGTCATCGGCACGATCGCGCGGAAGGCCGCCGAGCACGGCGTCGACACGGTGATCGTTTCGAGCGACAAGGACATGCTGCAGCTCGTCGACACCCGCGTGCGCATGTTGAACCCCATGAAGAACGATCAGTTCTACGACGCCGCCGAAACGGAAAAGTTCCTGGGCGTCCGGCCCGAGCAGGTGGCCGATCTGCTGGCGCTCAAGGGCGATACCGTGGATAACATCCCTGGCGCTCCGGGCATCGGCGAAAAAGGCGCCCAGGAACTGATCAAGCGCTTCGGCTCAGTGGAAGAGGCCATTGCGCATGCCGGGGAGGTCCAGCGCAAGACGTACCGCGAGAGTCTGCTCCATCACGCCGAACAGATCCGGCTGAGCAAGCATCTGGCGACGATCCACACCAACGTGCCCATCACGTTGGATCTTGCCCAGTTCGCCGCGCGCGAGCCGGACGTCGCCGCGCTGCGCGAACTGTACCGCACGCTCGAGTTCAACAGCCTGTTGCGCGAACTCGGGGCCGAGGCGCAGGAGCCGGTGAAGACCGACTACCAGAAGCTTGCCTCCGCGGCCGAGCTCGACGCCTTCATCGGCGACGCGCCGGAAGCCGCGGTCGCCGCCGGCGAGCAAATGGGAGCGACGGTCATCGGAGTTTGCACGAAACCGGGCGTGGCGCGTTCGGCGATCGCAGACGCGCTGCCGAAACGAGCCTCCATATGCCACGATCTCAAGTCGCTGGTGCGGCGCTTCGGCGATTCCCCCGCGCTGCATCACGACGTCATGCTGTATGCGTTCCTGCTGAACGCCGATCCGGGGTCGGTTGACTTGGCCGCCATTTCCGAACGGTACCTGGAACGCACCTTCGAGTCCGACCCTGCCGCGCAGGCCGACGCCATCCTGGGATCCTTCCGCAAGATTCGCCCGCAGGTGGAAAGCCTTGGTCTGGCGGAACTCTACGAGACCATCGACCTGCCCCTGGCGCGCGTCCTGGCCCGCATGGAAACCGCCGGCGTGCGCGTCGATCCCGGGCAGCTCCGCCACATGAGCCAGCGCATGGAGGAAGAGATCGCGCGGCTGACCGAAGAAGTTTATGCGCTGGCAGGCAAGCCGTTCAACATCAACTCGCCGCAACAGCTGGGGCAAGTGCTGTTTGAAGACTTGAAGCTTCCGGCAACCGTGAAGACCGGCAAGGGCAGGGTGTTTTCGACCGCCGCGGAGGTGCTGGAAGAACTGGCTGAGGAGCACGAGATCGCAGGCAAAGTGCTGGAGTTCCGCCAGCTCGTCAAGCTCAAGGGCACCTACGCCGACGCATTGCCCGCATTGATCGATCCGGCCACGGGCCGGGTGCACACAACCTTCAACCAGACCGGAGCGGCCACCGGGCGCCTGTCGTCGTCGAACCCCAACTTGCAGAACATCCCGATCCGCACCGAGCTCGGCCGCGAGATTCGCGCGGCGTTCGTGCCGAGGCCGGGCTGGAAACTGCTGGTGGCCGATTATTCGCAGATCGAGCTGCGATTGCTCGCACACATGTCGGGCGATAAAGTCCTGGTCGAGGCGTTCCGTAACGGCGAGGACATCCACACGCGCACGGCCGCGGAAGTCTTCGGCGTGCCTCCGCTGATGGTGACGCCGGATCAGCGCCGCGGCGCCAAGGCAGTGAACTTCGGCATCGTGTACGGGCAGACGGCCTTCGGGCTGGCGCGCGTGCTCGGCATCGACCGCCGCGAAGCCGATCAATACATCCGCGCCTACTTCGACCGTTACCCGGGCGTGCGCACGTTCATCGACCAGACCATCGCGGAGGTGCGGCGTACCGGCGTTTCCGTGAACCTGTACGGCCGCCGCCGCCCGATTCCGGACATGAACAGCAAGAATCCGAACGCGCGCGGATTCGCCGAGCGCACCGCTGTCAACACGCCGCTGCAAGGGACTGCCGCCGACATGATCAAGGCCGCCATGATCCGCATCGATGAGAAATTACGGGGCAGGGAAGCGGTAATGCTGCTGCAGGTGCATGATGAGCTGGTGTTCGAAGCCCCGCCGGGCGAAATCGAGGAGCTGCGCGCGCTGGTGAAGGCGGAGATGGAAAACGTCCGCCGGCTTGATGTGCCGCTGGTGGTGGATGTGGGGGTGGGCGATAACTGGCGTGACGCGAAATAAGTGATGCGGAACCGGCGGCCGAATCCCCTCACAGCCCCAACGCCGCGTGGTACTTCGCCGGGAGCCTCACCGGCCTCCGGTCGCGGCCGCAGAACACGTGCTTGGTGTAGCCGGTCGCCAGCACGCGCTGGTCGTCGGCCGCGACCAGTTCATATTCGAACCGGACCATGCGCGGATTCGCGTCGGCGAGCCTCGTCCGCACGACGATCTCCTCGTCGTAAAACGCCGGCGCCTGATAGCGGCAGTTGGCCTCGGCCACCACCAGCAAGATCCCGTCATCGCGCTCCATGTCCCGGTAGCGCAGTCCCGAAGCCCGCCAAAACTCCACGCGGCCCACCTCCATCCATACCAGATAGTTGGCGTGGTAGACCACGCCCATCTGGTCGGTTTCGGCGTAGCGCACGCGGAGGCGGGTTTCGACAGCGGTCATGAAGCCGTGATTATAGCCGAAACCGGGGTGCGCGGCCCGCGTCTGTTAACATGACAGTGAGTGCGTATCCGGGTCCTGTTTTTTGGCGTTCTGCGCGATATCGCCGGCCTGCGGGAGGAATCCGTCGAGATCCCCGAAGGCAGCCGGCTGGAGGCGGTTTTCGAGCATTACGCTGCGCGCCACCCGGCCCTGCGCGGCATGTCGGGGAGCCTCGTGCTGGCCTTGAATCAGAAGTTTTCCGAACCGTCGGCTCTCTTGAGCGAGGGCGACGAGGTGGCCTTCCTGCCGCCCGTGAGCGGCGGCGCCGGCGCGTTCTTGCGCACCATCGACGATCCGGAGGGCCACTTCTTCGCGTTGACGCGCGATCCGATTGACAGCCGCGCGGTGGTCGCCCGCCTGCAGTGTCCCGAGGACGGCGCGGTGGTGACCTTTGAGGGCGTCACGCGCAATAACACCAAGGGGCGCGCGACGCGTTATCTCGACTACGAGTGTTACGAAGCGATGGCGATCCAGACGATGGCTGAAATCGGACGCCAGATCGCGCGCGATCACGCCATCGGGCGGATCGGCATGATTCACAGGCTCGGACGGCTGGAAATCGGAGAGGCGAGCGTGGTCATTGTGGCCGCCGCCCCACACCGCAAGCCGGCTTTCGAGGCGGCGCTCGAAGGTATCAACAAGCTCAAGAAGCGGGTGCCGATCTGGAAGAAAGAGTACTTCGTCGACGGCGAGGTGTGGGTAGAGGGCGAATGGGACGAGTCGCTCATCAAAGCCGCAAGATAACCGCTGCCGCGCTCGCCGCAGCCTTCTCCGTGGCTACGCTCGCCGCGCAGGCACCCGTCTTCCGCGTCGAAAGCAAACTGGTCCGCCTGATCGTCAGCGTGAAGAATTCCAAGGGTGAAATCGTGGGCTCCCTGGAACAGCACGACTTCAAAGTTTTCGATACCGGCGTGCCGCAGGCGATCCAATACTTCGAACACCACACCGAACTGCCGCTTTCTGTGTCCATCCTGATCGATACCAGCGGGTCGACCGCCAAGGAGTTGGCCTATGAGATCGAATCCGTGCGGAAATTTCTGCGGGCGCTGTTCCGGGAAGGCAACCCTCGGGACGCCGCTGCTCTCTACGCCTTCAACGATGAAGTGACGCAGCTCGCTTCCTTCACCCGCCGCCAGGACCGGCTGGATGCCGCCCTGCGCCGCATCTCCGCGAGATCGGGGACCTCCATCTACGATGCCGTGTACTTGGCCGCGCGGGAAATCGAAGGCCGGGACGGACGCCACGTCATGATCGTGGTGAGCGACGGCGGCGATACGACCAGCATCGAATCATTCGAGAGCGCCCGCCGCGCGGCCCAGTACAGCGAAATCACGGTCTATCCGATCCTGGTGCTTCCGATCACCAACGACGCCGGACGAAACGTGGGCGGCGAGAACGCTTTGAAACAACTCGCGCGCGATACCGGCGGACGCGTGTTCGAGCCTTCCGGCAGCAAGGAACTCGACCGGGCGTTCGCGGAAATCTTGCGCGACCTCCGCACGCAGTACTTGATCGGCTACCGCCCGGCCAATCTGCCGGAAGACGCCCCGCGCTTCCATCCCGTGCGCGTGGAAGTGAGCCGTCCGGATTTGCGGGTCTCGACGCGCAGCGGCTACTATAGTGATACCGCGGGCGGAAGGTAACTTTTCCGGCGCGGCATGGCAGGCCCGTGGCAGGAAGAATCAGTCAGATCAAAGCTCCCGAGCAGACTTTTCAAGAGGTCCGGTACCTGCGCCAGTTGATCGAAAACAAAACCGCCGTGCGGGCGAGGCTCACCAACGACGAAGAAGTGGAGGGCGTCATCGAATTTTACGATGCGAACTTCATTCGCCTGACGCGTCAGGGGGCCCCGAACCTGTTTCTGTTCAAGCACGACATTAAGTATCTCTACGAAGTCCCCCAGTGAACCGGTTGGCATCGCGTGCCCTCCTTCCTTGAGACCGCCCTCGAAATCGCACGCGAGGCCTCCGCGCTGCTGGCTGACTACGCCCGCCGCCGGGACCGCGCCGAATTCGGATTCGAGCTCAAGGGCGAGCACGACCTGGTCACCGAAGCCGACCGCGCCAGCGAAAGGCTCATCGTCGAACGCCTGCGCAAGGCATATCCGTCGCATCACATCGTTGCCGAGGAGGGCGGACTCCACGAGGGCGCCTCCGAATATCGCTGGTATGTCGATCCATTGGACGGAACCACCAACTTCGCCCATGGATTTCCCG
>CAZTKA010000016.1:0-37487 GCA_964614015.1 uncultured Bordetella sp. | reverse complement strand
GCGTTGCCGCCCACGCGGCTCACCGAGTTGCCCACGTGGATGGCGGGGCGGATGTTGGAGTTGAACAGATCCGATTCCAGATAAATCTGCCCGTCCGTGATCGAAATCACGTTGGTCGGAATATAGGCCGAAACGTCGCCGGCCTGCGTCTCGATGAACGGCAGCGCAGTCAGCGAGCCGCCGCCATTTTCGTTGTTGAGCTTGGCCGCGCGCTCCAGCAGGCGGCTATGGAGATAGAACACGTCGCCCGGGAACGCCTCGCGGCCCGGAGGACGGCGCAGCAGGAGCGATATCTCGCGATACGCCGCGGCATGTTTGGAAAGATCATCGTACACACACAGTGCGTGCCGCTTGGTGTCGCGGAAGTATTCGCCCATGGCGCAACCCGCGTAGGGCGCGATGTACTGCATGGGGGAAGGATCGGACGCCGTGGCGGCCACGACAATGGTGTAATCCATCGCGCCGTAAGTCTCCAGCGTCTTGACCACCTGCGCCACGGTCGAGCGCTTCTGGCCGATCGCGACGTAGATGCAGATCACGTCGCCGCCCTTCTGGTTGATGATCGTATCGAGCGCCACCGTGGTCTTGCCGGTCTGGCGGTCCCCGATGACCAGTTCGCGCTGCCCGCGCCCAATCGGGATCATCGCGTCGATCGCCTTGAGTCCCGTCTGTAGCGGCTCCTTCACCGGCTGGCGGTCGACCACGCCCGGCGCCAGGCGCTCGATGGGGTTGAACTGCTTGGTCTCGATGGGCCCCTTGCCGTCGATGGGCTGGCCAAGCGCGTTCACCACGCGGCCCACCATCGCTTCGCCCACCGGCACCGACATGATGCGCCCCGTGCGGCGCACCTCGTCGCCTTCCTTGATGCCGGAATAATCGCCCAGCAGCACAGCGCCGACTTGATCTTCTTCCAGGTTCAGCGCGATGCCGGAGACGCCGCCCTTGAACTCGATGAGTTCCCCGGCCATCACGTTCTCCAAGCCGTACACGCGCGCGATGCCGTCGCCGACCGAGATCACGGATCCGGTCTCGGCCACGTTGACGGCGCGGTCGTAATTCTCGATCTCCTCGCGCAGCAGGCGGGAGATTTCATCTGCCCGAATTTGACCCATGTAAGGTTACCTTTAAGTGCTGCCGCCTAGGCGGCGCCCAGTTTGCTCCGTAAACGTTCCAATTGCCCGCGCACGCTGCCGTCATAGACGGTGGATCCCACGCGCGCCACGACGCCGGCGATCAGCGCCGCGTCGGTAGAAAATTTCAATTTCGCCTTGCGGCCCGCCAGGCGCGAGACCTGAGCTTCAATCGCCGCGCGCTGCGCCTCGCTCAGCTCGCGAGCGCTGCGGATATCGGCCGCCACCAGGCCCGTCCGTTCGTCCAGAAGCCGCTCAAAGGCGTCCACAATCGAGGGAAACTCGGCGGCGCGCCGGTGGTCGATCACGACGTACACAAAATTGCGAACCCTTGCGTCCAAATGCATCGGTTCGAGCAGGCGCCGCATCACCGCCCGCTTGCGCGAAGGCGCCACGGCCGGAGAAGACAGCGCGGTGCGCAGGCTCGGCGACTCGGCGATGACCTGTTCCACGGTGCGCAATTGGCGCAGAATCTGCGCCGGCTCGGCCCTCGAATCCGGAGCAGCGATTACATCCACCAGCGCCCGGGCGTAACGCGTTGCGACAACGGAAAGCATGCTAGTTGTTCGCTCCCCGTTCCTCGAGCTCCTTCAGGAAGCCATCCACCAGCGCGGCCTCGGAGCTCGCATCCAGGCGCGCACGCACGCGCTCCTCGGCGAGCTTCAGCGCGAGCTCCGCCGAATACCGCCGCAATTCGCGCGCGGCGATCTTGCCGGCGTTTTCGATTTCGAGCGCTGCCTGCTGCTCCACTTTCTTGATCTGCGCGGCGGTTTCCTGGCGGATGCGCTCGCCTTCCTGCTGCATTTCGGCGGTGGAGCGTTGCCGGAAAGTCTCGATTTCGGCGCCTAACGCCTTCAAGCGCGCATCCATCTGCGCGGCCCGCGCCTCGGCATCGCGCTTGATCTGCTGCGCCTCGTTGATGTCCTTTTGGATATTCGCCGTACGCGCCGCCAATGCCTTTGGCACGGTCTTGGCGATGATCACGCTCAGACCACCCGTAAGGATGGCAAAGTTGATCCACTTCCAGATGATGGACGGCTCCTCGGCCTCGTGTTCGCCCGCTTCTCCGGGGGCTTCTGCGGCATGTTCCTCGTGCGCAGGTTCAGCAGACTCTTGCGCAACCAGGCTGCTGGCGATGGCAAACAGGGCGATCACCAGGATTTTTTTCATCTCGCTCTCCCGGCCAGCAATGCAGTCGCGATCTGATCCGCAAGCGTGCTGCTGGTCTGCGCCAGAGTCGCCCGCGCCGCGGAAGCTTCCGCCGCGATCTCATCCTTGGCCTTGCGCACCATGGCGCCGGCCGATAGGCGCGCCTGATCGATTTGCGCGGCTTGATCGGCCAGCCAGCGGCGGCGCGTTTCTTCCATTTCCTTGTACACCGCGGCTCGCGCCTCGCGGAGCTTGGCCTCGTATTCCTGCGCTTTGGATTCGGCGGCCACCAGGCTGTCGCTAGCCGCCTTGCGCGCTCCGTCGGTCAGCTCGGAGCGCTGCTGGAGCATTCTTTCGATCGGCCGGAACAGCATCGCCCGCAAGTAGGCATGCAAAATCAGGAGCAAGAGAACGGTCGGGATGGCCTTTAGCAGTATCCCACCCAGGGCTTGTAGCGTCTGTTCCATTCAAAAAAAGAGGTTGTCGCAGGGGACCGGCGGTTTCTAAGAGCGCCGTCTGAAGCAGAAGGTCTCTTAAATTAGCTACGATAGCACAGCGGGCTTAGTTGCGGCAAGCCGCCCGCTCGTTTCGCCCCGCTTTTGATGAAGGAAAACATGAAGGCGTCCCGCGAATCCCCGGAGCTCCGTTCGCAGGGGCTGCCCGGCGTGGACGCTCTCCTGCGCGCTGTGCGGCGGCCGCTGATCGTGCTTTCCCCGGAAGCCCGGATCCTTGCAGCAAGCCCTGCCGCCGCCCGCCTCTTCCACCGCGAGGATGGGGAACTGACGGGATGGGCCCCGCGGGAATCGTCCTGGTTTCAAAACTTGCCGGACCGGGAGCACGTCATCGCGGCCTTCCGCCAGGCCGTAGCCGGCGCCCCCGCGCGCTGGCAATTGCCAACACCCACACAGGATCAGCCGGATTGCCGGATTGGCGTATGGTTCACGCCGGTCCACGATGGCGAGGGCAAAGTTGCAGCGATCCTGGTGGAGCGCGATCCGGCCGAACTTGCGCCCACTGCCGGCCCTGCCACAGATTCCGATCGACAGTTGCAGCTCATTCTGGAAGCAGGTCCTTGGGTTATGGGCGTCTGGGATGTCGGCCGCGACAGCCTGTGGCTGCACCCCCTGACCTACGACGTGTTTCATCTGCCGCAGTCGGCGGGCGGCAAGAGCCTGGCTATCTATTTCGATCTAATTCACCCTGAAGACCGCGCTAAAGTGCGTGCGGACTTGGATCGCGCGCTGGCCGCCGGCCGCGAACTTCGGACCGAGTTTCGCATCGACTCCAAGGACGGATGCGAGGCCTGGTGGGCCGTCTGCGCAACCATGCAACGGCAAGCTGACGGGCGCCCGACTCGTCTGGTCGGCCTGGGCAGGGATATCACCCAGCGCAAGCGCGCCGAACTCGCCGTGCAGGAAAGCGAGGAACGCTTCCGCGCCATCTTTGAGCGCAGCCCGGCAGGGATCGCCCTGGGCGGTCCTGATGGCCGCTTCCTGCACGCCAACCCTGCCTTCTGCGAAATGCTGGGCTACACGGCCGAGCAACTCCGCCTGATGACCGGGGCGGACATCCTGCACCCTTCCCAGCGCCATTTCGCCGAGGAGTATCTGCGAAAAACCAAAGCCACGGGCGAAGCTCCGCCATTCCAAGCCGAGCGCAGTCTTTTGCGCGCCGATGGATCGGCGTTTTGGGCGCGCATCTCCGCTGCGCCTTTGCGCCGCGACGGGAAGTTATCGGGCTTGGTGCTGGTGGTTCAGGATGTAACGGTGGAGACGCAGGCGCGCGACGCCATCCGGGAAAGCGAATTGCGTTTCCGGACCATGGCCGACAGCTCCCCTGGCTGCCTGTGGATGACCGACACCACAGGCAGAGCCGAGTTCATGAACAAGGCTCTCATTCAGTTCCTCGGAACCGAGGTAAGCGGCTCCGCCGGGGTGCTGTCGTTCATCCACCCGGAGGATCGCCAGCGGGTGAGGAGCGTCTTCGAGCGCGGGGCGGAACAACAAGCTCCCTTCACCTGCGAGTACCGTATCCGCCGCGCCGACGGTGTCTACCGGTGGGTGATCGATCAAGGCACTCCACGGTTCTCCCCGGAGGGCGAGTTCCTCGGTTTCGCCGGCTCGGCGCTCGATATCACCGACCGGCTGAATGCCGAACAGGCGCTGCGGGAAGAGCTGCAACGCCGCGCCGAAATGGAGAAAGAGCTGCACGCGCTGAGCCAGCGCCTGATTGACGCACAGGAGCAGATCCGGCAGGAAATCGCCCGCGAGTTACACGATGATCTGGGGCAGCGCACGGCGGCGCTCGGCTACGGACTATTCAATCTGAAGCGGAAACTCGGCAACCTCGATCCGGAGGTGCGGGAAGCCTTCCAGCGCCTGGAGGAAAACATCGCCCGCCTGGGCGCCGACATTCGCCAGCTTTCCCACCGCTTGCATCCCGCCACACTGGAGCACGCCGGTCTGAAATCCGCCCTGAAGGCCTTGGCCGGTGAGTTCACCGCGGCCGGGCTGAAAGTCTCCGTGCGGCTGGAGTGTCCAGACGACGGCCTGTCCCCTGAGGCGCACGTGAGCCTGTTCCGCTTCGCGCAAGAAGCATTGCAGAACGTCGCGCGCCACTCCGGCGTGCGGGAAGCCGAACTCGACTTGCTTCAGGAAGACGGGCGCATCCGGCTGTGCATTTCCGATCGCGGCGCCGGATTCGATCCCCGCCAGCGGCACAAGAACGGCTTCGGCTTAATCAGCATGCGGGAACGCGCGCGCTTACTCGGCGGCACATTTCATCTGGAGAGTGCTCCGGGCCTCGGAACCAGGATCACTCTCGAAATCGGCGCCGGCCGTCCGCGAACGGCTACACCAGCTTAAGCCGCACGGCGTGCTGGACGAGTTCCGCGGTTGTGCCCGCGCCCAACAACTGCATCATCTCGTACTTATGCGTCTCAGCCGTGCGGGGCGAGATGCCAAGCAGGTTCGCGATTTCCTTCATCGTGCGGCCCTCGCCGATCAGTTGCAACACCTCCCGCTGGCGCGGCGTGAGCTTCGATCCGGCCGCCTTGGGTTCCTCTTTGGCCTCCAGCAGCACTTCAATGATGTCCTTGGTGATCAAGGACGTCAGGAAAACATGCCCCTTCGCAACGGTGCGGATGGCCATCAGCAATTCTTCGCCAGGGGAGGTCTTGAGAACGTAACCCGCGGCTCCGGCGCGGAATGCTTGCACCGCCAGATCGGGATCGGAGTGCATGGTCAGTACCACGACCTTGGCCTCCGGCCGCTTGCTCCGGATTTGCCGGATTGCATCCAGGCCATTCAGCAAGGGCATGGAGATGTCGGTCACGATGACATCCGGCCGCAAGCGGTCGGAGGCCTCCAGCAACGCCCGGCCGTCGCGTGCGATGCCGACCAGAGTGAAGCTATCGCGCAGCAGCGACGCCAGGCCTTCCGCCACGACGGCGTGGTCGTCGGCAAGAAGAACCGTGGTTGCGGACCGTGTTTCTGGCATGCGAGTCAACCCCTGGGGGTCAATCTTCGACACTACTCCTTACGGGCTCGATGTGCAAGAGACAAACACTTCGCCCCCGAGCGCGGCCCGTATCGCAGGAATCAGATCCGTGCTGGCGCGATCCTTCGTCACATAGCCGAGAATTCCCGCCGCGCGCGCCCTGCCGACCAGTTGCGCATCGGCGTAAATCGTCAGCAACACCACGGCGCGGCACAGCTTCTGGTCCAGCAGCTTCCGCGCCGCTTCGATGCCGCTGGATTCCGGCATCTTCAGATCGGTGACCACGACGTCGGGCCGCAATTCTTCCGCCCGTTTGAGCAGCCCGGCTCCATCGCATGCCGTCCCCACAACGCTGAATTCGGGGTCTAAGAGTTCGCAGACTTCGCGCAGCAGTTCAGCGTGGTCGTCGGCGAGTAAGAGACGTGGCTTCCGACTGGACCCCCAAAAGCAGTCCCCCTGCGAAGTACTTGTCTTTCATTAGATGGGTAGCCGGGACAACTGGTTTATCCGTGAAATTACGGAGGGTCGAGCCAGTAGTTATTCGGATGGCAAGTGCAATCCGCTTACAGGAAGATAATAAAAGTTTCGCGGTTTCCTCCGAGCCGCGAAGCCTTCCGGTGCGCGCGGGGGCCTCGTGCCCCTGCTGCCCGGCGGCTCACTTCCCCCCGTTTTTCAAGCGATACCGCAGCGCCCGCATCCCGAAAGATTCTCCGAGATCGATGTTGCCCTTGGAGTCCGTCGCGATGCTGTGGATGGGGAAGAACTCCTGTGCGCCGCGTCCTCCGTGCCCGCCAAAGAACCCCACCACTTCGAGCGAATGCCGGTCCAGAATCTGCACGTTCTTGTTGGTTCCGTCGGGGATGTAGAGGTACTTTTGCTCCGGATCGCGGGAGAAGGCGAAGTCGAACGCCGTTCCTTCTTGGCCCGAACTCTTGCGGGCAAGGTAAGCTACTTTCACGAACGTCCCATCCGGCCGGAAAACCTGAATCCGGTTGTTGCGCCGGTCGCCGACGTAGATCAGATCGTCGTTGGAGATGCCGATGCCGTGCACGGTGTTGAACTGCGGAGGTCCGTCGCCTTCATAGGTGCGCGCGTTTGGCGCGGTGTCATCAGGCGGCTTTCCGTACGCGCTCCGGTGGCGTTTGTAAGCGCCGGTCGAGGCGTCGAATACGATCACGCGCCGGTTGCCGTAGCCGTCGGCCACCAAAATCTCGTTGGTTTTCGCGTACGCCGCCACGGCCGCGGGGCGCGGCGCGCTGCCCCGTGCGCTGAACCGCAACCCAGCCGGCCGCCAGCGCCACAAACAGAAGAAGCAGTCTCATAGCGGCCTACCACTTTACACCCGCTCGAGCAGGATCGCCATGCCCTGCCCCACGCCCACGCACATGCTGGCGATGGCGCGGCGGGCTCCGGTGCGCTTCAAATGCATCGACGCCGTGAGCACCAGGCGCGCGCCGCTCATGCCCAGCGGATGGCCCAGCGCGATCGCGCCGCCGTTGGGATTCACTTTTTCGCTGTCGTCGGGCAAGTCGAACGCGCGCGTGCAGGCCAGAGCCTGTGCCGCGAAGGCCTCGTTCAATTCGAGGAAATCCACATCGGCCATCGTCAGCGTGGTGTGCTTCAGAAGTTTTTGGATGGCGGGAATCGGACCGACGCCCATGTAATTCGGATCGACGCCCGCCGCCGCCGCTGCAACCACGCGCGCCACCGGATTCAGCCCGTTCCTTTTCGCCGCATCCTCCGAAGCCACGAACATCGCCGCCGCGCCGTCATTGACGCCGGAAGCATTGCCCGCCGTCACTGTGCCTCCCTTGCGAAAGGGCGTGGGCAACTTCGCCAGGCCGTCCAGCGTCGTGTCGGCGCGCGGATGTTCGTCCTCGGCGACCACGGTGAGCCCCTTTTTTCCAGCAATTTCAACGGGCGCGATCTCCTCGGCGAGCACTCCGGCGGCCTTGGCCCTGGCGCACTTCTGCTGCGAGGCGAGCGCAAACCTGTCCTGCGCCTCGCGCGTGACGCCATATTTCTCGGCGACGTTTTCGGCCGTCTCGGCCATCGAGATGGTGCCGTATTTCTGCTCCATCAAGGGATTCACGAAGCGCCATCCGAGCGTGGTGTCGAAGACCTGCGGATCGCGCGGGAACGCCGCTGTCGGCTTGGGCATCACCCACGGCGAGCGGCTCATGCTCTCGACGCCCCCTGCGATCGCGAGCGACATTTCGCCGGTCATGATCCCGCGCGCGGCCACCGCGACGGCCTCCATTCCCGAGGCGCACAGTCGGTTCACCGTGACGCCCGGCACGCTCACCGGCAGCCCGGCCAGCAGCAGGGCCATGCGGGCGACGTTGCGGTTATCCTCGCCGGCCTGCGTGACGCAGCCGTAGTAGACTTCGTCGATCGCTTCCCAGTCGACCCCGGCCGAGCGGCGCTGGAGCGCGGTCAACGGATGCGCGGCCAGATCATCGGCGCGCACACTGCTGAGCGCGCCCGCATAGCGCCCGATGGGCGTGCGGACTCCTTCACAGATGTAAGCGGCAGGCATGTGTATCCCACCATTCAAACACAACCCCCACAGCCGATAACATTCTATCGGCCGCCAACCAGTGGGCCCAGCAACAGGCCGGAGGCAGCACAGCGCGGCGGGCGATCCTTCGTTGACGCTCGGTTTGGAATCGTGGGATCTGACCGCCCATTTGGGGAACGGCGTCTCTCGGATCTCGACTTTGTTGTAACCTGTGCCCATGGACCGCCGAGCGTTTCTTTACACTTCCCTGATGGCTACTACTGCCGCCTGCGGCTCGCGAAGCCGCCAGGCCCCCGGTGTAACCGGCAACATCGTCACCACCGGAGGCACGCTGCGCGGCATCATCGAGGAAGGAATCCTTGCGTTCCGCGGCATCCCCTACGGCGCCTCGACGGCCGGCGAGCGGCGCTTTCTGCCGCCCGTCGCGCCTCCGGCCTGGACCGGCGTTCGCGACGCGGCGGACATGGGTCCGCAAGCGCCGCAGGTGCTTTCGCCGCTGCCCGAATTTTTCGCCTCGCTTGCGCCGAAGGATCCCAGGTTCGGGGAGGATTGCCTGAATCTGCACGTGTGGACGCCAGGGACAGACGGCCCGCCGCGTCCGGTAATGGTATGGCTGCACGGCGGAGGCTTCAGCGTCTCCTCCGCCAACTGGCCGATCTACAACGGAGCGCATCTGGCGCGCTACGGCGTCGTGGTGGTCACCGTGAACCACCGCCTGAATCTGTTCGGCTTCCTGCACCTCGCGGATCTGGGCGTCGAGAAATATGCGCCATCGGCGAACCTGGGAATGCAGGACATCGTGCTGGCTTTGCGCTGGGTGCGGGAGAACATCGCCGCGTTCGGCGGCGACCCCGGCAACGTCACCATCTTCGGCGAATCGGGCGGCGCGGGCAAGGTGAGCACGCTGCTCGGGTTCGCTCCGGCGCGCGGGCTGTTCCAAAAGGCCATCGTGCAGAGCGGCGCGGCGCTTACGGCCATTCCGCGCGCGCAGGCGGCGCAACAAGCGGAAACGCTCCTGGCAAAGCTGGGCGTCGGCAAAAACGACCTCGACAAGCTGCAAACCATGGAGGTGGCGCAGCTCCAAGCCGCCATGCAGGGCATTGAGGGACTGGCCTCGGGACCCTCGGTGGATGGCAGGATGCTGCCCGCCGACGTCTTCACGCCGCGCGCATCTGAGCTCGGCGCGGCCGTCCCCGTGCTGATCGGCACGACCGCCACGGAGGTCACGGGCCTGATGCCGATGGTGCCCGCGGATGAATTGGACGACGCCGCGCTGCTCGCGGCCGTGAAGATGAATCTGCCGAAGGCCTCCGAGGCGGCCGCCAAGAACGTGATCGCCGTGTACAAAGCGCTCGGCCTCTCCAACCGCGAAGCCGCCTACCGGGTCGCCTCCGACGTGGGCTTCCGCGCCAGTGTCATCACCGAAGCCGAACGCAAGGCCGATCAAAATGGCGCTCCGGTGTACATGTATTACCTGAGCTGGAAGACCCCCGTGGCCGGCGGCAAATTCTTTTCGCCGCACACCCTCGATTTGCCGTTCGTGTTCGACAATCTGGAAGCGGGCCGCGAAATGATCGGAGAAGGCGCCGGACAGAACCTGCTGCGCGACCGCATCGCCGGCGCCTGGACCGCGTTCGCGCGAACCGGCAACCCGAGCCACGCGGGCCTCCCGGAATGGACACCGTTCGACACAAAAAACCGCGCCACGATGATCCTGGATAACGATTGCCGCCTGGCGATGGATCCCGAGCGCGCCACGCGGGCGGCGATCGCGGCGGCCCAGGCCTAGCCGCAATCCTGTGGAATCGACCCCGATGGCCCTCGCGCCGGCGGCAAGATCGGACATTACGAGAACGGTCTCTGGGAAGAGGTGAGCCCGGCTACCCGAACATCGGCTCGGGATGTGAGAACACCTGCCGCAAGCGCGCGCGCATTCCGCCTGTAGGTCCCGGAAGCCGCAGTTGTAAGATGGGCAGGGAGGTGTCTTCGGCCAGGCGCCGCAGATCGCACGTCCTCAGATCGCCGGGCCGGCGGCCGACGATGACCATGTCCGCGCCGCATTCGGCCGCGACGCGCGCCAGCGTGTCATCGGGGCGTGCCGATCCCTCCAGCAGCGGCGTGCAGGAGACGCCGCGCGGGCGCGCCCGGTGCACGAAATGAAGCAGGTCTTTCCACTCTTTGCCCGTCGAAAAGGGTTCGCAAAGGACAACTTCCGGATAGCGGATGTTGAGGGCCACAAGCTCGCTGGCCTCGAGCGCGGAGATCACACGGCCGGCGCGGCTCAGCAGGTGCCGGCCTGCCGCGTCCAGATCGATGTTGACCAGGATCCGGGAAAAGGACCCTGGCAAATCCGGCGGAAGCAAACACACCGAACACCCGCACCAGGACAGCGCGCGGCGCGAGATCTTTCGCGGGCAGCGCATCACCAACAGGTCGACTTGAGCCTCTTCGACCATGGGAAACACGGCCTCTAGCTCCGGCTCCGTCACCAAAAGCACCTCGGGGTCGCGCAAGCCGTGCACGTGCGCACAGCGGTTTACGGCCGCCGGGAGATTGCGCAGCACGCCGTCGGAAGGAAACGCCACCATTGTCAGATTTCCGCCGTTGGCGCCGGAGGTCAGTCGAGCCGCGAACTCCAGCAACGGCAGGTCCGGCCCCTCTTCCGATTGCACGGCGGCAACGTGGCGGAAGGCTGCATCGGGCGTCAGGGTCGGCGTGCGGACATCGATCGTCTGGGTCACGATGCCGCCCCTTTAGCCGACAAGTTCAAGTTCCTCATCTGTCTTGTATCGCCTGGAATTTCCCCGCTGGTACTTGGCCATGAGCTCGTTCCATTCGATCACGGTCTTGGCGTCCTTCTGGTTCCGCTTGTTGGCCCAATTCGAAATGGCGTCGAGGCAGGCGTGGTCGATGTAGGCCAGGTCCCGAATGTGGATGTGCACTTCGACCTGATGCGGCAGCGCGTCGAGCGTGTCGATCAGCGCGGGCATGCGGATGAAGGTGGCCGCCCCACTCAGATGCACGTGCACGCAATCTCCACCGCGATCCTGTTTCACTTTGACCGACATGTGCGTCACCGAGTACAGGAGCGTGGCCAGCGACAGCGCCAGCCCGCTGATAATGCCGGTGAGCAGATCGGTGGCGACCACCATGGTGATCGTGACCGCGTAGATCAACACCGGCATCTGTCCGTACTGGAGCAGTTTTCGGAAGTTCGACGGACTGACCAGTTTATAACCTGTGTAGACCAGGACCGCCGCCAGGCTGGCCGTGGGCACCAGGCGCAACACGAACGGAGCCGCGGCCACGAGCACCAGCAGCCACACGCCGTGCATAATTGCGGAAGCGCGCGTCTTGGCCCCGGCATTCACATTGGTCGCGCTGCGCACGATCACGCCCGTCATCGGCAGCGCGCCTGCAAGGCCGGACAGTGCGTTACCCACGCCCTGCGCGAACAACTCGCGGTCGTAGTTGGTGCGCGGCCCGTGATGCATCTGGTCGACGGCGGTGGCCGAAAGCAGCGTCTCCGCGCTGGCCACAAAGGCCAGCGTCACGGCGGCCACCAGCATGTGCCAGTCGGCCATTTTCGCGAAGACATCCATGCCGGGTAACGCGATCGAGCCGAGCAGGCTGTCGGGAAGGTTGACGTAGCTGATCGGAAAATCGAAACCGCGCGCGGCCGCGGTCGCCACCACGACACCGACCAGCGCTCCCGGGATCCACCTCCAGCGCGCCGGGGCCAGCTTGGTCCACAGCAGCAACACGATGATGGTGGTGAGGCCGATGGCCGCGGCAACATGGTGCACCGTGCCGTCGACCGGAAAAACCGCTTTGTAAATTGCTTCGGGAATCGCGATCAGGTTCTGAATTCCACTGGCGCGCGGAGCGTCGTCAACCATCACATGAAACTGGGCGGCGAAGATCAGCACTCCAATGCCGGCGAGCATGCCAAACACGACAGCCGGCGCGATCGACCGGAAAAGCTGTCCGACCCGCATGGCGCCGGCGGCAAGTTGAATCAATCCGGCGGTCACTACAATCGGACCCAGCATGTCGAGCCCGTATTTCTGGATAAGGTCGTAGACGATCACCGCAAGGCCGGCCGCGGGACCGCTCACCTGGAGCGGGCAGCCGGCGATGGCACCAACCACAATGCCGCCGATAATCCCGGTGATCAGCCCGGCCGCTGGCGGCGCGCCGGATGCGATCGCGATTCCCATGCATAATGGCAGAGCCACGAGGAATACGACTATGGACGCCAAGGCATCTTGCGCCAGCGTTCCCCGGATGCTAAAGAAGTGCTGTTTCATAGAAGTCGTAGAGGGTTGTGGCCTCGCCTTAGCATGCAGGGCGGAGGCTGTTGCGCCAAGAGATTAGTGCCGTTCCGTATGGCCCGGATCACAGTCCGGCATGTGGGCTAATGCCAAGTCGCATGGAGATGGTAGTGGAATGTTGTTATCGCCGGCTACTCAGTGCAAATGTTAGACTGGCTACCAGTCATGCCCGCCTTTCAGCGCATCGAACGCAATGTTTTTCGCATTCTTGCCGCGGGATTCGCGCTGGCCATCGCGGTGCTGCTGGGTTCGGCTTGGCTGGGCGTGCAGGCCCTGGAGGAGTTGGAGACCCGCACGGAAGATCTGCTCTCGCGCCGCCGTGTGAGTACGCAACTGATCGATGAAATTCAACGCTCGGAAACCAGCCTGGACAGTTTGTTCTATGAACTGATCGGTCCGGCTCCGGACCAGCCGGCCCGTTTGCAGGAGCGGCTGGCCGGCATCGAAAGCGATGTGCAGAATACCCTGGAATCCGCGCGCGGGGAAGCGAACCCCTCCGGCTGGGCGGATGCCAAGGCGGGCATCGAGGTGTTTCTGCGCCAGGCTCGCCAGTCGGTCGAAAACAGCCGATTCCGGACTGGTTCGCCAGAGGCTCTGGCGGGCCTGCTGCAAGCGCACCAGGCCATGGAGAAAGGGATCGGCCGTTTAGTGGAGGCCAACTACCAGAGCGCTGTCGCCCAGGAAGCCTCCGGCTCGCGCGAGCACGAGGCGAACTTGCGGCGGGCTTTGACGCTGCTGGGCATTGGCCTCGCGCTGGCGCTGGCATGCGCTGCCATCACTGTGCGGGCTATCGGACGTATCTTCCACCGCATGGCCTGGCAGGCCCGCGAGCTGTCGCGGCTGTCGCGGCACGTGCTCGAAACGCAGGAGCAGATGTTGCAGCGCTTCGCGCGCGAGTTGCACGATGAATTCGGCCAGTCGCTGACGGCGATCGAGGCGAATCTCGCGGCCGTCCCCAGCGATTCTCCGGCGGTCGCCGAGCACGTCGAAGACTGCACGCTGCTGGTGAAGGATCTGATGGCAAACGTGCGGGACTTATCGCAACTGCTGCGCCCCAGTACATTGGATGATTTCGGCCTGAAGCCGAGCCTGCAAGCGCTGGTGGACTCGTTCGCGCAGCGGACCGGGATCGATGTCAAGGCGGAGTTTGAGTTCGAAGACCGGCTGCATGGGGAAACGGAGATTCACCTTTACCGGATCGCGCAGGAAGCGCTGACGAATGTCGCGCGCCATTCCGGAGCCAGGCACGCGCGAGTCACCCTGACGAAGCGGGATGGCCGGGTTCGCCTGACCATCGCCGATGATGGCATCGGCATTCACAAGAAAGCCGCGCATCGCGGCTTCGGACTCGCCGGCATGCGCGAGCGCATGCGTATCGCTGGAGGCACTTTGGAATTGAAGACCGATGGCGCGGGCGTGGCTGTCATCGCGGAGGTGGCCCTGGATGAAGCATCCCAGCATGCGGAAGCCGATCCGAGTCCTGTTAGCGGATGACCACAGCGTGGTCCGGCAGGGGTTCCGCATGATCCTTTCCCAGCACGCCGACATTCAAGTGGTCGGCGAGGCGGGCACGGGCCGCGACGCCGTATCCCTGGCCGTCGAGCTCAGCCCGGATGTGATCGTCCTCGACATCGCCATGCCGGACATGAACGGCGTCGAGGCGGCCCGCCTGATCCGGCAGCATGCGCCGCAGTGCAACATCCTGATCTTGTCCATGCACAGCGATCCGGCGTACGTGCGCGAAACACTGCGCGTGGGCGCGAAAGGATATCTCCTCAAGGATTCCATCGACCGAGACTTCGTCACCGCCGTGCGCGTTGTCGCCGAAGGCGATGGGTTCCTGAGCCCGGCCGTATCGGCCACCGTTCTGGCGGATTACCAGAAGCACGTAACCGATCCGATGGATCAGATCACGCCGCGCGAACGCCAGCTTTTGCAAATGCTGGCCGAAGGAAAGACGTCGAAGGACATCGCCTCCGAGCTCAAGATCAGCGTCTACACGGTGGACGCGCATCGCAGCCGCATCATGAAGAAGCTGAACCTGCGGAGCATCGGCGATCTGGTGCGCTTTGCGCTGCAGCGCGGGATCGTGCCCTTGAGCGGCAAGGAGGCCGACTCAGACGGCTGAGCCCGTGCGTTTGCGTGTGCGCGAGTACACTTCGGTGAACTCGGCGCCGAACAGGAAGATCTGCGCCGAATAATAGATCCACAAGAGCAGAACCACCAGCGACCCCGCGGCGCCGTAGGAGGTAACCAGACCGGCGCTAGCCAGATAGAGCGCCAGCACCGTCTTGCCGGCGGCGAACAAAACCGCCGTGACCGTCGCGCCGACCCAGACGTCGTGCCACTCGATTTTGGCGTCGTGGAGAATGCGGTAAATCGCCGCAAACAGAAGCATCACCAGGGCCATCGAGATTGCCGCGTTGATCGCTTGCAGCAGCAGTTGCGGGATCGGGAAGAAATACTCACCGAGGCGGGCCAGGGTCGCGACGACGGTGGTCAGCAGCAGCGACGCTAGCATCAGCAGGCCCACGATGAGCACCAGCACAAACGCCAGCAGGCGCTTGGTGAAGTAGCCGAGGATGATGCGGCGGCCGGTGCGCGGCGGGACTCGCCAGATCCGGTTCAGACTGTCATATAGCGCTCCGAAAGCCAGCGAGGCGCCGAAGAACATGGATACAACGCCCACCAGCGTCGCCACATAGTTAAAGTCCTCGACCTGCCTCAGCACGCCGCCGACATAGCCGGCCGCGCCGACGCCCACCATGTTGGTTGTCCACTGGATCACCTCAGCGCGCGCGGACTCTTTTCCCACCCACGCTCCGGCGAAGGTGATGACGACCCACAGCGCGGGCACCATCGACAGAAGCGTGAAAAACGACAGGCTTGCCGCCAGCAGCGGCGTGTTATCGGACTGGCAGGCCTCGATGGTGTGCCACAGCAGGCGGCCCGTGGTGCGTAGCCTACGGGACATTTTTCATCTCGTTGATGAAGGCGTCCACTTGGCCGATCGCCAAGCCGCCCGGGGGCCACTTGAACTCATCGATCAGCACGCGCGAGACCGCCTCTTTCGATTCGCCGCGGCGGACCAAGGAGCCAACCCGGTCGCGCATGGCTTCGAATTCGGCGCGCCACCGGGCCAGGCTGGCGCGGTCCCCGGCCGGGCCATGGCCCGGAATGATGGTATCGAAATCGAGTTTCGCGGTTTCATCCAGCACACGCGTCCATTCCAGCGCGCTGCCGCCGGCGGCGTAATCCATGTAAGGCAAGGCGGGAGAACGGTTCAGGAAAATATCGCCGGTGTGGATGACGCGGGCCTGCGGAAAGTGGATGATGGCGTCGCCGTTCGTATGCCCGCGGCCAAAGTGATACGCGCGGACCTCTTTGCCCCCGAGAGACAACTGAAGTTCGTCCGCGTAGGTAAGATTCGGCTGGCCGGGCTGTTTGAGGCGGACCATCTGGCCGCGCGCGTTGCGGTGGGAGATAAGCTGCACCGCCGCGGGCATGCTCGCGTTGGCGCCGGCGTGATCGTCATGATGGTGCGTGTTCAGCACGTAACGCACGGGCTGACCGGTCAGCATCTTCACTTGCGCCATGACACCGGCGTAATCGCGGTTGTACATATCGTCCACGAGAACCACGCCTTCATCGGTGATATAGGCCGCGACGTTGCCCCCTCCGCCGGTGATCATATACAGATCGTCACGGATTTTCTGCGCGGCGAAAGGGCGCGGGGGCGCGGGGTTTTGCGTGTAGGCGGCGAACGCCGCGAGCAGCAGCAGGAGAGCGCAAAACAGACGCACGGCGGCGGTGCGGTGCATGCGCAAACTATAGCAGATTCGGCCCGATTCTCAAGCAAGGGGGGCCAGGTTTTCGAAGTTTCCCTTCATGCGGTTGTTGTCGAGGCGCCTCCCAGCCGGTTTTTTCCGGACCGGCAACGGAGTCGGTTGTATCGCCACCACAGTCGCCCATCGCACGCAGGCCCCCGCCGGCAGGGTCTAGAATGCCGGCAATTCGCCGAAGCTGGACCGGTCCGGGCTCTCCGATGGGGCCCCGGCTACGGGGTCGAGCGCCCGAACTCCTGCCCAAGTTCTAGCGCGCCACGGCTAGAGCGGGCTTCGCGCAAAGACGCTAAAACGCTAAAAAGAAAGGGGAAAGAAATTTTTTGGGATCCGTGACCGCGCGGCGCTAGAATCAAAATTGCCGATGCAATTTCTCGAAGAAAGCCTGATCGAACTGATCACCCAGACCTCGACCAACCTGCCCCCGGACGTGCGCCAGGCGATGGGGATCGCCGTCAACGTCGAAACGCCCGGCACGCAATCCTCGCAAGCATTGAACATCATCGCCTCCAATATCGATATGGCCGCCGATGTCGAAGGGCCCATCTGCCAGGACACCGGCATGCCGACCTTCGACGTCCACACTCCCGTGGGCGTCAATCAGATCGAGATTCAGAAAGCGATCCGAGCGGCGGTGGCCGAAGCCACCAGGCGAGGTAAGCTGCGGCCCAATTCCGTCGATTCACTTACCGGCAAGAACAGCGGCGACAACCTCGGCATCGAAACTCCAGTGATCCACTTCGAGCAGTGGGAGCAGGACGAGATCGAAGTAAAGCTGATCCTCAAGGGCGGCGGCTGCGAGAACAAGAACATTCAATACTCACTGCCCATGGAACTGGAGCATCTGGGCAAGGCCGGGCGGGACTTGGAAGGCGTGCGCAAGTGCATCCTGCACGCTGTGTGGCAGGCGCAAGGGCAAGGATGCGCTCCGGGAGCCGTGGGCGTGTGCATCGGCAGCGACCGGGCGCATGGGTATCTGCTGGCGAAATACCAGTTGTTCCGCACGCTGGACGACGTCAACCTTGTGCCGGAACTCGCGAAACTCGAAGAAGAGATCGTGCGGGAGGCGAACACCATCGGCGTCGGGGCGATGGGCTTCGGCGGCAAGAGTTCCTTGATCGGATGCAAGATCACGGCGGCGAACCGGCTGCCGGCAAGTTATTTCGTATCGGTGGCCTACGAATGCTGGGCGTTCCGGCGGCTGGGCGTGCGGCTGGATGCCTCGACGGGCGCCATCACCAGGTGGCTGTACCGCGATCCGTCGCGGCCGGTCGAGAGGATGGCGAAAATGGAAGGCTTCCCGTTGACCGGGCGCGAGATCGTGCTGCGTCCGCCTTTGACGCTGGAGCAGGTGCGCGCCCTGAAGGTCGGCGACGTGGTGCTGATCACCGGCGAGATGTACACGGGCCGCGATGCCGTGCACGCGCACCTGATGAAGAATCCGCCGCCGGTGGATCTGCACGGGTGCGTGCTGTACCACTGCGGCCCGGTGATGCTGAAGGAGGGCGACAAGTGGGTGGCGAAGGCCGCGGGTCCGACCACGAGCGCCCGCGAGGAGCCGTATCAGGCCGACATCATCCGCAATTATGGTGTGCGCGCGGTGATCGGCAAGGGCGGCATGGGCAAGAAGACGCTCGCGGCCCTGAAGGATGCGGGCGCCGTGTATCTGAACGGCATCGGCGGGGCTGCGCAGTATTATGCGCGCACAATCAAGGAAGTGCTGGGCGTCCACCTGATGGAATTCGGCATTCCCGAAGCGATGTGGCATCTGCGCGTCGAGAATTTTTTGGCGATCGTGACCATGGACGCGCACGGCAACAGCCTGCATGCAAACGTGGAGGCGGAGACAGGGGAGAAATTGGAGGCGTTGCGGCGGTGAAAGCTCGGGAGCCAGGAGTTTCGCGGTTCTCACCGTAAGAAACCGTCACCGAACCACCGGCTTCAGCCCCGCGGCGGCGGCCATGTGAGGGAGCGCGGTCTGACCGAAGCGATCTCCCTAATGTTGACGGACAATAGGGAGATCGCTAGAATCAAAGTAGGCCTTACTTCATGGCACTCGCCTTCCCGAAACCTGCCACACACATCCGGCCTGCATCGAGCCTGCTCGAGCAGATCGGAAACACGCCATTGCTGCGCCTGGAGAAAGTGACCGCAGGCTTGGACGGCGTGGAGATCTACGCCAAAGCCGAATACTTCAATCCGGGCGGATCGGTGAAGGACCGGGCCGGGCTGAACATGATCCTGGACGGCGAGCGCACCGGCCGCCTCACCAAGGACCGCATCATCCTGGACGCCACCAGCGGCAACACCGGCATCGCCTACGCGATGATCGGAGCCTACAAGGGTTATCGCGTGAAGCTGTGCCTGCCGGAAAACGCCTCCCATGAGCGCAAGCAGATCCTGAAGAATTACGGCGCCGAGATGGTGTTCTCCGATCCGGGCGAAGGCTCCGACGGAGCGATTCGGCTGTGCAAGAAAGTTTACGAAGAAAATCCGGATCTCTACTTTTACCCGGATCAGTACAACAATCCAGCCAATTGGAAGGCGCACTTCGAGGGCACGGCGGTCGAGATCATGGAGCAAACCGAAGGCCGCCTGACGCATTTCGTGGCCTGCATGGGGACCAGCGGAACGTTCGTGGGAAACTCCCGGCGCTTCAAGCGGGACCTGCCGCAGGTGCAGTGCATCTCGGCGCAGCCTTCCTCGGGTTTTCACGGCCTGGAGGGACTGAAGCACATGCCCACGGCGATAGTGCCGGGCATCTACGACGACAAGATCGCCGACGGCAATTTGTGGATCGAGACCGAAGATGCCTACGCGATGACGCGCTGGCTGGGCCGTCATGAAGGTTTGCTGGTGGGCATGAGCTCGGGAGCGAACGTGTGGGCCGCACGCAAGATCGCGCAAGGGCTGGCCGCCGCCGGAAAGACCGGTGTGATCGTGACGGTTCTATGCGACGGCGCGACGAAATACCTGAGCGAGCCTTTCTGGAACGAAGAGAATGATCAGCGTCGCCCCTGAAGCATGGCAGGTGATGGTCTCCCATGCCGAAAAAACCTTTCCCAACGAGTGCTGCGGCGCGATGCTGGGAACCATCGACGGGGGCCGCAAGCAGGTCACGCAGGCGATCCCGATGGAGAACTCTTACGCGGGCGCGCAGGGATCGCGATATGAGTTGCGCCCCGAGGATTTGCTGGAGGCCGACCGCAAGGCGCGCGCCGCGGGACTGGATTTGATCGGCATCTTCCATTCGCATCCCGACTGCGATGCGTATTTCTCGAAGACCGACCTGGAGAACTCCTGCCCCTGGTATTCGTTCATCGTAATATCAGTAAAGGGCGGAAAGTTCGACCACGCGAACAGTTTTCTGCCGAACGCGGATCAAACCGCCGCGGAGAAAGAAGAGTTGCTATGGCCAAAGTTCTGATTCCAACCCCCTTGCGCCAGTACGCGGAAAAGCACGATTCGGTCGAGCTTTCCGGCTCGACCGTCGCCGAAGTGCTGGGCGCACTGACGACCAGGTTTCCCGACCTGAAAAAACAGCTCTACAACGACGAGGGCAAGCTGCGCAGCTTCGTCAACGTGTATCTGAATGACGAAGACATCCGTTACTTGAAGAAGGACGCGACGCCGGTGGCCGCCGGCGACACGCTGTCCATCGTCCCCAGCATCGCGGGCGGATCCACGCTGGTCGCGCCTCCCTCGCTGTCCAAGGAAGAGATTCTGCGCTATTCGCGCCACCTGATCATGCCCGAGGTGGGCATGGAAGGACAGTTGAAGCTGAAGAACGCCAAGGTTCTGCTGGTGGGCACGGGGGGCTTGGGCGCTCCGCTGGGAATGTATCTGGCGGCCGCGGGGGTGGGACGCATCGGCCTGGTGGATTTCGACGTGGTGGACTTCACCAACCTGCACCGGCAGGTGATCCACGGAACCAAGGACGTGGGCAAGAAGAAGCTCGATTCGGCCGAAGAGACCATCAGCGACATCAACCCCAACGTGACCATCGACCGGTACGATGTTCTGCTGACCAGCGAGAACGCGATGGAGATTTGCGCGCCGTACGATCTGGTCATCGACGGCACGGACAATTTCCCCACGCGCTACCTGGTCAACGACGTCTGCGTGCTGCAAGGCAAGCCGAACGTGTACGGCTCGATTTTCCGTTTCGAAGGGCAGGCCACGGTGTTCGCCTATCCCGGCGGGCCCTGCTACCGCTGCCTGTATCCGGAGCCGCCTCCTCCGGGTCTGGTTCCAAGCTGCGCCGAGGGTGGCGTGCTGGGCATCCTTCCCGGAGTGATCGGACTGATTCAGGCCACCGAGGCGATCAAGCTGATCCTCGGCGCCGGCGAGCCGCTGGTCGGCCGTCTGATCCTGTATGACGCTCTGGCGATGCGTTTCCGCGAGCTGAAGCTGCGGCGCAATCCGGAATGTCCGGCGTGCGGCGACAATCCGACCGTGACCACGCTGATCGACTATGAGCAGTTCTGTGGACTGCCGCAGCACGAAGGTCCGGCGCCGGCGCGGGCGAGCGAGGGCGACATCGATCCGGTGGACGTGAAGCGCATGATGGACCAAGGCGAGCCGTTCCTGTTGCTGGATGTGCGCGAACATCACGAGTATCTGATTTGCAGCATTCCGACGGCGAAATTGATTCCGCTGGGCGAATTGCAGAAGCGCGCCAACGAACTGGATACGGCCACGCCGATCGTGGTGCACTGCAAGATGGGCGGCCGCAGCGCGAAAGCGGTGAGTCAGTTGAAGGAACTCGGGTTCAAGAAGGTCCGCAATATGACGGGCGGCATTCTGGCCTGGAGCGACAAGGTCGACCCGAACGTGCCGAAGTATTAAGGCGCACGGATTTCGAAACGCGGCAACTGCGTTCGCCAGAAAGCCGGCTTCATTCGCCAAGACCCGCCAGCCTGCGCCAGTTGGCGGAGGTGTCCCGGGCGATTTTTTCAACGCTCACCCCGCGCAACTGCGCGAGCCGTTCCGCGGTGTGCACCAGGAAGGCCGGCTCGTTGCGCTTGCCGCGATGCGGCGCCGGCGCCAGAAACGGCGCATCTGTTTCGATCAGCAGCCGGTCGGCGGGCGTGATGCGGGCGGCTTCCTGAACCCCGGCGGCCTTGGGGAAGGTCACGATACCCGCGAAGCTCAAATGGAATCCGAGATCGAGGCAGCGCCGCGCCTCGGCCGGGCCGCCCGAGAAACAGTGCATGACGCCGCCGAGTCCGGTCGGCCTCCAATGCGTTTCGAGCAGCGCGAGCGTATCCTCCCAGGCTTCGCGCGTGTGAATCACGATGGGCCGGCGCGCGTCGGCGGCCACGCGCATCTGCTCGAGGAAAACGGCGCGCTGCGTCTCGCGCGGCGAAACGTCGTAATGATAGTCGAGCCCGATCTCGCCCAGGGCGACCACCTTGGGATGCTTCAACAGCTCGGCCAGGCGCCGGTAGGTGGACAGTTCCGCCTTGGAGGCGTCATGCGGATGCACGCCCACGGTGGCGTACACGCATGCGTGGCGGTCGGCCAGGCGCACGCCGCATTCCAGATCGGGCGGGCCATCGCCGGAACCGATCGACACCATGCGCTCGACGCCGGCGGCCAGGGCGCGCTCAATGGCGGCCGCGCGGTCCGCATCGAATTTCGCGCTGTCGAGATGACAGTGACTATCGATCATCGTCCGACAAACCGGCGGAACTCGGCGATGGGCACGGCGCCGCGGCCATGTATCGGCGCGATCTGCGTGACGTTCAGCTTCAGGCGCTCGAGATTGTCATACAGCACGACGGCGTTCGGCGGCGGAGGCATGGGCCGCGCGTTCGGATCGTTGGGGCTGTAGGAGTCTGCTTCGACCAGGATGCGCTGGTTCGGCAGATACGCCACCAGCAGTTCGTCGGTGTGCGTGTCGTTCATCGTGGCGTGCACTTCCATCCTCTGCGCGCCATCGGTGATCTCATAGGTGTCCGTCACGGCCTGGAATTTCGCCATCGGGCCGAAGGCCGCGGCGAAATACTCGACGTTCGACTGGTGAGTGACGATCGCCGCGCCTTCGGTCACAAAGGGACGCAGGCCGCCGCTGTGATCGAAGTGGTGGTGCGTTGAAATCACGTAGCGAACCGGCTTGCCCGGCGCGAGCTTCTTGGCCTCGGCAATCACCGCTGCGCCGCGCTCCGGACTCTGCGGACCCTCCACGACCGCCAGAAAACCAGCGAATTCGACCGCCACGCTGTGATGCGATCCGCCGGTGAGATGCCACACGCCGTTCGCCAACCTCGTGCTCGTGACCGTGACGGGCGGAACCGCCGCGCTCGCAACCGGGGCGGGAACCGGCAGATCCACCGCGGCTCCAGGCTGAACGCTGTCTACATTGACGTCCAGGATCATGAAGCCTCCCTGCTCCTCGACGATGCGCGACGGGAACTTCACGCCGTTGTGATCGGCGTAATCGGAATAGGTGGCGATCAGCGGCGCTTCGCCGAGCACGGCATCCGGCACCTTGGTCTCGACGCGCGTCACCATGCCCGCGCCGTCGATCGTGCCGGTGAGCCTGTATTTTCCCATCGTGGTGAAGGAAAGCGTGTTGGCTCCGTCCTGGCCTTGCGTCATCGTCAAGTCGGCAGCCGCGGCGGCGGCCTTGAGGAATCCGTGCGGCGTCGTCCAGATGCGCAATTGGCGCAGCTCGGCGGCGGCCGGTTGCGGCGCGGGCCCGGCGGAGGCGACGTTCCAGGCTTTATCGCCATTGACGGCCGGGTTCTGCTTCTGCCCGCCGAAGACCGGCTGGGCGAACTCCAGCACTTCGCTCGATGACTTCTGCTCATAGTTGATGGCGCGGCTGTAGGCGTTCAGATCGCGGCGCGGCCACGCCTGTCCGGCCAGCAGCGCCTGCCCGTAAAACCCGTTGACGCCCTTGCCGGAGAATTGAAGCGAGGAAGGGTTGCCCATCGCGGATTGAGCGTCTTCAAGGACGCTCTGCGGCGTGGAGGAGCATGCGGCCATGGCGAGGCATGCGGCGATCCCGAGAAAGATTCTGGTTGGCATGGGGTGATTACCTCTTTCGAGTAAACCACATCGCGTGAGCACATATCCTCATTCGAAGGGCTGTGTGAAGCTCAACTGGTTGGCGTCCCGGTCCAGCACCGTGAACACGCGCAGCTCCCGGGGCCGCTGGCAGGTGATTCTGAGGCTGCGCGAGCCCGGCGGGCGGTTTAGGAATTTTTGCCGCGCGCCGGCGCGCCGGCGCGACGCGCTTCAGCAGCCGCCCGAGGGGTGGGAGCCGATGCGGAACATGAACTCCCGCTCGAGCGCGCCGCCGGCGTAGAGCCGGACGTAATAGTCGCCGGCGGCGAGAATCACGGGCACGGGATACACGGCGGTCTGATTCAACTGGCGGACCGGACTGCGCGCGATTTCGCGTCCCAATTCATCGACCAGCCGCACTTCATCCGGCGTGTCGATTCCGACCAGGTCGAGCGCAAGCACGGGACGCGCGTCGTCGATTTCCGGACCGGGTCCGCATCGCTGCGCGAGGATGGCGACGGTTCCGCCGCGCGCGGGGATGTTGTTGCAAGCCGTCGCAAGGAGCACAAGATGGGCGATGACGTACCGCGTGTGCACTCGAATCAGTATACGTTACTGGAACGTGACTCGCTCATAGGTTATTTCCGGAAGCTGTTGGAGGCGCGGATCGGAGTCGAACCGACGAATAAAGGTTTTGCAGACCTCTGCCTTACCACTTGGCTACCGCGCCCCGGCGATACAAAGCGTTCTCTTTATTATTTGATAGCACATCTTCGGGTTGGGAAGACCGGTCAGTTCTTGTTGGAGGTTGCCTGCGGAGTTCCGGCCGCCTTGGGAGGACGCCGGCGGTTGGGGCCGCGGCCGCCGCGGGCCGGGCCCTCCTGGCCGCGGCGCTGCAATTCCTGCCACTGCTGCGGCGTCAGAACCGCACGCAGCTTGAGCGTCATCTCGGAGACCGCGCGGGTCAACTCCGCGCGCGTGCGCGCCAGCCGGTCGATGGCGGCCGTGCCGCGCCGCTGATCCACGAAATCGTCGTTAAACACGTCCTCGAGCGCCGCCTCGGCCTCCTCCACGTCCGCACGCAGCCCGGTGAGCGCGTCACGATAGTCGCGGACGATCTCCTGAATGCGGACTCTCTGAGTCTCTGTCAGCATCAAGCCGCTGGCTAGCGGATTCTCCCACCACGGCATCGAAGCGGCGCGCGGCTGCGCCCACAGCCCCGCGGCCAGCGTCATCGCGATCCACGCGGTACGGATAATCATTCCGTGACTCTCTCTTCCTGCGGCTCAAACAGCACACGGATGGGGCTCGCGGCGCGCGGTTCATCGGGCTGCATGGCCGAGTATGTTTCCTCGTACCACTCCGAGCCTGTATCCTCCAGGGTCGCCACGGCAGCTTTCGGCGGAGGCGGACCCGCCGGCCGATAGAACCAAGCTCCGGCAGCAAGCACAAGCACCGCAAATAGCGCCGTCGCCCAGGCGCGGCGGAAGAAGGCTGGCGATTCTCCACCCTGGTCCAGGCGTTCCAGAATCTGACGGCGTTGTTCGGACCAGTGGATCGCGCTGCGCGGGAGCTCCTCGAGGTACCGCGCGCGGCCTTCCGCCAGAGCCTGCCAGCGCCGGGCGCACTCCGGGCAGAGTTCCAGATGCGCGTCCCCGGCCGCGTCCGTGGCGTAAAGCCGGGCGATCAACTGGTCATCATTCAGATGGGGGCTCGGATCCATATAAATCCCGCAGCTCGGCGCGTAATTTCTCCAGGGCCCGGTGCATGTGCGCCTTCACCGTGCCGGGGTCCAGTTCCAAAACCTCCGCGATTTCCTCGATGGTCAAATCCTCGTAATGCCGCAAGCTGAAGACGGCACGCTGCCGGAGAGACAAACGTTCGACGGCCGCATCCAGCCTGGCCTGGATCTGGCGGGCGAAGTAACGGTCCTCGGCCTCCGGAGCCGCGGATCGCACTAATCCGAGCGCAGCCTGCGGGTCATCGGCTGCCCTGCGCTGCCGCCAGAACTGCCAGCGGCGGCTGCGGAGCCGGTCGAGGCAGGTGTTAACGGCGATGCGGGCGATCCACTTGCCCGCGTCGGAGGGCGCGACGGCGTCCGGCTTGCGCAGGGCGCGATACGCTTTCAGGAACGCGTCCTGCGTGGCCGAATCCGCCTCGTCGCGGTCGCGCAGCATGTGCTGGCAGATGGAGTAGACGCGCCGCTGCTCGCTCGCCATCCAGTGCGCGAAGTCGCGCTCCAAGCGGGCATGAAGACCCTGCGGGACGTGCTTCGCCATGGGGAACGGTTCAGCCATCAGCCCCATCATAGACGTTTTAGACGAGGGTGGAAGGTTTCGGGATTACGCGCGTCCTAGTCCCCGCAGCGCTCCACCTGCACCAGGCAGTTGTAAAAGGCCGGCCCGCCACCCAAGTCCGTCAGCCGCTCCGATGTCAGGGCATTCGCGTTCCGCCCGTCCTGGGCGAGCTTCGGCCAGCGAACCGCCGGAACGCGCGTCACACCCGGAGGCACCACACCGTCCACGGCGGCCCGCAGCAGCAGGCTGCCACGGTCGTTAAAGACCCGCACGAGGTCCCCGGTGCGAATACCGCGGGGTTCGGCGTCGGCAGGATGGATGTGCACGATCGAAGTTGCATACTCCACGTCGGGCCGGTAACCGAAGGTCGAATTCATGCTGTCATCGTGTTTGGAGGAAACCATCTCGAGCGGATATTTCGCGCGCAGGGCCGCATCGCCCAAACGCGATTCCACAGGCGGCACGTAGTCCAGCGTCTCGGCGCCGAACTCGAGTTTTCCGGAAGGCGTCTGGAATCGGCCGTCGGCGAAAGGCAGGAACGGCTCGCCCGGAGGCGCGACGTTCAGGCGCACGAATGGCTCGCGATCCAGCCGCTCCAGCGGAATTCCTTCCAGGAACGGGTGGCCGGAGGCAAGCAACGTGCGCATCATGTCGTCTTCGGAATCGCGGAAGCAGGAATCTTCAAAACCCATCCGCAGGGCCAGCGCGCGGAAGACCTCCACATTCGAACGCGCCTCGCCGGGCGCTGCGAGCGCCGGCCGCGCCATTTGCAAGTAGTGATGTCCGTAGGCGAAGTAAATGTCGGTGTGTTCCAGAAAGGTGGTGGCTGGAAGCAGGATGTCGGCATAATCCGCCGTATCGGTCTGCAACTGCTCGAGCACGACAGTGAACAGATCGTCGCGGCGCAGCCCGCGCAGCACACGGTTCTGATCGGGCGCGATCGCCGCCGGATTCGAGTTGTACACCACCAGCGCCTTCACCGGCGGGTCATCGAGCGCCGTCAGCGCCGAGGCCAGCTCGCTCATGTTCACGATGCGTGCCTCTCGCCCCAGCGGCGAGAGCTTCTGTAATTCCGGCATTTCCAGGCCCGCGCGGTTGAACTGGAACGCCTGCGACGTGGAAAGCTGCAAGCCCCCGCCGGCCTGACGCCAGGATCCGGTGAGCGCCGCCAAGCCCGCCACCGCGCGCGTGGCCGCACCGCCTCGCTCGCTGCGCTGGATGCCGTAATTCAGCCGGATCGCGGCGGGTTTTGTGATCGCATAATTCCGCGCCAGCCATACGATGTCCTCCACGGCGATGCCCGTCAGGCCGGCCACGCGCTCCGGCGTATAGGTCTTCACCAGTTCGCGGAGCTCTTCAAAGCCGTTGGTGTACCGGGCCACGTAATCCGCGTCATGCAAGCCTTCGCCGATAATCACGTGCATCATCCCGAGCGCGAGCGCCAGGTCGCTGCCCGGGTGGATGGCCAAGTGCCGGTCGGCGAGCGCCGCCGTGCGCGTCCGGACCGGGTCGATCACGACCAAGCAGGCGCCGTTGCGCCGCGCTTCCACGATAAACGGCCACAAGTGCACGTTGGCTCCGTGGATGTTTGCTCCCCAGGCGACGATGAATCTCGAAAGGCGAAATTGCTCCGGTTCCATCGCATAGCGCGCGCCTTGCGCGGCCATCAATCCGGCGCCGCCCGCCGCCGCACAGATCGTCCGGTCCAGGCGCGACGCGCCCAGGCGGTGAAAAAAGCGCCGGTCCATGCCGCTGCCGTTTAGCATCCCCAGCGTGCCGCCGTAGCTGTAGGGCAGAATCGATTCCGGTCCGAATTGACCGGCGATCGCACACAGCCGCGCGGCAATCGTGCCGAGCGCTTCGTCCCACGTGATGCGCGTGAAACGGCCCTCGCCTTTTGCGCCGGTGCGCTTCTGCGGATACAGCAGACGGTGCGGCGAATATTCGCGCTCCAGGTATTTCGTAACTTTCGCGCAGAGGAAGCCGCGCGTCACCGGATGATCGGGATTGCCCCGCAGCCGCCTGGCCTTTCCGTCCTCGATGTCGACCAGAACGGAACAGCAGTCCGGACAATCCAGCGCACAAACAGAGTGGCGCGTCTCCATGCCTCAGGATACACCAGCCGATTCCGTTCCGACGGACTCTACGGGTCGGTAATCTGCACTGACTTTAGTTACAGGATTGTTTCACCCGCCGACCTATTCAAAAAACAGGTACTATGCCAGTTCTTGGGCTGCGCGGAGGCCAGTAACCGCCTGGCGCTGCGACACTTAGTCTCGGCCCATGTTTTCGCAAAGGGCCACAACGCACATCCTGGTCAACTAGGGATTCTGCTTAGTACAGGTCGTTCCTTCTGCACTATCCGCTAAGGTTTCTCAGAAGCAGAAACCAGAAATTTGAGGATTTTTCCGTATAACGCTCCGGGGTAGGCTCGAATTTCTGATGATTTCTTTTGAGGAGTGATCCGAATATGAGAACAATTCACGGCGTCTTTAGGGTGAATAGGGATGGCAAAAAGGGATTTACGCTGCTGACCGCCGGACTCGCGGTCGTGGTTCTCATCGGAATGGTGGGTCTGGCGGTGGACATTGGCCGGATGTACATCGCCAAGAGTGAAGCGCAGATTTTCACCGACTCCGCGTCGCTGGCAGCGACGCTGGAGCTGGATGGCACATCGGCGGGCATCGAGCGCGCCAAGAACCGGGCCAGCACGAATCCGAACAAGTGGAATTTTCAGAACTCCTCGTATTCGACGGTGTCCATCGCGTTTGCGAAATCCTTGGGCAGCGAGGAGGAGTGGCAGGCCAACCCGCTGAATCCCTCCGGGTACAAGTACGCGCGCGTGCAGGCCACCGTGGACGTGCCGGTGTACTTCATGAGTCTGTTCATCAAGGGGCCGGCGTTGACCGTCACACCATCTGCCTTGATCGCAGCATCGGCGCCGAAGTACACAGCCGCGGTGAAGGCGGATTCCTCCGGCGGGCAGGAGATCAAGGAAAGCTTCAAGGAAGGGATGTTTCCGTTTTCGCCCTACGCGCATAACATGACGGGCCCGCACTTCGGGCTGGTTCCGGGGCAACTGTACACGCTGCGCTGGGCGGCCAATGCCCGGGTGGGCCAGAACGTCTGCGCCGGGGACAACAGCCAGCAGATGATCGACCTGGCGGAGGCGGGCGGCGGCAGTGAGCGCGGCTACATCGAGGAAACCTCGGCGTCCGTTATCCGCCGGGCGATCATCGACGACTATCAGACCACCTGGCGCGGGATCGGCGACACGGTACACATGACCGGCGGCGCCAAGAACACGGAGCGCGATGCGCTGATCACGCGGATCAATCAGGACAGCAATTCGTCGGCTCCCAACTACACGGCTTATGTCGCAGGCCAGAACGGCAACGGCCGGAGAGTCGTGGGCGCTCCGATCAACAGCGGGTATCCCGATTATGAAGTCTTACAGATCGGCGCGTTTTTCCTGTTGCGTGCCTCGGATTACCCGCAGGGTGGCAACAGCGCCTGGTGCGCCGAGTATCTGGGCCCGTGGGTGCAGGGAGCCAAGACCAAGGGCGCGGCGGACGGTTCCGGCGCCTACGTTGTTCGCCTGGTGGAATGAGGCGTGTCATGGAAAATCGGGGGCGTAAGCGGAAAGGGAATGCCATGATTGAATTCTCACTGGCGGCGGCGCTGCTGGTGCCGTGTTTTATCGGTATTTTCGAATTTGGGTATGCGTTTTACACGTACAACGCGTTGCTGGCGGCAGTGCGCGCCGGCGCAAGGTACGCGTCACTGGCCACCTACGACTCGGCGACGGCGACGCCAACCCAGAGTTATGCGAATGCCGTTAAGAACACGGTGGTATACGGGGATCCGACCGGAGGGACACAGGTGCTGGTGCCAGGTCTGGATCCATCGAAAGTCACGGTCACCGTGCAGATGGTCGACAACGTTCCGGATATGGTGAAGGTTTCCATTAACAGCTTCACCGTGAACACCATCTTCCGGAAGCTCCAATGGACCAATAAGCCGGCTGCTTCGTTCCGCTATTCCGGGACGTTTGCGCCAACGGGAGGGAACTAATGCACCGGAATCTACGGAGCGGCCTCGGGCAAGTCACAGGAGGGTCAGAGATCCGCCGCAGGTCAAAAGCCCGCCGCTCAACGCGGGGGTCGGCGATGGTGGAGACGTCGCTGGTGCTGCTGGTCGCGCTCGCGCTGATCATCGGCATCATGGATCTGGGCCAGATTCTGTTCCTGCGGCAGAGCGTGCAGGAGCGTGTGCGGGCTGCGCTGCGCGCTGGAGTGATCACGTACGATCCGGAGTCGATCAAGAACATCGTGCTGTATGGGAAGGCGGATCCGCCCGACGGCGCCCGGCCGTCGTTTCACCTGACGAGCGCCATGGTGTCCGTAACGCGACTGAACGCGAATGAGAGTTCGGACCGGATCAAGATCAGCGTGACGAATTACCCGATCGATTTCTATACGCCGTTGATGGCCAAGCGGGTCGTGGGCCGTCCGATCGTGGCGGTGCTGGCCATGGAAGCGGGGAATCTGCCATGAAACCATCGAAACGCCTGTTGCGCCGGGACTATCCTCTGGTGCTTCCCGCCATGGCCGTGATGGCGGGAATCGCCGCAGCCTTCTGGATTTTTCAGACCCTGGAGCAGCGGCGCAAGGAATATAACGACGCGGCGCTCGACCGCGCCGTGACGGCGTTGGAGAACCAGGTGCGGCAGCGCCTGAGCGCCTACGAAAGCGCCCTGCGCGGCGCGCAGGGCTTCTTCGCCGTGGAAGGGCGCGTGGATTACAAAAGATGGGACGCTTACGCTCAGTGGCTGGAGATTCCCGTTTCCTACCCGGGCACTGCCGGGCTGGCAGCGGTCATCCCGGTGCGCGCCGCCGAGCGGGAACGCCTGGTGGCAGAGCAGCGGAAGGTGTACCCCCATTTCCAGATTCTCTTGCCACAGGGAATCCAAAGTCCGGTTGCCAGAGCCAGGGACGATCTGTTCGTGATCGTCGCCGCGGCGCCGGGTCCGCCCGATGGCGGTGTCGCGCCGGTCGTCGGTCTGGACATGGGAGCAGACCCGCTGCGGCGGGCCGCGGCCGAGCGGGCCCGCGACAGCGGCAAGCTGGTGCTCAGCCGCCGCGTGGTGATGACCGGCATGGCGGGACAGCAGCCAGGTTTTGTCCTTCTGGCGCCGGTGTACAACCGCATGCTGCCGGCACAGACGGTGGAACAGCGGAGGGCGGCGCTGCTGGGATGGGTGGGCGCCGCGATTCCAGCCAGGGAGTTTTTCAACAGTTTGACGCAGTCGCGGGATCCGCAACTGGAAGTCACGGCCTTCGATGGCTCGCCCGGGCCGGAAACAATGGTCTTTCATTCCCGGGAAGTGGCCGAAATCCCCGCGGCCTTCGAGCGTATTTTGAATATCGAGTTCGCCGGGGAGAAGCTGACATTGGGAATCAATCGCGCCGCGGTGTTTCCTCAACTGGGACGAATGCCAGGGATCGTGGCGAGCATAGCCATGGTGGTGATCTCACTCCTGCTGGCTGGGTTGATTCTGATCCTGGAAAGCAGCGGCGCGCGGGCAGAAAAACAGGTGGAGGAGCGCACGCGCGAACTCAAGGCCGCCATGAAGCAGGCCGAAGCGGGCAACCTGGCCAAAAGCGAGTTTCTGGCCAATATGAGCCACGAAATCCGGACGCCGATGAACGGAGTGCTGGGCATGATCAGCCTGCTGTTAGACACGCGGCTGACCGTCGAACAGAGGGATTACGCACAAACCGCACACTCATCGGCGGAAGCTCTGCTGCACATCCTCAACGACATTCTCGACTTTTCCAAGATCGAGGCGGGGCGTTTGCGGTTGGACGAGCAGCCCTTCGACCTCGCCGAAGTGATCACCTCGGTGACCGACCTGCTGACGCCGCAAGCAGTGGAAAAGGACGTAGACCTGATCTCGGGATGGGCGCCGGGTGTGCCGCGCCTTCTCACCGGTGATCCGGGAAGGCTGCGCCAGATTCTCATGAACCTGGTCGGGAACGCCGTGAAATTCACGCAGCATGGCCGGGTGACGGTCGACGTCGGTTGCCTAGAACGGCGGGACGGAAAAGCGCACTTGCGGATTCGCGTGGAGGATACCGGGATCGGAATTTCCGAGGAAGCGCAGCCGCATTTGTTCGAGAAGTTCATGCAGGCGGATGCTTCGATTCGAAGGCAGTTCGGCGGCAGCGGCCTGGGCCTGGCGATCTGCCAGAGGCTGGTGGAGATGATGGGAGGCGAGATCGGATTCAACAGCAAACCGGGAAAAGGCTCGACGTTCTGGTTCCAGCTCTGGCTTCCGGTAGCCGGAGAAGCAGAGCACGGGCAGAGTAATGCATGGAAGGAGCTCACGGAGGTGGCATGATCATGGATACGGCAAGATTCTCCAGAGAAACTCCCCATCCCGAGCGGCTGGCCGCACAGCCACCGCTGAAGGAAACCGCAACACTACGGATCTTGCGGCCGAGACCCAGCGGTCAGATCGAGGCGGCGGTGTTGGATCTTTCGCGAGATGAGATCCTCGTCTGGACGCCGGTCATGCTGCGGTTCGGGACACTGGTGCAAGTGCAGGCAGGCGCCGGCGTGGTAACCGGCACGGTCCGGAGCTCCATTCAGGTGAAAAACGGCTTTCATCTGGGGGTGCGGATTGAAGATATCGAAGATGGCCGTGGAGCGGCTCTCTGGGAAAGTGTTGCGAGGCTTGAACAACAGTTGCGGGCAAGCAGGAAGAAAGCGGGCGGACAGCCGGAGTTGTTGCTGACAACGCAGGCGCAATCGTCGGCCTGTTCGACGGAAGAGATCAGGAAAGAAGATGGACCAATATTGAGGAAACGAGGAAACGTATGACACAGTCCACGGTTAAGGAAGCCGATTCGCGGCAAGTTGACCTGAGAGACAAGCGCTCAGAGCCACGATTGTTCATCGATGAACCCGCCATGCTGCACATTCTGAGGCCTTCCGTGAGCGACCGGATTGCAGTGAGGATCTTAGACATGTCGCAATCCGGGCTCGGTCTGCGAAGTTCGCAACCGCTGCCAGAGGGAGCGCTGGTGCACGTGCGCATTCGTGGAACACTGATCGCCGTAGGCGAAGTACGGTACTCCGCGGCAGTCGATGGCGAGTATTACTCCGGAGTGCGGGTGGAGCATGCGGCGGATTGCCGGGACCTGTGGGAGACGGATTAACCGCCGCTGGCCACTGATTTCGGGGGCTAGCGCCCGGCCGTTGCAAAGATGTAGAATACCGCCGAGGAGATGCCATGCAACAACGATTGACACGGCGGGAAACTTTGCGGCGCACGCTTGGATTGGCGGGCGCACTGGCCATGATTCCGGATTGGGCGGTGCCGGCCCTGGCACAAGGCGAGGTGGATGTTCCGTTCACCGATATTCCGGCCAATTTTAATCCGGCCGGCGCGCCTGGCGCGGCCACGCGGATGCTCGACATCCGGACGATCGACGGCGTGCTGACGCCGGCTGACAAATTTTTCGCCATCCAGCACTTCAACCGTCCCCAGATCGACGCGAATACGTACCGGCTGAAGCTCACCGGCCTGGTAAAGAAGGAGATGCAGTTATCGCTTGCGGAACTGCGGGCCATAGGCTCGGCCGATGTCGTGGCCGGCTACGAATGCTCGGGCAACAGCGGGCGCTCCGTGCAGGGTTTGTCCTCCTGCGGCCGGTTTACCGGTGTGCCGTTGTCCAAGGTGCTGAACCATGCCGGCGTCCACCCGAAGGCGCGTGAGGTGGTGTTTTTCGGCGCCGACCGCGGCGCACAGGAGATTCAATTCCGCCAGCAGACTTACAAGCTGGAGCAGCAGTTCGGCCGCAGCGTGACACTGGAGAACGCAATGAAGCCGGATCCGCTGATCGCATGGGCGTTGAACGGCGAGCCGCTGCGGCTGGAGCACGGCGCTCCCGTGCGGCTGATCATGCCGGGCTGGTACGGGGTGGCGAACGTAAAATGGCTCTCTGAGATTCACCTGCAAGAGGACCGCTACCTGGGCAATTATCAGGCGCGCTGGTATCGTACGCTGCGCGGCGTGGGTGGCACGGGCGCGGACACGGATCCGGAGACGCAGTGGGTGGAAACGGAAGTCACGCGGTTGCGCATCAAGAGCGTGATCGCGCGTGTGCGAAAGTCCGGCAACGCGCACCAGATCCTGGGATTCGTGCTGAACGACGGAACTCCGCTGCGGTCGGTGGAAGTGCAGATCGACGGCGGTGCCTGGCAGAGAGCCACGCTCGACAAGGCGAACACCAAGTTCTCCTGGAAGCTGTTCACCTATACGTGGCAGGGCGCGACGCCGGGCGAGCACACCCTGGTTTCGCGGGCGACGGACGAAGAAGGCACCGTGCAGCCGACGGCGGCGGAGCTGAGCCGGAAGAAGACTTTTTTGGAGGACAACTCGCAGTATCCGCGCAAGGTGCGAATCGGGTAGCCGGCGTCAAGCCGCGGGTAGCCTACGGCGAAGCGCCGCGCAGAAACGGTTGTTTTAGACCACCAGTGCACCCGTGCTGGAGGTATCGTAGCCCGCCAGTGTTTCCAACTGCCGCCGCAGAGCCGCGCGCTGCAGAACGTCCAGCAGCGCTTGGGCGGCGGGCAGCTCGAGTGTCTGCTTCAGCAGCACCAAGTCGTAGCGTTCGCTGTGCAAGGGCACGAAATCAAGACCAAAGGTTTGCGCCGCGCTGCGCGTCGCCAGGCAAACGTCGGCATCGCCCGAAACCACGGCGTAGGCGGCCGCCAGGTGGCCGTATGCCACACGCGTGTACCCGGTCACTCGACCCTTCGCGATGCCGGCACTCCTCAGCAGCCGATCCAATAGAGCGCGGCTTCCGGAGCCGGGCTCCCGATTCACGAAGGTCACGTTCCTGCCGGCCAAATCCTCGATTCTACGAATCCGCTTGGGGTTTCCCTTCGCCACCACCAGGCCTTCTTCCCAGCGCGCAAACGTCGCCACGATGAACTCTTCGCCGGGAAACTCGCGCCTGAGGTAGGGAAGATTGAATTCGCCGGTTTCCGGATCTTCCAGATGCGATCCGGCCACGTGCACTTTGCCCGCGCGAAGCCACTCGAGGGCAAGCCGGCTGGAGGCGCCCGCGGAAAGAACTTCGACCCCGCTCGTTTTCCCGACCACGCGCACCAGCAAATGCGTCGCGGGGTCGCAGCCGGCGAGCAGCAGACGTTTGTGGTACGCCTGGTCACCGGCGAATGAGAGGAGCTTTGCTTTGGCGCCGCGGCCGGCCGGGCGCGCGATCACGCCGTCGGCTTCCGGCAAATAATAGGGCAAGGCGCTGACCGGGACGCCGACCCAGCGCGAGCCCATCCGGGCGATCCGCACGGCCTGTCCTTTCTGCGGGCGTGTGCTGCTGAGAAGCTCGGCGGAAAGCGGTGCGCAACCCACGGCCGCTTCTTTCGGAAGCGAGAACAGCTCTTCCACGCTTGACTCGAGCGCGCGGGCCAGCCGCAGCGTGACTTCCGTGTTGGGAATGTAGGCGCCTGCCTCAATCGCGTAAATCGTCTGCCGGCTCACGCCGGCCCGGCGGGCAAGTTCGGACGCCGCGACGCCGCGCCGCTTCCGGACCATGGCGAGTTGATTTTCGACGGGCATAGATCCTCACGCCGGCTGAAGGGCCGCGCGGGCCGACTCAGTCGCTGCGCTCCCCAGAGCCAGGCAGAAGGCGCCCATGCACGGCAGGCTAACACGCGGCTTGCCTTGGTTGCAAGACAGTGTCGTGTTTGCATAACATGGCACCGATGGCCGGGAAAACCCGCCCTTTGCTCGCGACCCTGCTGCTGGCCGGCTGCTCCGCTCCGGAGCGGCGGGCGGACCTGACCGTGGCCGCTGCCGCCGATCTCACAGCGGCGTTCGATCAGATCGGGCGGGAATTCACCGCCGAGTCCGGCATCCCGGTGGTCTTCAGCTATGCGGCTACGACGACGCTGGCGCGCCAAGTGGAGGCGCTGGCGCCCTTCGATGTCCTGGCCGCCGCGGATACGGGGCATGTGGATCAATTGATCGCTTCCGGCCGTATTGTGCCCGCGTCGCGGGCCGTCTTCGCACGCGGCCAGCTCGCGGTGTGGGCACCCGGGGGCTTTCGCGATTTGCACGACCTCGCAAAGCCGCAGGTTCGTTTTATCGCGGTCGCGCAGCCCGATCTTGCGCCCTATGGAAAGGCGGCCGTTGAGGCGCTCCGGTCGGCGGGATTGTGGGAGGCTGTCCAGGGCAAGCTCGTGTACGCCAGCAATATCAGCCAGGCGAAGCAATTCGCCGCCAGCGGCAACGCAGACGCCGCCTTCACGGCCTACTCACTGGTGGTGAAGGAGCCTGGAGTTCTGCGCATCGACCCCGAGCTTCACCGCCCGATCGATCAAGCTTTAGGCATCGTGACTGCGTCGAAGCGCCAGGAAGAGGCGAAGCGCTTTACGGAGTTCGTGCTAGGGCCGCGCGGCCGCGCGATCCTCGAGGCCAATGGTTACCAGACGGGCCAGGCGCAGCCGCACCTTTGACGGCTGGGCCGCCGGCATGACTGCCGGACCTAGAGCGACGCTTCCGCCGCGCCCAAAATCCGGCGCGTCTCGCGGTCCTGCACCAGCAGCACGATCTTCACGTTAGCGCGCTTCCACTCGGGACGGAGGTTCAGCCGGGCCTCGGCCATGTACTCGCCCGGATGCGCCGGGTCGAGTTCGGCAAGTTTGCTCATCAGGCGCACCACAGCCGCGTGTTTCAAGCGGCGTCCGGCGTTTTCCCCGGCCCTGACATCCGTCTCGAGGTTGCTTTCTGCGATCGCCAGCAACACGTCGGCCGCGTGACTGCCCGCTGGGAGCCTGCCAACCCGCAGTTGCACGGTATCCTTCGGCGCGACGCGCAGCTCTACTTCTGCGCGCGCCATCCGCGAGGCTTCCCACACTGCGTTCAACAGTGCTCGCGAATCCGAACCGGAGACTTCCTTCGCTCCGTTGATTACTGCTTGCGGCGTGAACACCATCGTGGAGTGGAACGCGATCCCATAATCCTGCTGACGGGTGGAAAACAGAGGTGACGAAAAACTGTCTTTCCACCCGGCGTGATCCCAATAATCCACATGCTCGCCGAGCGCGATGATCTCAACGTCCGGCGGAACAGCGACGGCCCGGCCGCTGGAGCGGCGCTTCCCGCGCGGTTCCGGGGGCGAATCGAGGCGCGCCAGCAAATCGTCGGCGGGCGGGCAACTGGAACAGCCCTCCGAAGTGAATAATTCGACGACTACAGGGATCAGGGACCGGGGCGCACGCGGGAAACGCTGTTGTTGCGCTCCGGCGCAGGCCGAAAAAAACAAGACGGCGAGCAGTAGCCGTGACGGCATAAGCGGACTCCCTCGTGTTATTCTGACGCCATCCGGACCATTTGTGTTGAACCCCGACTGGAACTTTTTCGGCAACCGCTTGGTGCAGGCGGCTTTGGCCAGCATGATCGAGCGCCGGCGCATTCCCCAAACCCTTCTGCTTGCGGGCCCGGAAGGCGTCGGGAAAGCGACTCTGGCGCGCCGGTTCGGAGCCGCGCTGCTCGGCTACGATGCGCACAAGATTGAGCAGGATGACCAGAGCCTGCCGGAGAACACGGCGCTGATTTCGGGCCGCGAAAAATGGACCGCCGAGAAGCGCAACGAGGATCCGCTGGTGTT
>CAZTKA010000015.1:0-37801 GCA_964614015.1 uncultured Bordetella sp. | reverse complement strand
GCTCGATCATTGAGCTGCTGCGGTACCTGAGCATCATGGGTCCCGGCCTGGTTTTCGCGATCAAGACCGGAACTTTCGACGGCGCGGCCTGGGGCGCGGCGGTCGCGGCGGCGGACAAAAAGAATTTCGAAGAAATCGTTGCGGACATCGGGAAGCAGGCGGATCTGTACGCCGCGGAGGTGGGCTCGATGTCGGAAGACGATCTGGCCGGCGAGATCGAGATGTTCGGCCGCAAGGGCAGCCGCGGCTTCTGGCTGGTGAACCTGGTGCTGGCGGGCCACGCGGCCTATCGCACGCAGTTGTTCTGCTATCTGAAGTCGTGCGGCCGGGATGAGCTGAACACCATGAACTTGTGGCAGGGCGTCGACGCGCCGATGCCCGCAGCCTGAAGGCCTACGCGCCGCGCGGCTGAGGACGAACTACGACTCACGGCCCGGCAGAACGTGGAGGAAGAAGGCGAAGTTGAAGGCGGTTTCCTTGAGGTGCTCGTAGCGTCCAGAGGGCCCGAAGTGCCCGGCGCCCATGTCCATCTTCAGCAGCAGGATTTCGCCGCCGGTTTTACACGCGCGGAGTTTCGCGACCCACTTGGCGGGTTCCCAATAAGGGACGCGGGGGTCATTCAGCCCGGCGGTGACCAGAATATGCGGGTAGCGTTGCGCGCGGATGTTTTCATAGGGCGCGTAGGAGTTGATGTAGCCGTAAAAAGGCTGATGGGCCGGATTGCCCCACTCCTCCCATTCGCCGATGGTGAGCGGCAGAGTGGGATCGAGCTCCGTGTTCAGCACGTCGACAAATGGCACGCGCGTGACGGCCGCGGCGAACAGATCGGGGCGCATGTTGAGCACTGCTCCGATGAGCAGGCCTCCGGCGCTGCCTCCGGTAATGCCCAGCCGGTCCGGCGAGGTGTACGTTTCCGCGATCAGGTGTTCGGCGCAAGCAATGAAATCGAGGAACGTGTTCTTCTTCGACAGCAAGCGGCCGGATTCGTGCCACATCTTGCCCAAGTCGCCGCCGCCGCGCACATGCGCGATGGCCCACAGGAAACCGCGGTCGAGCAGGCTCAAGCGTTCCTGCTGAAACGAGGGCTCGGAGCTGATGCCGTAGGCTCCGTAGCCGTAGAGAATCGCGGGAGCGCGGCCGTCGCGCACGAGACCTTTGCGGTAGACGAGTGACACCGGGACCTCGACTCCGTCGGGCGCGCGGGCGAAGATGCGCTCGGAGGCGTACTGGGAGGGATCGTAACCGCCGAGCACCTCCTCCTGCTTTTTCAGCCCGCGCGTGCGGGCCGACATGTCGTAGTCGAAAATGCTGGGCGGCGTAACCAGCGACGTATAGGCGAAACGCAGCGTGCGCGTGAGGAACTCGGCGTTTCCGGTGATCCGGGCCGAATACACGGGTTCGTCAAAAGCGACGTAATGCGCCTCGCCCGTGGCGAAATCGTGGATGCGGATGCGCACCAGGCCGCGCTGGCGTTCTTCGATCACCAGATAGTCTGCGAAAGCATGGATGTGTTCGACGGTGACGCCTTCACGCAGCGGCAGGAATTCCTTCCAATTGGCGCGCGACGGATCGGCCACCGGAGCCTCGACGACCCGAAACGTCTTGGCGTTGTCGTTGGTGCGGATAAAGAAAGAATCGCCGCGATGGGTCAGGTCGTATTCGATCTCATGGACGCGCGCGAGCACGGCAACGAAGGCATCCTCGGGACGGTCCGCGCGGACGCAACGCACCTCGGTGGTCAGCGAGCTGCGGATGTGGATCAACAGGTACGCCCGGCTCGAGGTCTTGTCGACTTCCACGGTGAAGCGCTCGTCCGGCTCGTGATAAACCAGCGGGTCGCCGGCGCCGTCCGGCTCCGAGCCGAGCCTGTGGCGAAAGACCTTGTGCGGGCGCTTGGCTTCATCGAGCGTGCAGTAGAAAAGCGTCCGGTTGTCCTCGGCCCATTCCAGCGAATAGTACGTGTTTGGAATTCGTTCCGCGAGCGATTCGCCGGTGATGAGATTCTTGACATGGATCGTGTACATTTCGTCGCCCTCGAAATCGACCGAGTAGGCGAGCAGCGTATGATCCGGGCTGACGGCGAACTCCCCGAGGCGGAAGTAGGCGTGCCCTTCGGCAAGCTTGTTGGCGTCGAGCAGGAGCTCCTCGGGCGCTTCAAGCGAGGCGCGCTTGCGGCAGTAGATGGAATATTGTTTGCCCTCTTCGGTGCGCGTGTAGTAGAAGTATTCGTCGCGCTTCACGGGCGCCGTCGTATCGGTTTGCTTGATGCGGCCGAGCATTTCCTGGTAGAGCTTCTCGCGCAGCTCCCGCGCGGGCGCCATGATCGCCTCGGTATAGGCGTTCTCGGCCGTGAGATAGGCGATGGTGTCGGGATCCTCGCGGTTGCGCAGCCAGGCGTAATTGTCGGTGCGGGTGTCACCGAACAGCGTCGTGGACACGGGCAGGATTTTGGCGATGGGGGGTTGGGGCATTTGCGTTTTATTGGGATGCGCGCGTTCGGCCGCGCCGATGTCGGCCAGAAAACTGTACCTCATACGAGTTACAATAGTAACTTCCAGTTATGACTGCTTGGGATCCCGAGCGGGCCTTGGCCTTGATCCAGGGCCTGCAGCACGTTCCGGGCGCCCTGCTGCCGATTCTTCACGCTCTGCAAGACGAGTTTGGATACATCGATACGGCGGCGGTGCCCCTGATCGCGGATGCGCTGAACATTTCGAGAGCCGAGGTCCACGGGACCATCAGCTTCTATCACGATTTCCGGCGTGAGCCGCCGGGCCGCCACGTCCTCAAGATGTGCCGCGCCGAGGCCTGCCAGGCCATGGGCTGCGACAAGGTGATCGATCACGTAGAGAAGCGTCTGAAGGCGCGGCTGGGCGAGACCACGGCCGACGGCAGCTTCACGCTGGATGCGGTGTATTGCCTGGGCAATTGTTCGCTTTCGCCCGCGGTGATGCTGGACGGCAAACCGTACGGGCGCGTGTCCGCGCAAGTGGCCGATTTCCTGATCGATGACGCTATGCGGCGTTCCGGGGGGCGGGCATGAAGGTGTTCGTGCCCTGCGACATGGCGGCGCTGTCGGTGGGGGCCGACGCAGTGGCGCGCGCCATCGGCGACCAAGTGGCGGCGCGGCGCCTGGACGTGACCATGGTCCGGAACGGTTCGCGCGGGATGTTCTGGCTGGAGCCGCTGGTGGAAGTCGAAACGCCGCGCGGCCGCGTGGCCTATGGCCCGGTCAGCGCGGAGGCTGTGCCGGGCCTGTTCGACGCCGGTTTTCTGGAAGGCAAGCCGCACGCGCTGTGCCTGGGGTTGACGGAAGAGATTCCGTACCTGAAGCGCCAGGAGCGGCTGACGTTCGCCCGCTGCGGCATCATCGATCCGTTGTCGCTTTCCGATTACGTCGCGCGCGACGGCTACAAGGGTTTGCAGAAGGCGCTCGCCATGACGCCGGAGCAAATCGTCGAGGAAGTGACCCAGTCGGGTCTGCGGGGGCGAGGCGGCGCGGGTTTCCCGACCGGCATCAAGTGGAAAACGGTGCTGAACGCCGCCGGGGACCAGAAATACATCGTCTGCAACGCGGACGAAGGCGACAGCGGCACCTTCGCCGACCGCATGATCATGGAAGGCGATCCGTTTGTGCTGATCGAGGGCATGACGATCGCCGGCTTCGCCGTGGGGGCGGCGAGCGGCTTCATTTACATCCGTTCGGAGTATCCCCACGCCTTCAAGACCATGAAGCGCGCGATCCGCATCGCCTACGAGAAGGGTTACCTGGGCGACGACGTTGCGGGTTCGGGCAAGCGCTTCGATCTGGAAGCGCGGCTGGGTGCGGGCGCTTACATCTGCGGCGAGGAGACGTCACTGCTCGAGAGTCTGGAAGGCAAGCGCGGGCAGATCCGGCCGAAGCCGCCTCTGCCGGCCACTGTCGGACTGTTCGGAAAGCCGACCGTGGTGAACAACGTCATCTCGCTGGCCACTGTACCGATAATCCTCGAGAAGGGCGCGGCCTACTATCGCGATTTCGGCATGGGCCGTTCGCGCGGCACGCTGACGATCCAGTTGGCCGGCAACATCAAATATGGCGGGCTGGTGGAAAAAGCCTTCGGCATCACGCTGCGCGAGGCAATCTTCGATTTCGGCGGGGGTACGGCCACGGGCCGCAAGTTCCGCGCCGTGCAGGTGGGCGGGCCGCTGGGGGCGTACTTCCCGGAGTCCCTGCTCGACACCCCGCTTGACTACGAGGCCTTTGCGGCGGAAAAAGGACTTGTAGGGCACGGAGGCGTTGTGGTGTTCGACGACACGGTCGATATGGCCAGGCAGGCTCGGTTTGCCATGGAGTTTTGCGCCATCGAGAGCTGCGGCAAGTGCACGCCGTGCCGCGTCGGCTCGACGCGGGGCGTCGAGGTGTTGGACCGGATTATCCAGAACCGGGACCGGTCGAAGAATCTGGAAGTTCTGGACGATCTATGCGAGCTGATGCTTGAAGGATCGTTGTGTGCGCTTGGGGGCATGACGCCGTATCCGGTGTTAAGCGCTCTGAAGCATTTCCCCGAGGATTTCGCCAAACCGGGAGCAAAGTTGCCCCCGGCCCGGTTGACCACGGGGCTGGAGGCGCGGCACGCGCCTGTGGCGGTTTAGAGAGGCGTTATGGCGTTACTGCAAGAAGTGGATTACGGTACTCCGGGGCGGGTTGCGGACAAACAGCTCACGCTGGAGATCGATGGCCAGCCTGTCACAGTGCCCGCAGGCAGCTCGGTGATGTACGCCGCGGCCGCGGCCGGCGTCCAGGTACCCAAGCTGTGCGCCACCGACAGCATGGAAGCATTCGGCTCCTGCCGCCTGTGCCTGGTCGAGATCGAAGGGCGGCGCGGCACGCCCGCTTCCTGCACGACGTTAGCCGAGCCCGGCATGAAGGTCCGTACGCAATCGCCGAAGCTGGCGAAGCTGCGCCGCGGCGTGATGGAGCTGTACATTTCCGACCACCCGCTGGACTGCCTTACCTGCGGCGCCAACGGCAACTGCGAACTGCAGGACATGGCCGGAGTCGTGGGCCTGCGCGAGGTGCGCTATGGCTACGACGGACTGAATCATTTCAAGGAAAACGTCAAAGACAATTCAAACCCGTACTTCAGCTTCGAGCCGGCCAAGTGCATCGTCTGCTCGCGCTGCGTGCGGGCCTGCGAGGAAGTGCAGGGCACCTTCGCGCTGACTATCGAGGGGCGCGGGTTTGCCTCCAAGGTTTCCGCGGGCGGCACGGATTTCCTGAGCTCGGAATGTGTATCCTGCGGCGCCTGCGTGCAGGCTTGTCCGACAGCGACGCTGATCGAGAAGAGCGTTCTTGAGAAGGGCCAGGGCGAGCATACCGTCATCACGACATGCGCCTACTGCGGGGTGGGCTGCTCCTTCAAGGCCGAGATGCAGGGCAGCGAAGTGGTCCGCATGGTTCCCTATAAAGATGGAAAAGCGAACCACGGCCACTCCTGCGTGAAGGGCCGGTTTGCGTGGGGCTACACGACCCACAAGGACCGCATCCTTACACCGATGATTCGCGAGAAAATCACGGATCCTTGGCGGGAGGTCGGCTGGGAAGAGGCGATCGGGTACGCGGCGAGCGAGTTCAAGCGCATTCAGGCCAAGTATGGCAAGTACTCGATCGGCGGCATTACTTCCTCGCGCTGTACCAACGAAGAAACGTACCTGGTGCAAAAGCTGATCCGCGCCGGATTCGGCAACAACAACACGGACACGTGCGCGCGTGTGTGCCATTCCCCGACCGGCTACGGGTTGAAGACCGTGTTCGGCACTTCCGCCGGAACGCAGCATTTCGACTCGGTGCACAAGGCCGACGTGATTATGGTGGTCGGCGCCAATCCGACCGACGCGCACCCGGTGTTCGCCTCCGCCATGAAGCGCCGCCTGATCGCGGGCGCGAAGCTGATCGTTGTCGACCCGCGGGAGATCGATCTGGTCAAGACGCCGCACATCAAGGCGGACTATCACCTGCAATTGCGGCCGGGAACGAACGTGGCGGTGATCAATGCGATGGCGCATGTGATTGTGACCGAGGGCCTGCTGGCTGAAGAGTACGTCAAGGAACGCTGCGACGAAAAGAGCTTCGAGAAGTGGCGCAACTTCATCGCGCTTGAAAAGAACTCACCCGAGGTGATGGAATCCATCACCGGTGTGCCGGCGGAGCTGATCCGGGGGGCGGCGCGGCTGTACGCCCGGGGACCGAATTCGGCGATCTATTACGGGCTGGGCGTGACCGAGCACAGCCAGGGATCCTCGATGGTGATGGGCATGGCCAATCTTGCCATGGCGACGGGCAACGTCGGCCGCATCGGCGTGGGCGTCAATCCGCTGCGCGGCCAGAACAACGTGCAGGGCGCCTGCGACATGGGCAGCTTCCCGCACGAGTATCCGGGCTACCGCCACGTCTCCGACGACGCCACGCGGGAACAGTTCGAAAAAGCCTGGGGCGTGAAGCTGGAGCGCGAGCCCGGCCTGCGCATTCCCAACATGCTCGATGCCGCCATCGACGGCACCTTCAAGGGCATCTACATTCAGGGCGAGGACATCGCGCAGTCCGATCCGAACACGCAGCACGTACAGGCGGCGCTCAAGGCGATGGAATGCGTCGTCGTGCAGGATTTGTTCCTGAATGAAACCGCGATGTTCGCGCATGTGTTCCTGCCGGGCTCCTCATTCCTGGAAAAGAATGGGACGTTCACCAACGCCGAGCGCCGGATCAGTCCGGTCCGAAAGTGCATGCCTCCCAAGAACGGCATGGAGGACTGGGAGATCACCCAAGCCCTGTCGAATGCCCTGGGCTACCCGATGAACTACTCGCATCCGCGCGAAATCATGGCCGAGATCGCGCGCCTGACGCCGACTTTCTCGGGCGTGACCTACGAGAAGCTGGACGAGCTAGGCAGCGTGCAGTGGCCGTGCAATGACGCGGCTCCGGAAGGAACGCCCGTCATGCACATCGGCAAGTTCGTGCGCGGCAAGGGCAACTTCGTGGTCACGGAGTTCGTGCCGACCGAAGAACGGACCTCCAGCAAGTTCCCGCTGATCCTGACCACGGGCCGCATTCTTTCGCAGTACAACGTGGGCGCGCAGACGCGCCGCACCGCCAACAACACCTGGCACCATGAGGACGTGCTGGAGATCCATCCGTCCGACGCCGAAAACCGCGGCATCAATGACGGAGACCTGGTGTCTATCGCCAGCCGCACGGGCGAGATCACGCTGCACGCGCGCATCTCCGAACGCATCCAGCCGGGCGTGGTGTACACCACATTCCATCATGCGATCAGCGGAGCGAATGTCGTCACCACCGAGTTTTCGGATTGGGCCACGAACTGCCCCGAATACAAAGTGACGGCGGTCGAGGTGCGGCTCGCCAAGAAGTTGTCCGACTGGCAGCGCGAGTACCGGGAGACTCAGCGTATGACCCGCCAGATATTGACAGGCGCCGCGGGCGATTAGACCGAGTATCGTACAACCAATGGATTCACGTCACATGGTTCACATGGCCAACCAGATCGCCTTGAATTTTGCGGCCAATCCGCGCGAGGAGGCCATCACCGCGGTGGCCAAGCACCTCCGCGACTTCTGGGAGCCGCGCATGCGCAAGCAACTGCACGACTACGTCGCTCAGGGCGGCGCGGACCTGCACGAGCTGGTACTGGAGGCCGAGAAGCGGCTGAAGTAAACCGGTTTCCTGCGGGCGGCCAAGCGATCACGCTGCCCTGTGTCAGGCGTCCTCGGCGCTGAGGTTCGGCATGGAGCTGATGGCGCGCGGCGTGGAGCGCCCGCGCGCCGCGGACGCACTAAGGAGTGGCACGGAGCGACTGGACCAGTGGCTGGCAGGGCTGCGCGAGAGACTTGGCGCCCCGCGGGTGCAGTGAGAGGTTACCTTTTCGTCAGAATCAGCAGGTGTTGCACCGGCAGCGTCTCAACGGGGGGCTGCATCTGGAAGCCTTCCGCCTCGATCTCACGGCGCACCTGGTCGACGGTCATCTTGTGCTCGGCGATGATGGCTACGTTAGGGTCTTCGGCGCGGTACTCGAGCAGGATCAGCCGCCCGTCGGGTTTCAGCGCCTCGTGAATCTTGCGCAGCATGAGCTGAGGTTGCGCCAGCTCGTGATAGACGTCGACCATCAGCACGATGTCCATCTGCCCGGGCGGGAGCTTGGGGTCGGCTGTTTCGCCCAGAATCGGCTCGACATTGGTGATGTTCTCGGCCGCGGCCCGCTGCCGCAGAAGCTCCAGCATGCCGGGCTGTATGTCGACGGCGTAGATACGGCCCGTGGGTCCGACGCGCTTAGCCATCCGCAGGCTCATGTAGCCGACGCCGGCGCCGATGTCGGCGATCTTCATGCCCGGACGGATCCGCATCTCGTCCAGGGCCTGCTCGGGGTGTTCCTCTTCCTCGCGCTCCGGCCGAACCAGCCAGTTGGCGCCACCCATGCCCATCACGCCCGCGATCTGGCGTCCGGTGACCGGATGCGTGCCGGGCTTGGCGGCAGCCGCCTTGGGCGCGGCCTTCGGAGCCGCTTGATAAGGATAGCCTGCGGACCAGGTGAGCGCCGCTACGGCGAGAGTCAAGAGAAAACGCTTCATCAAAGGACCTTTTCGATTTCGCGGATCAGTTCAGCTTCAGTGGCGGCTCCGGGATGATACCAGCGGACGAGACCCTGTTTGTCCACCAAGGCCAGAGTCGGCGTGGAGCTGCAGCCGTACGCCAGGAAGATGTCGTTGCTCAGCGGCATCGGGGCCGCGCCGAGTTGGGAATAGAAGCGGTCGCGGATTTGCTGGATATAGGGTTTCTCCGCCGCGGGTGGCGCATCGCGACCTTCTTCGACGTAGCCGTAGTATCGCGTCGGGGCCACTAACGTAAGCCCGCGCGGGCCGTAGCGCCGCATCAGGTCCGCCAGAATCGGTGCTTGCGCCTTGCAATCCGGGCACCAGTGCGCCCAGAAGAACAACAGCACCGGCTTGCCCCGAAGGCTGGCGAGTGAGGGGGGCCTTGCGGCGCCGATCCATTCCCGCGCATTGAGCGGAGGGGCCGGCTTGCCCGTGAGGCTGAGCAAATTGATGTTTTTCGCGATCCGCTCGGCGATCACCGTATTGCGATAGGAAGCCAGTTGGCGTTCGAGGAACGCGACGGCGCTGGAGCGCTCACCGCGCGCCGCCATCGCCTGTCCCATCACTTCGATCGAGGCGCCGATGGCGGTCGCCAGGAACGCGTCCGCAGCCAGCGTTCGGGCGTTGACCGTGCGGTTCCGTCCGGCCGTTTCACGGGCCTGGTCCGCGTATTTCTCTGCCAAGTCGTAATATCTCGCCGCGAGGGCTCCGCGCGCTTGCCAGGAAATCGCGGCGGCCAGTTCCGTGGTCTCGCCGCGCACCCGGCGGAAGGTCTCCACCTGGCGGTCGGAAGCGGCGAAATCGCCGGCACCGATGGAAGCGCGGACATCTTCGATAATGCCGGCCCGCGCCATCCCGCAGAGCAGAAAAACCAGGGCAGATGCTCGTAATTGCCTGATGCCCATGTTCCTCATCGTATCATCGAAAACGGTGCAGGTTGAAACCGAGATCAAGTTGCGGTTGCCCCAGGGCGCGGCGGCGGGGTGCACGCTGCTCGCCGCGCACGGGTACGGCGTGCGGGCCCCACGGGCGCTTGAAGTGGACCAGTTGTACGACCGTCCCGATGGCGAGCTGAAAACCAGCGGCCGCGTGCTTCGCTTGCGTTCGGCGGGCGGGCGGTGGCTGCTGACGTATAAGGGCCCTGCCCAGGAGGGTCCGCATAAGAGCCGCCAGGAGATAGAGCTGGCCGTCGAGGATGGCGCCGCCATGGAAAAAGTACTTTTTGCGCTGGGGTACCAGCGGGCGTTTCGCTACGAAAAGTTCCGGACCGTATATGCCCGGGAAGGCGAACCGGGTATCGTCACCCTTGATGAAACGCCGATTGGTGACTTTCTGGAATTGGAGGGCCCGCCGGAATGGATCGATCGTACTACGGTACAGCTCGGCTTTTCCCAAATGGATCACGTCTTGTTGACGTACGCCGCGCTCTATGCCGAGCACCAGAAAAAGGATCCCTGCCTTCCAGGGGATATGGTTTTTCGGAGTGCAAGCAGAACTACTTAGAGAAAATTACCTTAGTCCATCAGAGATCTATTGTCATGATAAAGAGGCAATGGTAAGCTTCCATAGGAATGAATCTATAGCCGCCTCTTCTGTTTCGGAGGCCATGTAGAGATAATCGGCATGGTGGAAACCACGACAACACTTGTTTTGACCGTTGGATCACTCCTGCTGTTGGGGTACTGGTTCCGTTACACCTGTCTGCTGATCCTGAGCGCGAAGACGACTCGGGACTACGCGGGCGAGGTCGCCGAAGCGAACCAACTGAGCTTTCTGGAAATCCAGGCGCGTTTGCGCGCCGAAGAGCCGATCGATCTGGACAACGTCACGGCTGCGCTGGATCGAGACTATGCGCGCCTGATGCAGTTGATGCGGCAGGCTGGCGGGAGCAGCCAGATAGAGGATCGCATGGTACGGCTCAACTACCGCTTCACGCGTTTGTGGTGCCGGGCCGTGCGGCCGTTGTCCTCCAGCGCCGCCAGCTCCGCTCTGGATGAAATGTCGATGATGATATCGCACTTCGCCAACGCGCTGGGTGAGCGCGCCAGCGCCGCGGCTTAAGGGGATCTTGAGCTGCACAGGCTCTGACCCGCGCCGTCCATCCATCGGAGATTCCTGAGGCCGCAATCTCGCCAATTTCGCCAAAAAATGCGGGACAATGGCCGATAAAGCAGCTAGAGATGCGAGTCGACGATCCTCACGTGAATCCGGCAGGCGCGCCGGCAACGGGTCCGGCGAAGACGCAAGAAACCGGACGCGCCGGAAACTTTTCGGGCCGAGCGGGACGCGGCGCCGGCTCGGCCGCTGACGACGTGCATCTGTCGGAGCTGGTGCGGAGCCTGCGGTCTCTCGCCGCCGACTCGCCGGAGCGGCAGGCGCGCCTGGAAAACATCGCGCGAGCCTACGCGCAAGGCACATATCAGGTGGACGCCGACGCCACCGCGGCCCAGATGATCCGCGATGCGACCCTCAAGCGCGATTGATCCGGCGCTCACCGGCGCGGTCACAGCTCTGCACTCCGCGCTCCTTGCGCCGGAGCCCGAGGCCGTGGCGCCTTGCCTGTCCGGCGTGCAGGCCGCCGTCGCGGGACTCCAGGCGCTGGAGCGCCAACTCGCCGCGCATCCTCCGGATGAGGCCGCGCGCGCCGCCCTGCTACGGGATCTGCATGAGCTGCAGCGTGTACTGGACCGGACGGCCCGTCTGATCCGCAGCGGCTCTGACTTCTGGGCGGGATGGGCGCGCCTGTTGGGTCTCGATACCGGGTATACTCCGGCCGGCCTACCGGGGCCGCCTGAGCCCGCCGCGGGTGGGGTGCACGTTTCCCAAAAGGCTTGACATGGGCAACCTCTTCGCGTCCTTGCTCAATTCGACCAACGCGCTGCGAGTCTATGGCCGGGCCCTCAACGTCATCCAGAACAACATCACGAACGTCAACACGCCTGGCTACGCCAAGCAGGACCAAGTGCTGGTCTCGCAGCCCTTCGATCCGGCCAATGGAGTTACGGGCGGCGTGGCGGCCGGGCCACTGTACAGTTACCGTTCGGCTTACCAGGAGCAGGCGGTCCGCAACCAGCAGGAGCTGTTGGGACACGCCGGCCAGCGCGCTGCCGATCTCGCGCAACTGGAAGCCCATTTTGACCTGACATCGGAGTTCGGCATCCCCGCCGCGCTGAACCGATTTTTTAACAGTTTCTCGGCGTTGGCGGTGAATCCCAACAACTCTGTCTCCCGCCAGGGTGCACTCGATGCGGCGGCCGCGGTCGCACAGAGTTTTCACCAGGTGGCGGCTGGGATCGCGCAGGCGTCCTCGAACGCGGCCGGCCAGACCCGCGCGGCGGTCGACGCCGTCAACCGTCTTGCGCAGCGCATCGCGGACCTCAACCGCCAGTACCGGACGAACGCTGGAGCGGGCGCCGACGCGGGCCTCGACGCCCAGATGCATGCTGTGCTTGAAGAGCTGTCCGGGATCGTCAACTTCACGCTCATCCGCACGCCTGACGGCGCGGTCAATGTCTACCTGGGGGGCCAGACGATTCTGGTCATCGGGGACCGCGCGCGCGCGCTTTCCGCGGATTTTTCGACGCCGAAGACCATCCTGCGGGATTCCGAAGGCAATGACGTGACCCAGCAGGCAACCGGAGGCCAGTTGGGGGCGCTGGTCGAGGAGCGCAACGCCACGCTGCCCGCTTATCTGGCCGATCTCAACACACTCGCGCAAGCCTTCGCCGACGCGATCAATGCCGCCCTGGCCGCCGGAGTCGATAAGAACGGCCTGCCACCGGCGGTGAATCTTTTCTCCTACAACGCGGGATTGGGCGCGGCCGCGACGCTTGCCACGGGCGCGCTTACGCCCGAGGAGATCGCCGCGGCGCTTCCTGCGGCCCCCGGCGGCAATGGCAACGCCATCGTCATCGCGCAACTGGGCGCGGCCCCTGCGATTGGCGGATTTTCGTTCATCCAGTTTTTCGGCAATCTCGGAGCCCGCCTCGGCCGGGATGTGGCCGCGGCGCGCCAGGAACGTGAGCAGCGCCAGGATGCAGTCTTGCTCGCCCGCCAGCGCCGCAACGAACTCAGCGGCGTGTCGCTCGATGAAGAAGCCGCGAAGCTGCTTCAGTTCCAGCAGGCCTATCAGGCCGCGGGCAAACTGGTCGCCGTTCTCAGCGAATTGACTGAGAGCGTCATCAACATCATTCGCTAAGGAGCCTTGTGGTTTCGCCTTCCCTCAATCCGTTTGACCAGCAATTCCTGAACAACCTGAATCGCGTCGCAGACCGCATGGAGCGCGCCCAACGCCAGATCTCCACAGGCGTGCGCATGGCGCAGGTTTCCGACGACCCAGATCAGGTTTCCACGCTCCTGGCGGCGCGGGCCAGCCTCTCGGCGATCATGCAGATTCAGGCGAATCTCGGGCGCGTACAAGCTGAAGTCGATGCCGCCGAACAGGCGCTTCAGTCCGCGGCGCAACTGCTCGACCGCGCCCGGACGCTCGGCGCCCAGGCCGCTACGGGATTCATGGATGCTCAGGGCCGCCAGGGGATCGCCCTGGAGGTTGGCAGCATCCTCGAGCAACTGGTAGGACTCGCGGCCACGCAGGTCGAGGGCCGTTTTATTTTCTCCGGCGACGCCGACAGCCTCACGCCCTACACCATCGACCTTTCGCAGCCAGCGCCGATCAGCGGGTATCTCGGCGCACCCGCCACGCGCCTGGTGCAGCACCCCAACGGCACGACGTTTCCGGTGGGGCATACGGCGCAGGAAATTTTCGATTCCACAACGCGCGCGATCAATATCTTCGCCGCTCTGGAGACCCTGCGTCAGGCCCTGCTGGCCAACGATGAACCCGCCGTCTTCGATGCAGTCGACGCGCTGCGCCAGCCAGCCGCGCATCTCAACAGTGAACTCGCCTTTTACGGGACCGCGCAAAACAAAGTCGCTGAGGCGCGCCAGTTCGCCGAAAACTTGGCGCTCCAGTTGCGGACCCAAATCTCCCGGATCGAGGATGCCGATCTCACGGAGTCCATCCTGGAGCTGACCCAGAGCCAGACGCAGCAGCAGGCGGCGCTCACTTCGAAGGCCCAGATGCCGCGCAAGACCTTGTTCGACTATCTGGGCTGAGATTTTCCCGGGAGCGCAGCACTAATCCAACAGGATGCTCCGCCTGGTTCTGACTGCGACGTGGCCGATGTTGGTCCCGCTGTTGCTGACGGGCCAGTCATCGGCAGCGCGCGGCCTGCGCGATCAGGAAATCGAGGAGCGGATCCGCGAGCGTCTGGCCAAGTCCGCGATTCGCACGGAGAACTTCAAGATCCAGGTACGCCAGGGTGTGGCGATCTGGGAAGGCTTGACCACGGTCCCGCAGCGCAAGGGAGCCGCCACGCGCATGGCGAAAGCGGCCGGAGCACGGAGCGTGGTCAACAACATCGTGGTGCGTCCAGCGGCGAAGGCAGCGCCGAAGACGGCGCCGAAACAAGTCCCTTCCACTGGGCCGCCGCAAGCTGCCGCACCCGATTCGCCCGCTCCCCGGCGGGTTCGAGTCCAGTGGCGGCCACGCCAGTGAATCCGCGCTTCGAGGTTACTTGCGGACGGGTTCGATATCGACCGGCAGATCCGTCAGCTTGGCCAAGGCCTGCTCCAGGGCAGGGCGCAGCGCGCCGTACTGGTCGAGCATCTTCTTGGCGCCCGCGTCGTCGTTGGTCGCCTCGATGGTCAGCAGGTCATGCACCAGATCGCGCACCGCGCCTTTGATCTTACTCATGTCCATCGAAAACGTCCCGCCGGCGTTCGCTACGAAGGCGCCCTTCCCGGCCAGATAGTTGAATTGCAACGCCATGCCGCGCCCGTGCGCCTCATGCACTTCAAACCGCATCGTGCGGAAGGCCGACGCCAGGAACATGATGTACAGTTCCTCTTTCTTGGCCGGCCTGCAAACCGCTCAGTTTCGCCGCAGGCCCGGGAGCCTCTGCCGGTACTCCGGGTACATCGTTTCCGGACCCCCCAGCGCGGCTTCGCGCGGAATACGGTTCTGGCTGGCGAATTCATCTATGAACGGATTCTCGCCGGGCATGTAGCTCTGCACGCGCGTGCGGTCCTGGCCCGGAGACTCCTCCACATATTCGCACGGGTAGAGCCAGTTGGAAAGCAGATTCGTGCCGCGTTCAAAGCCGAGCGTGGGGCTCAGAAGCAGATCCTGGCTCTTGATCATGGGTTCGCTCAGGTAGTCGGGATCGGTCACGACCGTCACATGCGTCAACTGGTCGCCGTGTTTGATGTAGTGTTCCACCAGCGTGATGCGGTCGCTCGAGGGCAGCCCGTTGCGGCGATGCCAGCCTTGCTTGATGTGCGTTGTGTACACGGTAAGGATGTCGCCGTCCCACCGGCCCGTGGAGAATCCCATCCAGGTGTGCGCGGCGTACTCGGGCGGATGCGGGCGGCCATCCAGATAGATCGTGCGGTACTGTTCGTAGTTGTTGATGTACTGGCGCAGCGCGATGAGTTCCTGGGTCTGCGGGTCGCGCTCCTCCCAAATGCGCAGCAGCAACGGCCCGCGGAACATATAAGCGGCGGTGTGCACCTGGCACTGGTGCTCCTGCGCGGTGAGCCGGTCGGGGTCCCATGCCAGCGCCCATTTCCTGCCGTAATCGTTGATGGGCAAGCCGAGGTAATCCACCAGCGACGGTCCGGGGATGCGCTCGGGCTGATCTTCGTGAAAAACGGAGGTGTACGTGCCGCTCAAATCGACTTGGGCGAACAGGCGAGCGGCGAGGAATGCCGCGGCCATCAACCAGCGCGTCATGCGTGCCAGTGTAGCACCTGCCGGGCGTGTATACTAAGAGCAGGGACGGATCAACCCAGTGGGCGAAAGCCCACTTTTTTATTGCTCCTCCCGTTTTTGGAGAAGATGACGGAGCGCAGCACAGTATTGGAGAAACTCCGGGCCATTGCCGAGCGCGTGACCGCCAGCGAAGGGCTGGAGCTGGTCGACGCTGAGATCGTGGGCGGCGGCGCGCACCGGGTGGTCCGCATTTACATCGACAAGCCCTCCGGCGTAACGCACAGCGACTGCGAAAGGGTTTCCCAGCAGGTGGGAACCATCCTCGATGTCGAGGACGTGATCCCGGGAGGCCGGTACAACCTGGAAGTCAGTTCCCCCGGCCTGGAGCGCAAGCTTACCCGGCCCAGCGAATTCGAGCGTTTCCAGGGGCACAAGATCAAAGTGGTGCTGCGGCAGCCGGTCGAGAATTCCCGCCACTGGACCGGAGCCCTCACCAAATTTTCCGAAGGCATGATCACCCTCGAACCATCACCTGGAAAGAGCGTCTGCTTTCCGCTCGAACAGGTGGAAAAGGCCAACCTCAAGTTCGAGTGGTAATCCCCAACTTGACACGGAGCAAGAACTGACATGGGCACCATGGCAACGATTTATCAGTCGATCGAGATGCTGAGCAAGGAGAAGGGCATCGATCCGTCGATTATTCTGGACGCGGTGAAGGACGCCATGCTGGTGGCCGCCCGGAAGCATTTTCATACCGACGAAGAGCTGGCCGCTGAGTTCGACGAGCGCACTGGAGCCATTCAGATCTACGGCGTCAAACACGTGGTCGAAAATGTCACCGATCCGGTCAAGGAGATTTCGCTTGAGGAAGCGCGCATGTACGATCCATCCGCGGAGATCGGCAGCCAGGTGAGATTTCCCAAGCCCACCGATGTGCTCGGCCGCATTTCGGCTCAGACGGCCAAGCAGGTGATTTTGCAGAAAGTGCGCGAAGCCGAACGGGAAAACGTGTTTTCCGAATTTTCGGGCCGCGTGGGCGAATTGGTGACGTGCGTTGTGAAGCGCATCGAGGGACCGGATCTGGTGGTGGATCTGGGCAAGACCGAAGCGCGCATTCCACGCAAGGAGCAATCCAAGCTGGAAAGCTTCAGCGTGGGCGACCGCGTGCGCTGCGTGATCAAGACCGTGGAAAAAACCGGCAAGAACGCGGGCGTGATTCTTTCGCGGGCCGCGCCGGAGCTGGTCATGCGCCTGTTCGAGCAGGAAGTGCCGGAGATCTACGACAATACGGTGACGATCAAGGCTTGCGCGCGCGAGGCCGGCGAGCGCACCAAGATCGCGGTTTCCAGCCGCGACCGCGATGTCGACAGCGTGGGCGCCTGCGTCGGCATGAAGGGCATGCGCGTGCAGTCCATCATTCGCGAACTGCGCGGAGAGAAGATCGACATCATCGAGTACAGCGAGGACCCCGTCGTGTTTGCGACGCACGCCTTGAGCCCGGCCAAGATTTCGCGCGTGACGATCCTCGATCCGGCCGAAAAACATATGGAAGTCGTCGTCGACGACAGCCAGTTGTCGCTGGCTATCGGCAAGAAGGGCCAGAACGTGCGTCTGGCGGCCAAGCTGCTCGGCTGGCGCATTGATATTAAGAGCGAAGAAGAAAAACGCCAGGAAGTGGAATCGCAGATGGCCGCGCTGGTGGTTCCGGGAGCTCCGGTGTCGGTGTTGGTCGATCACGGCATCACCGAAAGCCTGGTGGAGAAGCTGAACGAAGCGCAGATCACCACGGTGGAGCAGTTAGGCGCCATGACGCCCGAACAGCTCGAGGAAATTCCCGGGATCGGGCCGAAGATGGTGGAGCGCATCCAGGCGGCCGTTGTCGCCTACTACGGCCAATTTGAGAATCAGATGGGCGCGCCCGCGGCGGAATCTCCAGTGGAAGCCGTGCAGCCGCAATCTGTTACGATAAAGCAGGACTCCGTGCCGGAAGCTTCCGCACCCGGAACGGAGAAGGGAGAGCAAGCCTAAACCTGTCCCGCCGGAGGTTTCTTCCGGGGCAGGCCTTGTTATGAGCAAGATCCGCATCAACGAACTCGCACGCGAGCTGGAGGTCAAGCCCAGTGTGATCCTGGACCTGTTGCCGGAATTCGGGATCACTGAGAGGAAGACGCACTCCAGTTCGCTCGACGACGATGTGGTTTTGCGAGTTCGCAGGCGGATCGCCGGCGAGCCGGAGCCCGCTCAGCCGGAGCCCGCTCAGGCGGAACCGGCTAATGCTGCTCCGCCGGCAACCGGGATGAGAAAGGAAGCAGCGGCTCCGCCGAAACCTGGCGAACCCGCGGTTGCCGTTGAGGAAAAACCTGCGGAAACCCATGCCAAGCCTGCGGAAGAACCTCGGTCTGCTCCGGCGCGCGAAACACAGCCGTTGAGGCCGCCGCTGTCCATGGGGCAGCCGCTGGTCCCTCCCGTGGCTCCCCGAGGTATTCCGATTCCCGCTCGCGCGGGTCCGCCGCCGCCGAAGCCGGGTCAGATTCTCACGGGTCCGCGGCAGCCGCTGCCGCCCATGCAGGAAGCCCCGCGCGCCGCGGCGCCTGCGGCGGCTCCGGAAACGCCGTCGCCGGCGATAGCCCGCCCGGCTCCGGCGGCAGTTCCGCAACCTGCGCGTCCCGCTATGCGCGCCCCTGGCGCGGTGGTGGCGCCCGGTGCGGCGCCACAGGTCGGCGGAGGCGGTCCGTTGCGGCCGCCCGCAAAACCCAATCTTGCGGGACAACCCGTGGCCAGGCCGGTCGTGCCCCCTCGCCCGGACATGCTGGCGAAGCTGACGCGCGCGCCTGGCGCGCCGGCGGCCCCGGGCATGCCGGCTCCTGGGCGTCCGGCGAGTCCCGTCCCAGGACAACCCATTTACCGCGGTCCGGTGCGTCCGGGTCAGCCATTGATGCGGGCGCCTGGAGCGCCCGCGCCCGGCGGTGCGCCGGCGGCGCGTGGCCGCGGGCGTCCGATGCATCCCACTTCGCCCTTACAGGCCGAGCCCGTGGCGCTACCCACCGAACCCGGCCGCCGCCACGCCACCAAGCCGGGGGCGGCCCGCGCCCGGCGTAAGGAGGTCGAGGAGGAGGGCCGTCTCGGTCCGGTGCGCGCGCGCCAGCAGGAGTTCGTGCCGCCCGAGATCGACCGCGAGATCACGATCGCCGAAGGCATCACGGTGAAGGAACTCTCCGAGAAGCTGGGCGTGAAGGCCAATCTGGTGGTGAAGCGCCTGGTGGACCGGAAAATTTTCGCGACCATCAACCAAACGCTCGACGTCAAGCTGGCCGAGGAGATCGCGCGCGATTTCGGCGCGTCCGTGAACCGACTGAGCTACGAGGAAGAAACCACCCACGAAATCCAGCAGGCCGAAGCCGACCAGGACCGCGAGAAGCGTCCGCCGGTGGTCACCATCATGGGCCATGTCGATCACGGCAAGACCAGTCTGCTGGACGCGATCCGGTTGACCAACGTGGCGGCGCGCGAAGCCGGCGGCATCACGCAGCACATCGGCGCCTATCACGTCGAAAAGAACGGCAACAAGATTGTCTTCATCGATACGCCCGGCCATGAGGCGTTCACGCGCATGCGTGCGCGCGGCGCCAAGGTGACCGACATCGTGGTGCTGGTGGTCGCGGCCGATGACGGCGTCATGCCGCAGACCATCGAAGCGATTGACCACGCCAGGGCCGGGGGCGTTCCGATTGTCGTCGCGATCAACAAGATCGACAAACCGGAAGCCCAGCCCGAGCGCATCAAGCAGCAACTGGCCGATCGCGGCCTGCTGGCCGAGGACTGGGGCGGCGATGTGGTCATGGTGCCGGTTTCCGCGAAATCCGGCCAGAATCTCGACCTGCTGCTGGAGATGATCCTGCTGGTGGCCGACATGCAGAACCTGCGCGCCAACCCCGCGCGGCCCGGCATGGGCAATGTGCTCGAAGCGAAGCTCGACCGCGCGCGCGGTCCGGTGGCGACGGTGCTGGTGCGCAACGGCACACTCCGGGTCGGCGACTACTTCATCTGCGGCTCGGTGTTTGGAAAGGTGCGGGCTCTGTTCGACGACATGGGAGAAAGCGTGCGCGAAGCCGGCCCGTCGATCCCCGTGGAGGTGCTGGGGCTCGATTCCGTGCCGGAAGTCGGCGATACCTTCCAAGTGGTGACTGACACGGCCAAGGCGAAGCAGATCGTCATCTATCGCGAGGCCAAGGCCCGCGAGGCGGCCATGAGCAAGACCAGCCGCATGACGCTCGACCAGTTGCACGAACAGCTCAAGGAAGGCGAGGTCAAGGAGCTGAACATCATCCTGAAGACGGATGTGGGCGGTACCGCCGAGGTGCTGACCGACACGCTCCAGAAGCTTTCCAACGACAAGGTCAAGATCCGCGTGCTGCGCGCCGCCGTCGGCGCCATCACCGAAAGCGACGTGCTGCTGGCGGCGACCTCGAACGCCATTATCATCGGCTTCAACGTGCGCCCCGAGCGCACCGCTCAAACGCTGGCCGAACAGGAGAAGGTCGACATCCGCCTGCACACGATCATTTACGAGTTGCAGGATGAGATCAAGCGGGCCATGACGGGCCTGCTGGAGCCGGTGTTGCGGGAAGTCTACAAGGGCCGCGCCGAGGTGCGCGAAGTGTTCCGCATCAGCAAGGTGGGCACGGTCGCCGGCTGCATGGTTTCCGACGGCGTACTGACGCGCGCTTCGCAGGTGCGCCTGTTGCGCGATAATGTGGTGATCCACACCGGCAAGATCGAGAGCCTGAAGCGCTTCAAGAACGATGCGAGCGAAGTGAAAGCGGGCTTTGAGTGCGGCGTCTCCATCGCCAATTTCAACGACATCAAGCCCGGCGACATTATCGAGGCGTTCGTCACCGAGCGCGTGGCGCAAGAAGCTTTGGTGTAGCGCTTGAAGCCGTGCCCTCCGTCGGCGTCATCACGTTTGAGCTGGTCCTGAACAACGCTCATTCGCTCAAGGACAAGCGCCATTTCGTCAAGGGTCTCAAGGACCGCCTGCGCGCCCGCTGCAACGTGAGCGTGGCCGAAATCGACTATCACGATTCCCGGCAGCGCGGCCTCATCGCCGCGGTGACTGTGTCGCCCGACCGCAGCTACGCCGAAAAGGTCCTGCAAGCGGCCGAGCACGAGGCCGCAAGCCTGCTGGGTCCGATTCTGGCGGACGTGACGGTGGAGTGGCTGGCGTAGGCGGCGATCATGCCTGGCGCAGGCCGTCAAGTTGCCGCCAGCCCGCGATTCATGGTGAGATGACTCCCTTGACCACTGCGAGTACAGCCATACCGCTGCCGTTCCGGGAGAACCGGTTCGCGCAGAGGCTCGCCTGCCTGATGGGCGCTGTGATCCTGATCACGGGGACGACGCCGGAGAAAGCCTTCGATTGGTGGCTGGAGAATGCCGCAGCACTCAGCTTCCTGGCTATTCTTGCGATCACGTACCGGCGGCTGACCTTTTCGGACACCTCGTATGCGCTGATCTTTCTGTTTCTCGCGTTGCACGAATGGGGCGCGCAGTACAAGTATTCCGACGTGCCGCTGGGGGAGTGGGTCAAGCCGTTGCTGGGGACCTCGCGCAATCACTACGACCGCATCATGCATTTCAACTACGGCTTCCTGCTGGGTTATCCGATGCAGGAGTGGATCATGCGCTCGGCCGGCGTGTGGAGCCGCTGGCGTTACGTGCTGCCGGTGGCCATGGTCCTGGCCTTCAGTGCGACGTATGAAATCCTGGAGGCATTCATGGCGTCGATTCTGTCGCCCGAACGAGGCGAGGAATTCGTCGGCATGCAGGGTGATTTCTGGGACGCGCAAAAGGACATGACGCTGGCGGCGCTGGGCGCCATCATCACGATGCTGGCCGTTGCAGCGGCGCGCGCCTGGCGGGCAAAATCCGCCCGAGCGCAGTCCGCCTACGCGGAGCGCAAAACCGGCACAGGGCGGTAAACCGCGAACATGTAGGCTCCCCAGCCGCGGGCGGCGCCGAGCTCGCGCCACAGGCGTTCCCTCTGTTGCAGACTCTCGAACGGAATCAGCAAGCGGCCGAGGCCGGAGAGCCAAGGCTCGATTCCGGCCCCGGTTAATCCGCGCAGCAGGCCGGCGAAGAACGCGGGAGAGGCTTCGGGATACTCTCGCAGCTCCAGCAGCGGCGGCAGGGCCCGGCCTTTCCAGGATGGACCCCACAGGCTGCCTGCCCGCGTTTCCACGACCGCCAGAGAGTCCGGCACGCGCGCCGCCGCCACGGCCTCCAGATGCATGACCGTGCAGTCCGCAGGCCCAGGCCGGCAGACTTCGTAGCGGGAAGCGCTCTCAACTGTCTGAGAGTTTAGAGAGGGCCGCGAGCCGTCCTGTGCGCTCATGGCCCGGCTGCCCATTACAGCCGCCGCCGCGGCGGTCACGAAGGTTCTCCGGTTCATGGCCGCGCGGCTTTCGCCCGAGCCCAGCGTTTCTTCTGGGCCAGCGCCATCTTGCGACGCGTCTCCTGACTGAAGGGCTTGCGCTTGCGCGTGCCGGCTCCGTCTCCTGACGCCAACTCCTGCGCCTGCGCGAAATACTCCAGATGAAGTAAGGCCTCGTTCAGCGCGGCGCGTTCCTTACGCAACTCTGCGATGATCTTGTTCAGGTCCATTCGCCGGAGCAACCCTTTCGAAGACCATCCTAACAGCAACGCCGGGTCCGGGGGTACTGAGTCCTCAGTTGCGCGATACTGAAGCATGCCCGCTGCCGCAACCGGGGTCGCGCTGCGCGTTGACGGCCTGCGCAAGTCTTACAAGGACGTCGTGGCCGTGGACGGCATACAACTGCAAGTTTTTAGAGGCGAGTGTTTTGGCCTGTTGGGGCCGAACGGAGCCGGGAAGACCACCACCATCGAGACCTGCGAGGGGCTGACGGAAGCCGACGCAGGCGAAGTCGAGGTGTTGGGCATGCGCTGGGGCAAAGATGCCGCGCGCCTGCGCCAGCGGCTCGGAATCCAGTTGCAGGAAACGCAACTCACCGACAAGCTGACCGTACTTGAAACCGTGAAACTGTTCCGCAGCTTTTTCGGCCAGGGTCCGCCTGCCAAGGAAGTCTTGCACCTGGTGGAACTGGGCGAAAAGAAAAACGCGCGCGTGGGAAGCCTGTCGGGCGGCCAGAAACAGCGCCTGGCGCTTGCGTGTTCCCTGGTGGGCGCGCCCGAGTTGTTGTTTCTCGACGAGCCAACCACCGGCCTCGATCCGCAGGCGCGGCGGCAACTGTGGGATCTGATTGAGCGCTTCAAGCGCGACGGCGCGACTATCCTGCTGACAACGCACTACATGGAGGAGGCCGAGCGGCTGTGCGACCGCGTGGCCATCATGGATCACGGCAAGGTGATCGCGCTCGGCACTCCGCGCGAATTGATCGGCTCGCTTGGCGTCGAACACGTGGTTGAGTTTTCGAGCGGTTCCACGCCGGATCTCGCACGGATCGGCGAGATCCCCGGCGTGCGCGATGTGCGCGCTGCAAACGGCAGCATTCGGATGCAAGTGACCGAGCTTCACCGCACGGTTCCCACCCTGCTTGAGGAGCTAAAACGCCAAAGCGTGGCGCTCACCGAGCTCCGCACGCATTCGGCGACTTTGGAGGACGTCTTCGTCGCGCTCACCGGGAGGCGTTTGCGGGATGACTAGGGCCCTGGTGCAACTCACGCTCCTGCGGTACCGCGAGTTCATCCGCGAGCCGGAAGCGATCTTCTGGGCCTTGCTGTTCCCGATCCTGCTCACGGTCGGCCTGGGCGTGGCGTTTCGGCAGCAGGCGGCGCAGACCGTCCGCATCGCGGTGACCGACGCCGCCCTCGCCGGACGATTACGGCACGCGAAGCTGATTGACGCCCTAGAGCTGGACTCCGCGGCCGCGGCCGCGGCGCTTCGTAACGGCAAGGTAACACTGGTGGTGGAGCGAGGGCACGACGCCGGCGTCGTGTATCACTACGACGACACAAATCCCGATGGCCGCACCGCGCGGGCTATGGTGGACGACGCGTTGCAGCGGGCTGCCGGCCGTCACGACCCGGTGCTGGCGGCCGACAACTTGATCCGCGAGCCGGGTTCGCGCTATGTGGACTTTCTCGTACCCGGTCTTGCCGCGATGGGCATCATGAGCAACGCAATATGGGGCATGGCGTTTTCCATTGTCGACGCGCGCCGCAGAAAACTGCTGAAGCGCATCGTGGCGACGCCCATGCCGCGCCATGCGTACTTGCTGAGTTACCTGGCATGGCGCCTCACGCTGCTGGTGTTCGAGGTGGGCGTTCCCATCGGATTCGGCATGCTGGTGTTCGGGGTGCCGATGCGCGGCTCCTGGATCACGCTGGCGCTCATCAGCCTGCTCGGGTCCCTGACGTTCAGTTCGCTGGGGCTGCTGATCTCGACGCGAATCAAGACGATCGAGGCCGCGAGCGGGATCACGAACCTAGTCGTCCTGCCGATGTGGGTCGTCTCGGGCGTCTTCTTCTCCTCGCAACGCTTCCCCGCCGCTGTGCAGCCCGCGATTCAGGCGCTGCCGCTGACCGCGATGGTGGATGCGATGCGCGCCAACATGCTACAGGGCGCGGGACTCGCGGACGTGGCGCGCCAAGCAGCGGTTCTGGGGGCCTGGCTCCTCATCTGTTTCCCGGCCGCCTGGAAGCTGTTCCGCTGGCGGTGAAACCGGAATTTCGCGCACCGGCGCCGCAAAACTTCTACGCCAATGGGCGCCTCTTGTGTTGACTTTCTCTATGTTGCAGAATGGGTGGGCCAGGAATGAATCGACTTAGGAGGCTCTATGCGCGGTGCGATGCTTTTCGCGGCCGGACTTTTGGCCGGTTTGGCGATCCAGGTTTCCCTGGCGCAGAACTCGAGCAGTGGCGTCGTCATGATGAACCATGTCGGCATCAGCGTGCCCAATATCGATGGAGCGGTCACGTACTACAGCCAAAAGATGGGCTACCGCGAAGCGTTCCGCGTCAACGATGCCAAAGGGCAGCCACGTTTGGTCTACATGCAGATCAGCAAGAACACCTTCCTCGAGCTCAATCCGGTGACGCCGCAACGCCCCGCCGGTTTTTCGCATTACGGGCTTCACGTGGAGAACGCCGCCCGGTCCGTGGCGAGCTTTCGAGGAAAGGGGTTGACCCTCACCGATGCCAACGTCAGTGACACGCGGGCGATTCTCGCCAACATCAGCGACCCGTACATGGGCCGGATCGAGTTGACCGAACTGCCTCCGGAGTCCATGCACTACAAGGCGATTCAGACCTGGAAGTAAGTGGAACGGTGCACGCACATGTCCCCATCGAACTTTCGCAGATTCATGTTCTCCGCCGCGATGGCTGTTTTGTGGGTGGCCGCGCTTCTGGCCCAGCAGCGCGGAGGCACGCCTCAAACGGATCCGGCCGCACCGGTCAACAGCGGCGCCAATCCCTATCGCGTCATCCGCGATTGGGCCACGCTGACGATGGAGAAAAGGCCCTGGGGTGGCTCCAACGGCGTAGCCATCGACCGCGACGGCAAGTCCGTGTGGGCCACGGATCGTTGCTCACCCGGGACGATACCGGGCTGCCTCGGTACGAAGGCGAACCCTGTCCACTTGTTCGACGAAACCGGCAAAGAGGTCCGAAGCTTTGGCGGCGGGATGTTCGTGTGGCCGCATGGCATTCATGTGGATCGCGATGGTAACGTATGGGTGACCGATGCGCGAGCTCCAGAAGGCAACGACCTCAAGAACTTTCCAGGCGAAGACAAGAAGGGAAGCGTGGTGGTTAAGTTCAGCCCTGAAGGCAAGGTCCTGCTGACATTGGGCAAGCCAGGCGTGCGGGGCAATCCTCCGGAAGCCCTCACCGACCCGACGGATGTCGTGACCGATCCGGCCAATGGCGATGTCTACGTTGCCGAGAGCCACACCAACGTCGCCGATCCGAATCTTGTTGCGCGGATCTCGGTGTTCGACAGGAACGGAAGCTTTTTGAGAATCATCGGCAAGACGGGAACCGGGCCCGGCGAATTCCGTACGCCGCATGCCGTGGAGTTTGATTCCCAGGGCCGCCTGGTCGTTGCCGATCGCCACAACCATCGCATTCAGATTTTGACAAAGCAGGGCAGGTTCATCCAGGAGTACCATGCCTTCGGCCGCACCAGCGGTCTGGCGATCGACCGGGACGACGTGATTTACACAACCGATTCGGAATCGACCGAACGGGTTCACCCCGGCTGGCGGCGGGGGATCCGCATGGGAGGTCTCAAGGACGGGAAAGTGACGATCTTCATCCCGCCGCACGAAGTGGCAAATTCGACGGATGGCGCCATGGGCGAAGGCATCGCCATCGATGCCGCCGGTAACATTTTTTCCGCCGAGGCGCAGTTGAGAGGCGTGACCAAGTTCGTCCGCCAGTAATCGGCGAATTTCGCGCAAAGGCGCAAAGACGCTCAGTCTTGCGAAGGCATCGCTCGCGCGAACCCTTGATCAAGAACAAAATCACCCGGCGCGTGAACGGCTCGAGGACTACGCGACCGCGAAAACGATCGCGGCCAGCGCGGCCCCTGCGGCGACATCGGCAGAGTAGTGATACCTGCCGGCGATCGTGCCGATCGCGATCCCGGCCGCGATGATCCCGTACAGCAGGCCGGCGGGCCACGGCGCCACGGACAGCATCACCAGCGCGGCGCCCGTCGAGGCGGCCACGTGCCCGCTCGGGAACGTATTCGCCTGAATGCTACCGCGCCGCAGAATCCACAGGTTCAGCGCCCGCATGCGACTCTGCGGGAGGGGCGTCAGCCACGGCTCCGCGAGCGCTCGTGGCGGAAACGTCTGCACGAACGGGAGAGCGCCATAGGTAAAGATACGCCGACCCGAGCACGACCGTCCAAAGCCGGTCCGCAGAGTGCGCCAAACCCAGCCAGTACAGAGTCCCGAAGCTCATCGGGATCATCGGATAACAGAACAGGTACGCAAACTCCAGGCACGCCGCGATGCAAGGCCTCCGCGCCAGCCAGCGCATTGGTAAAGGAAGAAACTTCGCATCGATTGCTTCCAGACGGTCCTGGAGCCGCTGGTCGACGCGCACAAAGCACTGGCCAATCTGCCAGTAGACCAGGAGAATGAGCGCGGCAGGCAGCCAGTCGCGCACCGATGCCGGCAGCAAGAATGCGCCCGTGAGATTCGCCGCCAATCCAACTGCGCCAATTCCGATTACCTTGGCGCGCCGCTCCCCCGGCAGCCCTTGGATCCACGCCAGCAAACAGAAGAAGGAAAATACCGCGACGTGGATCCACTCCGCCGGGCGCACGTCGCTAGTCCGCTCCCCAGATCGTGCGCGCGGCCTCGACGACCCGCTCGAGTTTGCGCCACTGGTCGTCTTCGGTGACCAAGTTGCCTTCCAGGACCGAGGCGAATCCGCACTGCGGGCTCACGGCCAGGCGGTCGAGCGGAATGTACTTCGTCGCCTCCTCCACTCGCCGCACGATCCGGTCCAAAGGTTCCAACTCCGGCACCTTGCTCGAAAGCAGTCCCAACACCACACCCTTGTCGCGCGGCACGAAGCGGAGGGGCTCGAACGTGCCGGCGCGTTCGGACTCATACTCCAGCAGGAACACATTGACGTTCAGCGATCCAAACAGTTTCTCCGCAATTGGATCGTAGCCGCCCTCGGCGTACCACTGGCTGCGATTGTTGCCGCGGCACAGGTGCATGGCGATGGTCACGCCCGGCCGCCGCGCGCCTTCCAGAACCGCGTTATCGGCGCGAATCGCTTCGTCCAAAGCCCGCTCCGGATCCATGCCCATTTCGTCTTTGACGTACTGCCGCCACTTCGGATCGATGTAATAACTGTAGCGGGGCGCATCGATCTGGATGTATTTCACGCCGTCGTCCAGCAGCGCCTGCACCTCGCCCTTGACCAGCGGCACGATGTCCCACAGGAAATCGGAGCGCGTCGGGTAGGCCTTCTCGCTGATGCCCTTTTTGTATGCAATGGCAGGAAACTGGTTCGGCGTGGGCAACGTAACTTTGACGTCCCCAGGGCTGTGCTCCATCAGAAACGCCACCTGATTCCCGGTGAAGCGGCGCGTCTGCCGGATCTGTTCGGTGACGATGCCTGCCAGGCTCACCAGCGTGCCTTCTCTCGCATCCGGCCCCACGCTCTTCCACGTGCGCGAGACAGCTCCGCTGGTGTCGAGGCCTTCCACCGAATCGTGGAAATCGCTCATGAACCCCGCGCGGCGCAGCTCGCCGTCGGTGAAAATTTCGAGCCCGATCTCGCGCTGCCGTTCGAGCACGCGCAGGATGTGGCGGTCTTCGATGGCGCACAACTCCTCCGGCGTGGTCGCCGGGTTGGCGCGAGCTTCCAGAATCTCTTGCGGGCGCAGGAAGCTGCCCACGTGGTCAGCGCGATACGTGATGGGCACGGATGTTTATTTGATCTCTTTCCCGCCCGGCTCGTCGCCGGAGGAAGATCCAGGCGTGCGGATTCACCCACTCCATCTTCACCACCTTGCCCTTCAGCTTGACTGGCTTGCTGCGGTCGAACTCCGCGGCGAAGGAGTGATGTGTCCATGCCGGCGCTGGCCACATGTTCGCCGCTGCGCGCGCGATACCCCATCACCACCAATTCCGTCCCCGCTTCGAGCGATTTCTCGGTCACGCCCATGGGCAGCAGGCTGTTGGGGGTGTTGCCTTCCAGCTTCCACACGGTGACGCCGCCGTCGGTATTCTTCACGGCCAGGTGAATGAAGGCGTGCCGCGCTCACAACCATCCAGAATCCGATGTGCATCTTCATATTTGCGTTCATTCGCGTTTATTCGCGGCCATTCTTCACCGAAACGCCAGCCTGGCCTTGCGCTCCTCTTCCGCTTTGATGCCCGCTCCGAACAACTGCTGGAAGTAGCCTTCCCTCACCAGCCTATCGATCACCGAGTTGTCCACCACCTGCCGGTAATCGTATTTCTTCATGAGTTCCGCCATTTGCGGATCGCTCTGCTGGGCGATGACGGATTCGATCGCGCCCCGCAGCACGTAAGGAATGCGCTCGAACAAATTGCCCTTCTTATGAATATCGTAAAAGCGCCCGACATCGGCATCCGACTGCGGATCGTACACCTGGTAGGCTCTGATCGCGAACGCCTTGTCGTCATAGAAGCGCTTGATCGCCTCGGCGTGCGCCTTGATCAACTGCTCTGGGAGGCGCGGAGACTGCGCCACGACGCTCTTCTTCATCAGGTAAGTCGTCGAAGCGAACAGATCGGCGTGATCGGCCATGTTGGCCACCACGCGGAACCCTTCGGCCTCCAGCTTGAAGTACGTCGGCGCGGTCAGCATTGTGGCCTCGACGCGCCCGGACACGAGCGCGGCGGCCCGCCCGTTCACGTCGGTGCCCAAGGCCACCCAGTTCACATCGCGCGACTTCAGCCCATACTTGCCGAGCAGGGCGGTGGCGTAATTCGACGGAGCGTCTCCGATCTGGCTGACGCCGATGCGCTTGCCCTTCAGATCCTGCGCACGCGAAATATTCTTCTGCGCGATCAGCGCGAATACCGCCTGATTCAGCGGGCTGCCGTAGGTGACCAACGACCCATCGCGCGCCATCGCCTGCATGGCGGTTTCGAGCGAATAATTCGTCATCACCGCCTGGCCGTTGATGAGCATCGCGATGCCGGTCGGATGCACGCCGAATTCGAGACTCGCGTCCAGGCCGTTGTTGGCGTAATAGCCGCCTTCCTTGGCGATGAACAGCGGCCAGGAGGCGGCGCTGCGCGTCGGGAAACTCACCGTGACCTTCTGCAGTTGCTGGGCGCGCGCGAGTGATGCAACGCCGCCGCCCACGACCACACAAAAACTCCGCCGGGACAGAATCATAACGCCTCTGCTATTTCGAATTGGCGCCGTTTGTTCCCGGATCCCCCGAGGAGCCCGCGTTGAACACACGCCTTCCATCGGCCATCATCACCGAGCGGGCGTTGGCCAGATTCGAGCCGTCCTTGGCCTTGAAGCCCTGCACGATGATTTCGTCGCCCTTCTTGATCGAATCGCGCCGCCAGCCGTTGCGCATCAGAATGTTCGGGCTGCCGAGCTCGCAATCCCATTTCGTGATTTTGCCGTCGGCGTCCCTCACTTCCATGTGGATCCAGGCGTGCGGGTTGACCCACTCGAGTTCCACCAGCGTGCCCCGCAGTTCCACCGGCTTGTTCGAGTCGTATTCGGCCGCGAAGGAATGGTGTGCCGGCAGTGGCGTCGCGGCGATCAGCAGGGCAAACAAGAGCAGTCCACGTATCATCAGCAGTCTCCCCAGTGGCGCGGGCTTTCCGCCTGAAAGGCCGCCTCGCAACATCAGTCGCAATTATACACCTCGCGCGCACATGATATTCTCCATCCCCTCCGCGCTCACGCAAATCAACAGGACCAAGGTCAGCCAGCTTCAGGTGATCTGGAGCTGCCCCGCCGGCGACAACGACACGTCCGGTAAGGCCCCTGGCGCGCCGAGCAACTTGAGCAGCGCCGCCGTCGGCTCCTTCCTTAGGACCGTAGGTGGTCGCAGACAACTTTGCCGATTGTCCAGGGGGTAGCCACGCTCGCGGCGCAGTTCCGGTAATCGCTGAGACGCGACTGTGCGAGTAGCGCAGCCGCGCCCCGGCCCCGCGGCGTCAGAAAGAGAACCGCGCTACGATCTGCCCCGTCCGCGGCTGCGATCCGTTGCCATTGAAGGTGTTCACGAATCCGTACCCGGAAAGCAGCGCACCTTGCGAGTTCCGAACCGTCGGGGCGGCGGCGTTGGGGCCAATCGGCTGTGTGTTGGAGCCCACGCCCGCCGGGCTCGCCAGGAACAGGCGATTGAACACGTTGAACAGCTCCGCGCGGATATCGAGCTTGTATTTTCCCTCCCCGTCAAAAGTAAACGTGCGGCCGAAGCTCAGCGACTCCTGTGGCTGCCGCTGCCAGCGGTAATTGTTGTAGTACGGAGCGGACGTGCCGAATGTCCCCGCGGGCGCGTCCGACCATCCCGCCGGATTCAGCACCAGCTGCGTCGTGGGGTCGAAGCACTTGCAGTTCGGATCGAAATTGAGCAGCGGCCCGCCGGTGCGGTTCCAGAAGGTCTGGCCTCCGCCCCACACCGCGGGATTGTTGCTGCGGTCGCGGGCCAGTTGCGTCAGCAGGCCGTTATTGGAGGAAGGCGTCCGCAGCACTTCCCCGCTCTGGTAGCGCAGCACGCCGGCGAAATTCCAGTCGCGCACCGCCCAGGAAAGGGCTTTCAGGGCGGTACTGTCCGCGGCGAAGCCGGGCGTCGAATACCGGAACGAAGTCACGAAAACGAACGGCCGGCTAAAGCCTGAGAGCTGCTTGTTGGTGTTCCGGTTGTACACATCGTTAATCAAATTGGGACTCGGCGTGAGGTACGACGTATCGGCGCCCACGCCCAGATTCAGCTCTTTCTGCCACGTGAACGCCGAATCAACCGTGAGGCCGTGCGAGAGCCGCTTGGTCACTTTGACCTGAAGCGAATCGTACCAGGTGACGCCCATGGGCGGCCCCAGGAATCCGGGGATCCCGAGAAATTGCGGGACCGGACGCAGCACTTGGTTCAGGTTCTGCGTCGCCGGGAAGCCCGGATACACGGCATTGGCAAACGCCAGCGTGGGGAATCGCGCGATCACCGCCGGGGAATTGATGCGCGTGGTAAGCAAGGAACGGTCGGCGGGAACCGAGATATCGATTCCGAAATTCCTTTTTAGCGAAATCGGCTCCAGCGCGTTGTAGTCCTCCAGCGAAAGGACCGGTGCGGTCCACCACACGCCGCGGTTTCCGACGTAGCTGGCTTCGACCACCAAGTTGGGGGTGATCTCGCGCTGCAAGCCGACACTCCATTGCAAGATCCGCGGCGGACGGCCGGAATTGCGGTCGATGTGGATGAACGGGGAAATAGGAGGCCGCACGCCAGGCGCGACCTCAGCCGGATACCGGGGGCTGAAGTCCGGCCACACCAGCACCGGGTTCCCGAAACGATTTCCCGGCCCCAGGGGATTTCCGTCGATTAAATTTCCCGCGGACTCGCCGAAGCCGCCCGGGGAATGCGTCAGGAAGTCATTCGCGCTGCGGCCCAGGTTGGCCTGATTGGGAGCGGTCCCGTAGGCCAGTCCCACGCCGGCGCGTAACACGGTTTTGGAATTGATCTGGTAGGCGGCGCCCAAACGGGGTCCCCACGCCGCCGGGTAGTTGTTGTTGAAACGGCAGTTGCAGGTGGCCTCGTATAGCACCGTGCCCAGCCGATTGGCGGCCACCGGATTCGGGCGATCAAAGGACGCGCTCGACATGCGGCCGTACTGCTCGCGCAGCAGCGTCACGTAATCGTAACGCAGGCCGTAGTCGATGGTGAGCCTGCGGGTAACCTTCCAGGTGTCCTGAACGTAACCTGCAAAGGCGTGATTGCCGAGGCGCATAACGGCCTGGCCGCCGTTATTGATCGAATTGGCGCGGCCCAAAAAGAAACTCGCATAGGCGAATCCGGTGGACGCATTCGTGCCTCGCCCATCCTGCCAGGGGTTGGCAGTTTGCGCGGCCGCGAAACTGAAAATGCCGTGAGACCGGGAAAAGGTGTGGGTGGGAAATCCCTCAAATAGCGCCTCGCCGCCGAATTTGATGGTGTGGTTGCCTTTCACGATGGTGAGGCTGGAATTGAACGTGGGCTTCACATCGCGGAAGTAATTATAGGGAGCAAAGTGACCTGTCGAATGCGTAAAGCCCCCGCGAGAAGTATCGCCGCCGAAATTGATCTGCGGGAACAAGTGGGACGCGGAGAAATTGGCGCCCCAGCCGAACTGGCTCTGATTAAACCGGGCCGTGAGAAACGATTGGTTCAGATACATGAGACCCGCGCCCAGGTGCAGCAGCACGGTCGGCGTGACCGAGTGATCATAGTTGATCCGCGTGGTGTGGGTCACGGCGTCGTTCTCCTGCGCCGCGGTGATGGGCGCCGGAAGGCCGTCGTTGCCGGGAGTATAAAGCAGCGTCGTCGAATAGTAGCCCGATAGTTTGATGTTCGAGCTGAGGTTGTGATCCAGTTTGATTGAAGGGATGGTGGTGTGCCGGAAGTTTGTGTAGGCGGGAATAGGATAGTTATTGACCAGAGCCGAGGTTCGCGGCAGCGGAATAAACGCCTGGATCTTGGCCGCTACCGGATCGATCAGCGTAAGCGGAATCACGTTGCCCGGGAACTGGTCGCGAACATTGGTGCCATTTGGAGCCAGACGCGGAGTAGCGGGGTCGTAAACCGCGTTCTGAAACAGAGGTTGCCCCAGAGCGTCCGAGGCGGGCTGTCCGCCGATGGTCAACCGCCCGATCAGCGCCGCGCTGAAGTCGCCGCGCCGGTAGGCCTCCGTCGGCACTGTCGTCAGGCCATCGGCGATCAACTGTGTCTCGCGGAACTGCTCAAAGTTAAAGAAGAAGAAACTCTTGTCGTGACCGTCGAAGACCCCAGGAATCCAGATCGGGCCGCCGAAGGTAAATCCATAGTTGTTGCGGCGCTGGGAGTTGCGGATGTGCTGGCCGGTGCGCCGGCTGTCGGTCAGTCCGGCGTTGGTGAAGGGCCGGCCGGCATTGAGCGCCTCATTCACGAAATAGTCGTAGGCGCTTCCGTGGAACGTGTTGGTTCCGGACTTCATCGTGTAATTGAAGTAGCCCCCTCCGGCCTGGCCGAACTCAGCCGCGTAGTTGGAAACCTGGACGGTCACTTCCTGGATCGCATCCAGGCTCGCCTGCGCCACCTGGTTGAACTGACGGTGCTGGCCGTTGGTGGCGTCCTGGCCCTCGATGCGGATGGACTGCGTGTTGGCCGGCAGCCCGTTCACGCGCAGCGTATTGTCGTTAGCGAAGGCCGAGCCGGGGATCAGATTGATCGCCTGGAGCGGATTGCGCACGTTACCCATGGCGTTGCCGAATCCAAGATTGATGACCGGAAGATTGTCCACGCGCTCGGTCGTCATGTTGTGGCTCAGCTCACCGCTTTCCGTCTTCAGCAGCGGCGCGGCCTCCGTGACGGTCACCGACTCGGTCGCGGCGCCCACTTCCAGCGGAACATCGATGCGCAATGTACCGGCCACCGACACCACGATGTTCTGGCGCACGAATCGCTTGAAACCGGCAACCTCGACAGTCATCTCGTAGTTGCCGGCCGGTAACTGCGACAAGGTATAGTTTCCCGTCCCGCTGCTGGCGGCTTGGTACACGGCTCCCGTTTCGACGTTCCGGGCTTCGACGGGAGCATTTGCAACAACGGCTCCCGATGGATCGGCGATCGTTCCCGTGATGGTTCCGCGGTCGGTCTGAGCGAAGGCGGAAAAGACCAGCAACGCTGGGCATGCAAAAAGAAACAGCGCGCGCATGAAACTACTCCCCGTCGTGAAACTCTACCGGCTGGGCCGGACCGTCCGCAGATAATATGTCAACGAAATAAGAAAGTCAAGGGGACTCGCCACCCGGACAGGAGGCGGGGCTGCGTCTCGCCCGCGATGCGGATGCGCTGGTGCCCGGGGCGGGACTTGAACCCGCACTCCCGTTGCCGGGAAAGGGATTTTAAGTCCCTGTAAATCTCACGGAACTAACTGAAAACAAGAATCTTATAGGCTTTCAATGTGAAAGTGTGTAACAAAACTGTGCAAGTCCACAGTTCTGACATCTCTCGCCACATCAGCATTTTACCAGCCGCAGACGCCGCCCGCCGTCTGGAGCGGCAGCTTTGAGGGATCGAGTGATTTCCAGCCGTCCCCTTGACTTTCATTATCGTTATCGTTTGACGGTCCATCCAAGCGCAATGATGGCCATGCCGAGAAGGGCGAGCCCCGCACCTGCCCAGTCGTAGAGCGAAAGCTTTACGCCGTCCACAACCCGTAGCCAGACAAGAGCGGTCGCCACGTAAACGCCGCCATAGGCGGCATAGATCCGCCCGCTTGCGGCGGGATGGAGCGTCAACAACCAGACGAACAGGACGAGACTGGCTGCTGCGGGGAGCAGAAGCCATGCCGAACCGCCCTTGCGCAGCCACAGGTACGGCAGGAAACAACCGACAATTTCAGCAAGAGCGGTGAACAAGAAAAGCGCGGCCGTTTTGGCGACGAACATGAAGCTCACAGCAAGGCCTCGTCCCGCGAGAGCACTTGAATAATGGGGCATCCTTTCGCAGGCTCCCCGGCATCGCATTGCCGGACCAGGCCGGTGAGAGCGGCGTGCATGGCCGAGAGGTCGCTGAGCTTCTGCTCGATCATCTCCACCTTGTGTGCGGCCAAGGCGCGGGTTTCCGCGCAGGCGCAGGCTTCCTCCAAGGTCAGAAGGGATGCGATTTCCTCCAAAGTGAACCCAAGCACTTGCGCCCGCTTGATGAAACGGATGTGTTGGACCGCCTCTGCCGGATACCTCCTATGACCGCGCTGCGGTTTTAGTGGCTCCTCCAGCAGCCCGCGCCGGTGATAGTAGCGGACAGTTTCGACGTTGACCCCGGCCAGCTCGGCCACCTGCCCTATGGTCAGTTCCTTGGCCATTTGGAAAATACTCCTTGACTCCGTACCTTAGTACGGGATTTAGACTGAAAGCAAGATGCAAGGAGAAACGAGACCAATGTCTTCCCCAACCTCGATGACGGCGGTGATATTGGCAGTTCTGGCCGTGGCGGCCTGTTGCATCTTGCACTTGGCGTTATAGGTGACGGTGACGGATGACGATGGATGAGAATAAAGGCAAAGAGGCGGAGGCCGCCCCTGCGGCGGGGCGCGTGGCCCTGTTCGCCGGCGGCATCGCCGCCATTCTGGCTTCGACGTGCTGCCTTGGGCCGCTCGTGCTGGTCCTGCTCGGCGTCAGCGGCGCATGGATCGGCAACCTGACGGCGCTTGAGCCGTATCGGCCGCTCTTTATTGGCGCGGCGCTTGTCGCGCTCTTCTTCGCTTACCGGCGCATTTTCCGGCCCGCGCAGGCTTGCGCGCCGGGAGAGGTCTGCGCTCTTCCGCAGGTGCAGACCACCTACAAGGCTGTTTTCTGGGGCGTGGCCGCGCTCGTCGCGATCGCGCTGGCCTTCCCCTACGTTTTGCCGTTGTTCTACTGAACTGAAAAGGAGAATCCTCGATGAATAAACTCGCTCGTCGAATCGCAATCCCTGCTGTTCTGGGCGTGCTCGTCACGGTGATCGCTTTGTCCCTCGCGCCCGCCGAGTCCGCTCTGGCGGCTCCGAAGACCGTCACGCTGGACGTGCCGGGGATGACTTGTGCCTCTTGCCCCATCACCGTCAAGATGGCGCTGACCAAGGTGGAGGGCGTCGAAAAGGCCGAGGTCAGCTTCGAGAAGAAAGAAGCCGTGGTGACCTTCGACGACGCCAAGACCAAAATCGAGGCGCTGACGGAAGCCACCAAGAACGCGGGCTACCCGTCCACCGTGAAGAACTGATCGTGCAAAACCCGAAGACGCTGATCCGGGTTGGCGTGTTGGGCACGGTTTTGGTTGCGCTGTGCTGCTTCACTCCGGTCCTGGTCGTCCTGCTGGGGCCGTCGGTCTGGCGGCGCTCACAGGCTATCTGGACTACGTGCTGATACCGGCGCTCGTTGTGTTCATCGGCCTCACCCTCGATGCGGTCGGGCGGCAAAGGCGCGCTGTCACCAAATAACAATGGAGTTGAAAGATGTCCGACTGCTGTTCCGTAGAAGAAGCCCCTCCCGCGCATAAAGAAAGCACGGAGACCAAGCCCGACATCCTCATCATCGGAGCGGGCTCGGGGGCCTTTTCCGCCGCCATCACGGCCGCCGAGAGCGGCGCGCGGGTTGTCATGGTGGGCGAGGGCACGATTGGGGGCACCTGCGTCAATGTCGGCTGCGTGCCGTCCAAGACGCTCATCCGCGCCATGGAAGCCGTTCATGACGGCAAGACGGCGGGCAGGTTCGACGGGGTAAAAGGGGTGACCAGCGTCTTCAACTGGAAGGCCCTGGTCGAGCAGAAGCAGGCGCTCGTCGATGGCCTGCGCAAGGCCAAGTACGAAGACCTTCTCGCCGAGTATCCGAACATCTCCTACGTGAAGGGCCGCGCCCAATTCAACGGCAACGGCACGGAAGTGGAGGTGGACGGCACGCTGTATCATCCCAAAAAGATCATTTTGGCGACCGGGTCTTCCCCCGCGCTGCCGCCCATCAACGGCATCCAGAGCGTGCCGGTGCTCGACAGCACAAAGGCGCTCGCACTGGAGAAGCTGCCGGAATCGCTGCTGGTCATCGGCGGCGGCATCATCGGCGTGGAGCTGGGGCAGATGTTCGCGCGGGCCGGGGTCAAGGTCACGATCTGCTGCCGCAGCCGTCTGTTGCCGGACGCGGAACCGGAGGTCAGCAAGGCGCTGGCGGACTACCTGCATGAGGAAGGCATCACGGTCTGTCAGGGCGTTGGATACCAGAAAATCGAGAGCAGCGCCAAAGGCGTTGCGCTGACCTGTCAGACGCCGGACGGCGAGCGCGTCATCGAAGCCGAACAGGTTCTCGCCGCCACGGGGCGCAAGCCAAACACGAAGAGTCTGCATCTCGAAAAGGCCGGGATTGCCCTGAACGGCAAGGGCGGCATTGCGGTCAACGACTACATGCAGACCGGCCACGCGGATGTTTACGCCGTGGGCGACGTGACGGGGCAGGACATGTTCGTGTACATGGCCGCCTACGGCGGCAAGCTCGCGGCGCGGAACGCGCTTGAGGGCAACACCGGCAAGTACGACAACGCGGCCATGCCCGCTGTCGTCTTCACCGACCCGCAAGTGGCCGCGGTGGGGCTGACGGAGGCCGAGGCGAAAGCCAAGGGCTACGATGTCAAGACAAGCGTGATCACGCTCGACAACGTGCCGCGCCACATCGCGGCCCGCGACACGCGGGGCCTGATCAAGCTCCTCGCGGACCGCAAGACGGACAAGCTGCTCGGCGCAACGATACTCGCCCCGGAGGCCGGCGACAGCATCCAGACCGTGGCCATGGCCCTGAAGGCGCGGCTCACGACAGAGGAGCTGGGAGACACGATTTTCCCCTACCTGACCGCTGTTGAGGGCGTCAAGCTCGCGGCGCAAGGGTTCAAGAAGGATGTGAAAAAGCTCTCCTGCTGCGCAGGGTGATAACGGCTGGGCCAGGACAATCAGAACAAAGATCGCGCTGCACGGAGATCAGACGCATGAACGCTGGCGAGAGATTGCCCGACGGTTTAAGAAGGGATGTGCGCTGCGCGGGATGGTGCCATCCCCTTGCGCCCAAGCGGGATCATGGTGACCCGCAGTCTTTTCGGCTTCGAAGCGAGGGCAAAAGGCGAGTTGGTGCGGGCGGAGGGATTTGAACCCTCACGGACCTTGCGGTCCAACGGATTTTC
>CAZTKA010000014.1:19866-38518 GCA_964614015.1 uncultured Bordetella sp. | reverse complement strand
AGCGACTCGCGGAGGAAGCTGCAAGCCACCTCATTCGACAAATGCCCCATGCGCCCCATGACGCGCTGTTTTACAGCCCAAGGATAGGGGCCGACTTTGAGCATCTCCAGATCGTGATTCGATTCGAGCAGCAGGACGTCGGAACCGTCCAGATGCACGCGGATCGAATCGGGCAAGTAGCCGAGGTCGGTGGCGATCGAAACCTTGATGCCTTCGGCGCGCAGGGAAAAACCCACGGGGTCCGCCGCGTCATGCGGGATGGTGAAGCTGTCGACTTCGATATCGCCCACGGGGAAACGGGAGCCGGCCTGAAACAGCTCCAGGCGTGGCGTGACATCGCCCCAAGGGATCGCGGGCGCGGTGAGGCGTGAGACGTACACGGGGATCGCGAGCTTGCGGGCGATAGCGGCCAGACCCGCGATGTGATCCGTGTGTTCGTGCGTGATCAGGATGGCGTCGAGCGATTCGGGATCGACGCCAGTGGCGGCCAGCCGCTCGAAGGTTTCCTTGCGGCTGAGGCCGGCGTCGATCAGGAGACGGGTCCGCGAGGTCGCCACGAAGGTGGCGTTCCCCGAGCTCGAAGAAGCGAGGACCGAAAGCTGGACGATAGCGCGCTCCCCAATGAGCCGCGAATGAACGCGAATGAACGCGAATCAGAACGCGTGCCGCTAGGAGAATGATAACGCACTACAATGAAAAATAGAATGGAGAATTATGAAGGCTCGCGTATACGTGTCTTATAAGCCCACGGTGCTTGATCCGCAGGGTCAGACGATTCATCACGCGCTGAACGGGCTGGGGCACAAGAACATCGCGGGGGTGCGGCAGGGCAAGTTTTTCGAGATCGAAATCGCGGGGGATGCGCCGAAGGAAGCGGCCCGGAAAGAGGTGGAGCAGATCGCGCATGAGGTGTTGGCGAATCCGGTGATGGAAGATTACCGCGTGGAACTCCTGGACTGACTTATGTGCGGCATCGTGGGCTACATCGGAGACAAGAAGGCCGTGCCGATCATCATGGACGGTCTGAAGCGGCTGGAGTACCGCGGCTATGATTCGGCCGGGCTGGCCGTGCTGGAGGGGGAGAACGGGCTGGGCGTGCGGCGCGCCTCCGGGAAGCTGCGGAACCTGGAAGAAATACTGCGCCTGAAGCCGGTGGATGGGGCCTATGGCATTGGCCACACGCGGTGGGCAACGCACGGGCGGCCCACGGAGGAGAACGCGCATCCGCACCGCGACTGTCATGATGACATCGTCGTAGTGCACAACGGGATCGTCGAGAATTACCTGCAACTGAAGCGCGAGCTGGCCGGAGAAGGCCACCGCTTCGTCACCGAGACCGACACAGAAGTGATCGCGCACCTGGTGGAGAAGTATTACGACGGTAATCTGGAAAACGCGGTGCGCGACGCAGTGCGCCGGTTGACGGGCGTGTTCGCGTTGAGCGTGATCTCGCGGCGCGATCCGAACAAGATTGTGTCGGCGCGCAGCGGGCCACCGGTGGTGATCGGGCTGGGGGATGGCGAGTACTTCGTGGCTTCGGACGTTCCCGCGATCCTTTCGCATACCCGCGACATGATCTTTCTGGCGGACGGCGATATGGCCGTGCTGACGCGCGACGGCGTCCAGCTCACCGATTTCGATGGACGGCCCGTGAAGCGCGCGCGGTCCCATATTCTCTGGGACCCCATCATGGCTGAAAAAGGCGGCTACAAACACTTCATGCTCAAGGAGATCTTTGAGCAGCCGCGCGCCGTCAAGGACACCACGCTTGGCCGCGTGGGGCAGGAGACGGGCCGCATTTTCATGGACGAGATGGACATCTCGCCCAAAGAATTTCGCGAGTTCGAACGCATCCGGATCGTGGCTTGCGGCACCAGCTGGCATGCGGCGCTGGCTGGAAAATTCATGATCGAGCGGCTGGCGCGCGTGCCGGTCGAAGTCGATTACGGAAGCGAGTTCCGGTATCGCGATCCGATCGTGGGGCCGGAGACGCTGACGGTGGTGATTTCGCAGTCGGGCGAAACGGCCGATACGCTGGCGGCGCAGCGCGAGGCCAAGCAGAAGGGCTCAAAAACGCTGGCGATCTGCAACGTCGTCGGCTCGATGATCACGCGCGAGGCCGCGGGAACGCTGATCACGCACGCCGGTCCGGAGATTGGCGTTGCGTCGACCAAGGCGTTCACCTGCCAGTTGACGGCTCTGTTTTTGCTCGCCATGTACATGGGCCAGCAGCGGGGTGTGCTGGATGAGGCGGCCTCTCAGAAGCTGGTGGGCAAGCTGCTCCACCTGCCCAGCCAGATGGAAGACATCCTGCGCCAGGAGGACATCTACGAGGAACTGGTGAAGGCGCTTTACGACTCGACGGATTTCCTCTACCTGGGGCGTGGCGTGCACTTCCCGATCGCGCTCGAAGGGGCGCTCAAGCTGAAAGAGATTTCCTACATTCACGCCGAAGGTTATCCGGCCGGCGAAATGAAGCACGGCCCGAATGCGCTGATCGACAAGAACCTGCCGACGGTCGTGCTCGCCACGCGCGATTTTTCAAGCGATGCCAGCCGCGTGCTGTATGAGAAGACGCTGTCGAACATTCAAGAGGTGAAAGCGCGCGAGGGCCTCGTGGTGGCGGTGGCGTGCGAGGGCGATGAGGAAGTGGCGAAGTCGGCTGATTACGTCATCCGCATCGGATCGACGGACGAGCTGCTGTTGCCGATTCTGGAAGTAGTGCCGCTGCAACTGCTCGCCTATCACATCGCGGTGAAACGCGGCTGCGATGTGGATCAGCCGCGCAACCTGGCCAAGAGCGTTACCGTGGAATAGTTGGCCCAGCACACCCACCAGCTTCAGATCGCCACGCGTGGCAAAGGGCTCTATCCGTTCACGCGTGAAGTGGCGCGCTGGGTGGCCTCGACCGGAGTGGCCACAGGCCTGCTCACGATCTTCATTCAGCACACCTCGGCTTCGCTGGTGATTCAGGAGAATGCCGATCCGGATGTGATGCTGGATCTGGCCGACTATTTCGAGCGCCTGGCTCCAGAGAACGATCCCCGCTACCGGCATTCGATCGAGGGTCCGGATGATATGCCGGGGCACATCCGCGCGGCGCTGACGCAGACGAGCCTCTCGATCCCGGTGATCGGCGGAGCCATGGCGCTCGGGACCTGGCAGGGGATTTATCTGTTCGAACACCGGGCCCATGCGGGGCGGCGCCGCGTAGTGCTGCATCTGGCGGAGTGAGCGTGGTGTGTCCGCGAGGCCGAAGTGGACGACTCGCCCGGCCGCCAGCGGGCCGGGGGCGCAGGGGTTTAGAGTCGTAGAATGACGGTAACACCTCTTGGCTTCGCAAATCCCTGATTCTTGGAAAACCGGCCGGCGCGTGGCCCTCTGGAGCATCGTGATCAGCGGCCTGCTCGCGGCGGTGAACCTTAGCGGCGGCTGGCTGGCGGGCTCCACTTCGGTGGTCGCGATCGGCGTGGAACTCGCCGGTGACGTGATCGCCTCCGCGGTGGTCCTGATGGGCATGCTGGCCGGAGCCAAGCCGGCAGACGCAAATCATCCTTACGGACACGGGCGGCTGGAGACGTTGACGGGCTTGGCCGTGGGAACCATTCTGGCGGCGGGAGGAGTCGGCATCAGTTACCGGTCGCTTCAGAGGATCGACGAGGTCCACGGCCCGCCCGAGACATTTGCCGTGTGGCTGCTGGCCGGAACGATCGCGGTGCGGTCGGTGATGGCGCTGGTGAAATTCCGCGTGGGACGCCGCATCCAGAGCGCCTCGCTGGCCGCCGACGCATGGAACGATTCCGTGGATATTCTGTCCGCGGGTTCGGCTCTGGTGGCGCTGGGTCTGACGATTTACCGCCCCGAGCAATTTCTGGCGGCCGACCATTACGGCGGCTTCGCGGTAGGACTGGTGGTGGCCTTCACCGGACTGCGTGTGATGCGCGACACCTCGCTCGAATTGATGGACGTGAGCCCGGACCCGCGGCTTCTGGGACGGATTCGGGAAGTGGCCGCGGGCGTGCCGGGGGTACTAGGCATCGAGAAATGCTTCGCGCGCAAGTCGGGCGTGCAGTATTACGTGGATCTGCACGTCGAAGTCGATCCAAATCTCACTGTGCGGGATTCGCACGAAGTGGCCGGGCAGGTTCGTTCGCGGCTGCGCCAGGAGCTTGCCTGGATCGCCGATGTGCTGGTTCATATTGAGCCGTCGCCCGGCCTGGAGCGGCGCTAGAGAAGCTCCCCGCTTGAACTCAGCAAACCTCGGGGGCCGAATTACGGACGCCCAGTTCTTCGCAGCCGGCAAGCATCGGACTACGCGTAGACGGCGCGCTCGAAGTCAGTGAGCAGGCCGACGGCCTCGACGTCATAGAAGGGCAAATACTGCATCAGGATCACGCCGCCGATGCCGCGCCGCGGATCAATCCAGAAATACGTGTTGTAGACCCCCGCCCACGCGAGGCTCCCGGGCTGCCGTCCTCCGGGACGCCGCTCGGGATTGATCAGAAATCCGAGGCCCCACTTATCGGCGCCGCCGGGCGCGGTGTCCACGTCGCTTGAAAGGTTCGGCTGGAGGGACTTCAATTTGCCCGCGGTAAGGCTGCCGATGTGATTCCGCATCATCAGGTCGACGGTGCGGCCTTTAAGAACTTCCGTTTTCACTCCGGTGAGACCGCGGCGGAGGATCATCTGGATGAAGCGCACGTAATCGGAGGCGGTGGAATAAAGCCCGCCGCCTCCGTTGAACTCCGAGGGCGGCATCGGGCGCGTGCGCGGCATGGGCTGGAACCTTCCGTCCGGCGTGCGGGTGTAGCGGCCCGCCAAGCGGTCAAACTTGTCGTTGTCGACAACGTAGCTGGTGTCTTTCATGCCGAGCGGTTCAAGGATGTTGCGCTGGAAGTATTGTTCGAGCTTCAGGCCGCTGATGGCCTCGACCACACGGCCGGCCCAATCCGTGCTGTAACCGTATTGCCAGTTCGCGCCAGGCTCGAACATCAGCGGCACAATGGGCGCGATGACGCCTTGCGGAAGCGGGCCCGTCCGTTCGGTGTATCGCCACATGCCTTCGTGCCAGGTGGGATAGGCGAAGCCGGAGGTATGCGTTAGCAAGTGCCGCAGCGTGATCGGATTGCGCGCAGGGCGCAACTGCGGCTCCCCGGTGGGATCGAAGCCGGTGAGCACTTGCAAGTTGCCCAGTTGCGGCAACACGCGCGCAACGGGTTCATCGAGCGTGATCTTTCCCTGCTCGACTAACTGCATCGCGGCGACGGAGGTGACCGGCTTGGTCATCGACGCGATCGAAAAGATCGTATCGAGCGCGACGGGCGCTTCCGATTCACCGTCGCGGCGGCCAAACGCGCCCGCGTAGAACGTGCTGTGCGCATCGGCGGCCATGGCAACCACCGCGGGGATCCCGCGGCGGCGAATGCTTTCGCGCAGCGCAGCATCGATGCGGGCTCCCGGGGCGGCGGCAACAACGGATCGCGCCTGTGAAGCAGCAAGAAGCAGCGTTCCGCCAAAGCGGCGGCGAGTGAGTTTCGGCATACAGATTGATACTAACGCACCCGCCACGGCAGCCACGCCTGGCGCCGGCCGCCCTCCTGGCGCGCTGGCGGCGCTACGGTCATTGCAGGAATTTGCGGCTGCGGCGGAGAATGGGCGGCACCTCAAGGTCGTCCAACGCGCTGGCTGCGGCGGCCATCACCTGTGGCTGCTCGGCGCGCATCGGCTCGATTTCCTCATCGGGGGCTTCAGCGGGTTGCGGTTGGAGGGCCGCGGGAGCGGGCGCAGGTTCGCTCACCGCGGCGGCACGGCGATGAATCGCAGGCAGATTCTCGCGCTGGAAACCGGTGGCGATCACGGTCACCTTCACCTCCTCGCCCATGTTCTCATCGACGACCACGCCAAAATTGATCTCGACCTCGTCGTTCTTCGAAGCGTTGCGGATCAGCGTGCAGGCCTGATTGATTTCGTGCAGGCGCAGCGTGCGCGAGCCGGTGATGTTGATCAGGACACCGCGCGCTCCCACGACGCCGCCTTCCTCAAGCAGCGGGCAGGCGATGGCCTTCTCGGCCGCTTGAATCGCGGCGAACTCTCCGGAGGCCGACGCTGTGCCCATCATGGCGTACCCGGCGCCCGACATGATGCTGCAAATGTCCGAAAAATCACGGTTGATCAGTCCGGGCGTGGTGATGATGTCGCTGATGCCCTGCACGGCCTGGCGCAGCACATCGTCGGCCAGACTGAATCCGTCGGCGACGCTCACGGTGTCCGGCGCCTGCTCCAGCAGCCGGTCATTGGGGATCGCGATGACGGTGTCGACGACGCTCGCCAGTTCCGCCAGGCCCTGTTCGGCCTGCTTGCGGCGCCTGGTTCCTTCGAAGGCGAACGGTTTGGTCACCACGGCCACGGTAAGGGCGCCGAGCTCCTTGGCGAGCGAAGCGACCACCGGAGCGGCGCCCGTTCCCGTACCTCCGCCCAAACCCGCGGTCACGAACACCATGCCGGCGCCTTCCAACAAATCGATGATCCGTTCGGTGTCCTCGAGCGCGGCTTGCCGGCCCACCGAGGGATTTGCTCCCGCGCCCAGGCCCCCGGTAATCTTCGTGCCGATGGCGAGTTTCACGGGGGAGGGCGATGCGGCCAGCGCTTGCGCGTCCGTGTTCAGCACGGCGAACTCCACTCCCGCCATGCCTTGCTGCAGCATGCGGGCCACGGCGTTCGAGCCGCCGCCTCCGACACCAACCACACGGATGCGGGTGCGCGGGGTCAAGTCTTCCTGAATCTCGAACTTCAATGCGGGCAACGCCACGGGGGCGGCCTCCGGTTTTTTCTCGTCTCTACGTGCCATGGATTTTCCCCTCTTATTACCTGGTGACCAAACCGATCAAACCGCCGGGCCGTTTCGGCTGCGGCCGCCTCTGCTTGAGCTTGGCGGCATACATGGCCAGACCCGCGGCCGTGGTCCAAGCCGGACCGTTCAACTCCGCGGGCCAATCTCCGATCCCCTTGGTGATTCCGTAACAAGCCTGGCAATCGAGCTGGCGTTCGGCCATATCCCACATACCCGGCAGCTCCGCGCCTGCTCCGGTGAGAATCACGCCTTCCAGCAGGTTGCGATCCATGCCGGAACGCTGAATTTCGCCGCGCACGAAGCGGAATAACTGCTCGGCGCGGGCCTCCAGGACTTCGACCAGTTCGGAGCGGCGGGCCTCGCGCGGCGCGCGGCCTTCCGGAGACGGGATCTCGATCAGGGTCGTTTCCGCGCTGAGGCCCGACATGGCGCAGCCGTATTCCAGTTTCAGGCTTTCGGCGTCTTCATAGGGAATCTTGAAAATGTAGGACACGTCGCGGGTCAAATGATCCGAGGAAACCGGAATGCCCGAGGCCAGCAACAGCCGGTCGCCGTCATAGACCACGACGCCCGTCGACTCCATGCCCAGATCGATCACGGCGACTCCGCGCGCGCGCTCTTCGGGCAGCAGGCACGCGTAGGCGGCGGCCATTGGTTCGTAGACCGTCTCTTCCACTTCAAGGTGCGCCAGGTGAGCGGCCGCCACCAGAGCCTGGTGTTCCTGTTGCGACGCCGTGATGAGATGAACGTTGGCTTCCAGGCGCGAACACACGCCCTTGACGGGTTTGCGGAAACCGGCGCGGCCGTCCAGCGTGAAATCTTGCGGCAAGGCGTGCAGCACCATGCGGTCCCGCTCCAGCAGGACCTCACAGGCGGATTCGACCGCGTAGCGCAGGTCCTCGGCAGCCAGCTCGTGCAGGTATCCGAACTCGTAGAGGCCGCGGCTCTGAGCGCCGCGGATCGAGTTGCCGCCCATGCCGAGCGTAATGGAGGTCACGGCAACGCCGGCGCCGCGCGCGGCGTCGTCCACGGCGGCCCGCATCGCGGCTGCCACCGCTTCCGGATCCACGATGCGGCTCTTGTTCCATCCGGCCGAATGGGCGAGGCCGTAGGAGAGCAGGCGGATATGATCCTCCTCCAGCAGGCAGATCACGCAGCGCGTGCGATAACTGCCGGCGTCCAGGCCAACGGCGACGTGCGATTTGCGGGCCATCAGTTCTCGACCGCGATGACGCGGTCCTCCAGTCTCAGATCCAGCTCATTGGCATCCGGGGCATGCGCCCGGATCTGGTCGTAATTCTTGACGAAGTTCTGGTAGCGGACGGCGAAGTTGCGATCTCCCAGCATCAGCCGCAGAATTCCGCCCCCGCCGGACTGCGACACGATCAGGTTCTCGGGGTCTGATACATCGACCTCGGAAATGTACTGCATGGCCGAGCCGAGTTCCGCCGCCGCGCGCAACATGCGTCCCACGCCTTCGCGGCGCTTGGCGATCGGATCGGCCGGTTTCACGCCCACCAGAACAGGCAGCGAAAAGTTGCCCTTCACGCGCGGCAGAATCACGCCGTCCGCGTCGATCATGCCGAAGGCGGAGCCGGGGAGCGCCAGGAAGGCCACCGGAACGCGTTCTGAGACGCGAATCAGGACGGTATTTGGCCAGATACGGGCGACCGAGGCGTCGCGCACCCAGCCGACGGCGCGCAGCGTGGTGAGCCGGTCCTCGAGAGGGACCAGGTAGAGGCTGCGGCCGAGATCGGAAGCGAAGACCGTCTCGATCGCGCCCAGCGAAGCATAGTGCGCGCCGATGATCTTGAGGGTCGCATTCCCTCCCGCCTGCGATCCGCTGACGACAAAACGCGGATCGCGGATCAGGAAACGTTCGGCGACGAGGAATGCATACATCGACGCGCCGGCGAGCAACAACGCGGCGATCCCCAGCATGAGCAGGCGGGCGCGCGAGATCGCGGAGCGTTTGGAAAAAGCAGCGCGCCGCGAAGGCGTCACGCCCGCCGACCTGGCGGAAAACGGCGGCGGCAACGGCGAAGCCGGAGACGTCACCGGATGGTCCTCCTCCGGTTCCATGCCCGGCAACATGCCGGTTCCGGAATGCGGTTTGCGGCCCATGTTAACACCTGCTCCGAAGCACTTCGAGAATTCGCGGTCCGGCCTGGGAGACGCTGCCCGCCCCGAGCGTCAGGATGGCGTCGCCGGGCCCTGCCGCGGCGGTAATCGAATCGATGCCGGCGTCCATGGGTCCGGCGTAGTGAACGCCGCGATGGCCAAATTCCTCCATGCGTTCGGCCAGGGCTTGCGAGGTCACGCCTTCGATGGGCGCTTCCGACGCCGCATAAATATCGAGCAGGTGCACGGTATCGGCCTGGTGAAATGCGCGCGCGAATTCGTCCATCAAAGCGCGTGTGCGGCTATAGCGGTGCGGCTGAAACAGCACATGCACGTGCGCATAGTTGCAGGCCCGCGCGGCTGCCAGCGTCGCGCGGATTTCGGCCGGATGATGGCCATAATCATCGATCACAGTGACGCCGCCTTCCGAACCTTTGATCTGGAAGCGGCGGTCAACCCCGGCGAAGGCGCCGAGCGCCTCGCGAATCGTATCGATGGGGACGTCGAGTTCCAAGCCGATCGCCACGGCGGCCGCGGCGTTCAAGATGTTGTGCTGGCCGGGAACCGCCAGGTGGAAGCAGCCGAGGTCACGGCCCTGATATTCCAGATGGAACTGGGCAGCCAGGTGCCCGCGGGCCACGCGCGTGACGCGCAGGCCCGCCTGCAAGCTGGTCCCGTAGGTGATCACACGGCGGTTGACGTAGGGCAGAATGCTCTGTACGTTCTCGTCATCCAGGCACAGCACGGCCGCGCCGTAGAACGGGACCTTGTTCACGAATTCGATGAACGCCGCTTCGATTTCGGCGAGGTCTTTGTAGTGATCGAGATGCTCGCGATCGATGTTGGTGACCACGGCCAGAATCGGCGCCAGTTTCAGGAACGATCCGTCGCTTTCGTCGCTCTCAACCACCAGATAATCGCCCTTGCCGACGCGCGCGTTCGAACCGCGCATGGTGGCTGAGAGCCCGCCGACGACCACGGTGGGGTCTTTTCCCGCGCTGAGCAAAATCGCCGCGATCATCGACGTCGTGGTGGTCTTGCCATGACTGCCGGCCACGGCGATGCCGAATTTCAGCCGCATCATCTCGGCCAGCAGCTCCCCGCGCGGGATCACCGGGATGCCCAGGCGGCGCGCTTCCAGCACTTCCGGATTGTCAGGCTTCACGGCCGAGCTGACGACGACGGCATTCGCACCCGCGATATGTTCCGCGGCGTGCCCCTCGTGGATCACCGCGCCGCGCTCGGCCAGGCGGCGTGTGATCGGGCTCAGGCGCAGATCCGAGCCGGAGACGCGGTAGCCCAATTCGAGAAGCACTTCCGCCAATCCGCTCATGCCGATGCCTCCGATTCCGGTGAAGTGGATGGGCTGGGGCTTGAAAAACATTTTCAGTACGTATTGTTTCGGCTCTAACGGTTCCGTGTCAACGGGGCGTTGGCGGCAAGAAACGATTCCAGAACCTCGGCCGCCCGCCGCGCCGCGTCCGGCTTGGCGAAGGCCCGGGCGGCCCGGCCCATGCGCGGCAGGATTTCGGCATCCACGGTCAGGCGCCGGACCTCCTCGACGAAGCGCGCGCCGTTCCAGGCGAAATCCAGAACCAGGCGCGCCGCGCCGGCATTGGAAAGCGCTTCGGCGTTTCGCAGTTGGTGCTGATCGGCCGCGGTGGGCAGCGGGATCAGAATGGACGGCTTGCCTGCCGCGGCCAGCTCGCTGACGGCGCCCATGCCCGCGCGGCTCACCACGATGTCGGCCGCGGCGAAGGCGGCCGGCATGTCGTCCAGAAAGGGGTGCATCTCGCCGGGAACCCCCGATGTGCGAAACTTCGCCGACAGTTCCTCGAAGGCCGCGCGTCCCGTCTGGTGAATCAACCGGACCGGTTGTCGCCACAAAGGCCAGCTCTCTTCGGCGGCGCGATTCAGCGTCCGGGAGCCCTGGCTGCCGCCTGTGATCAGGATCACCAGCTCGGCTTGGCGCGGCTTGGGCGGGATGGAAAAAAATTCGGGACGTACGGGCAAGCCGGTCACTTCCGCGCGGCCTTCCGGAAACCAGCGCGCCGTCGCCGGAAAGCTCACCAGCGCCCGCGCGACAAAAGGCGCAAGCTTGCGATGGGTGATGCCCGGCACCGCGTTGGGCTCCATGACGACGACGGGGATGCGTTTCCACAGCGCGGCGAGCAGCACCGGCCCGGCCACATAGCCGCCGGTCGAAAACACGGCCGCGGGACGCGCGCGTTGCAGCAGGCGCGCCGCTTGCCAGATGCCGAACGGAAGCTCGGCCAGCGTCTCGATCGTGCGCCGCAGGCCGACGCGGTTCAGCCCGCCGATCTCGATCCACTCGATCGGGAAACCAGCCGCCGGAACCAGTTTCGCCTCGATGCCGCGCTCGGTGCCGATGAAGCGCACGGCGTGGCCGCGATCGCGCAGCTCGCGCGCCACCGCCAGAGCGGGAATGACATGGCCGCCGGTGCCTCCGCCGGCCATGACGAAGCTGCCGTTTGCGCTCATCCCTCATGTTCGCTCACACTGAGCAGCATTCCAAGCGAAATCATGGTGCTGAGCAGCGAGCTGCCGCCGAAGCTGATCAGCGGCAGGCCGAATCCCTTGGTGGGCGCCATGTCGAGCGCGATGCTGATGTTGCACAGCGCCTGCACGACGATCGCGACGGTCGCTCCCAGCGCCAGATATTTTCCAAACGGATCGCGCGCGAGCACGAATAAACGCGCCCCGCGCCACAGGATGACAAGAAAGCCTGCCAGTACGGCGGAGGCTCCCCACAAACCCAGCTCCTCGCCGATGGTGGCGTAAATGAAGTCCGTGTGCGCCTCCGGCAGGAACAACAATTTCTGGCGCCCTTCCATCAGGCCCACGCCCAGGATCCCTCCGGTGCCGATGGCGATGCGCGACTGGCGGGCCTGGTAGCCGGCGTCTTTGACGCTGGTCGAGCTCTGCACGTAGGCGCGGATCTTGCCGCTGGCGTCGATCTTCCCGATCAGCGAATAATCCGGATCGACGAAGCTGATCACGCGGCCCAGGCGATAACCCTTGGTCACGATCGCGGTGCTCACCAGCAGCACGCCCGCGACCGCCGCGTACATCATGTACCGGCGCTCCAGGCCCGCAACCCAAAATACAACCAGCGCCGTAATCACCGGCACCAGCGCCGTGCCGAGATCTGACGCAACCACCAAAAAACCCAGCATCGCGATCACCAGTACGGCCTGCATCAGGCTGCGGCGATGGTTGATGATCTGGTTCCGGCGCGCGAGAAACACGGCGATGAACAGAATGAGCGCAGGTTTGGCGAATTCGGAAGGCTGAAACGATCCGATTCCCGCCGGGAGGCGGAACCAGCGGTGCGAGCGCGCGTCCACAAAATAGACCGCGACCAGCAACGTGAGCACGACCCCGAGCGCGCAGAACGCACAAGCCTGCGTATTGAGCCGGCGGTAATCGAACTGTTTGAGCGACACCATGACGACGAGCGAAAGCGCAATCCAGAACAACTGCCGCACCACGAAGTGATAGGGCGCGTAATGGTACCGCAGGTCCGCCACGACGCTCGAGGCGCTGTACAGCATCACGACGCCGAATCCGGTCAGAGCGAGGATGACGAAGAACAGAATCTGGTCGGTTTTCACTCTGGGCATGCTTCAATCGCCTCCCAACGCCGCCACCAGCCGCTTGAATTCGCGGCCCCGGTGCTCGTAGTTCTCGAATTGGTCGAAGCTGGCGCAGGCGGGCGCCAGCAGGACCGTATCGCCGGGATGCGCCCGGGCGCGCGCTTCGGCCACGGCGGCCTCGAGCGTGCCGCAGCCAATCAGCGGAACGCTGCCCCGGAGCTGGCGCTCGATGATCGGCGCGGGCGCGCCGATCAGGAGGACGCCGTGCGCCTTCCCCTGCAAGGCCGTGCCCAGCGGCGTGTAATCGCTGTGCTTGTCCTTGCCGCCGAGGATCACCCACAGACCCGATGGAAACGCCGCGACGGCCTTAAGCGCCGCGTCCACGTTGGTCGCCTTCGAGTCGTTGTACCAGGCGACGCCGCCCGCCTTGCGCACGAATTCCAGGCGATGTTCAACGCCAGGGAAACTCATTACGGCCTCGCGAATCCGCGGGGGGGGGGCCCCCGCCAGGTTCGCGATCACCGCGGCCGCCATTGCATTTTCCAAATTGTGCGAGCCCCGCAGCGGCACTTCGGCGGCGGCCATGAAGGGCTGGCCGTCCAAATACAATTCGCCGCCGCGCAGAAACGCGCCGCGATTCACCGCATGCGTCGCACTGAACCACAGCGTCTGCGCATTTCCCCGAGCCGCGTAGGTGCGGGTCACCGGATCATCGGCGTTCAGGATTTTGAAGTCATCTGGGCGCTGGTTTACGAACAGGCGCGCCTTGGCCTCGGCGTAGTTCTCGAAGCTATAGTGGCGGTCGATGTGGTCCGGCGTGACGTTCAGCGCGGCGCCAATGCGGGGGCGGAAGGTGGCCGTAGTTTCGAGCTGAAAGCTGGAAAGCTCCAACACGTTCCACTGGTCTTGGCGCGAGGCCGCGACCATCGAAGCCGGGGGCGTGCCGATGTTTCCGCCCACTTGCGCCGCGATCGCGCTGGCGGCGAGAATGTGCCCGGTCATGGCCGTCGTGGTCGTTTTGCCGTTTGCGCCGGTGATACCAATGACGGCGCCCTTCAGAAACCACGCCGCGAGCTCAAGGTCGCCGATCACCGGCACGCCGCGCGCCCGTGCGGACTGCGCAACATCGACATCGGCCGGAACGCCCGGCGACAAGACCACCAGGTCGGCGTCCGCGAAGGCGGCGTCGGTCTGCGGCTCGACGGCGATTCCCAGCGCGTCCAGCCGCACGTTCGCCACCGGATTTTGGTCCACTGCCCGCACCAAGGCGCCTTTCTCCCGCAACAATTCGACTGCGGCCACACCGCTGCGCGCCATCCCGACCACCGTCACACGCGCGCCCTTGACTTCCATGGGCAGCGCGGTCATCGCAGTTTCAACGTGGTCAGCGCGAACAGCGCCAGCACCAGCCCCGCGATCCAGAACCGAATAATGACTTTCGATTCATGCCAGCCCAACTGCTCGAAATGATGATGCAGCGGCGCCATCTTGAACACGCGCTTGCCGCGAAACCTGAAACTCGCCACTTGGATGATTACCGAGAGGTACTCGACCACGAACACGCCGCCGATTAACGGCAGCAGCAGCTCCTGCTTCAGCAGCACGGCGACGGTGCCCAGCGCGCCGCCCAGCGAAAGCGAGCCGACGTCGCCCATGAAAATCTCCGCCGGATGCGCGTTGTACCACAGGAATCCCAGCGAAGCGCCGGTCAGCGCCCCGCAAAAAATGGTCAGCTCGGAGGCGCCCGGCGTGCGCGAGATTTCCAGGTAACGCGCCAGTTCCGCATTACCCGAAACAAAGGAGAGCGCCGTCATCGCCATGCTCGCGATGAGCATCAGGCCGATCGCCAAACCATCCAAGCCGTCAGCCAGGTTGACGCCTTCGGAAGATCCGGCCAGCACCAGCGCGACGAAAATGAAAAAGAAAGTGAAGGCGAACGGATACGTCCAGGGATTATCCAGCAGGGAGTGAATCAGCAGGTCCGGCCGGAAGGATTTGAAGAAGGGAACGTTCAGGTCGGTCGAATAGGCGCCCACGGCGTTCATCGTGAGCAACATCATGCCAATCAGCAACGCCGCCAGAACTTCCAGTGTGAACTTCTGCCGGACGGTAAGGCCCAGGTTCTGTTTGCGTTTGATCTTGACGTAATCGTCCCAAAAGCCGATGCCGCCATATAACAGCAATCCGGAGAGCGCAACCCACACCGCAGGCGTCCGCAAGTTGGCCCACAGCAGCGTCGGCACAACGATCGAAACGCCGATCAGGAGCCCGCCCATAGTGGGGACGCCTTCCTTTTTATGGTGCGTCTGCGGCCCCTCCTGGCGGATGTACTGGCCGATTTGAAACTCGCGCAGGCGCCGGATCAGCCACGGTCCCAGGATCAGGGACAGCAGCAGCGCGGTGAGGCTCGCCATGGCGGTGCGGAAGGTCGAGTACTGGAAGACGCGAAACGGCGAATACACGCGGAACAGCACTTCGTAGCCGAGCCAGTAGAGCATGGATCAGTTCGCCCTCCTGGCCGAGGAGTCGAGAAGTTGCTCGAGCGCGAGCTCCACGTGCACGCCGCGCGAGCCCTTGAACAGGATCGCGTCGCCGGGCCGAGCAATGGAGCGGACCAGTTGGCCCGCCGGAATGGGGTCGTCGAAAAAAAATGCGGCGCCGGGTCGAAGACCGCCACGCCTGGCTGCGTCCAAGGTGTGGCTGGCGGCGCCGCGTATACCGACGAGCACATCAATCCCTAACATCGCGGCATAGTCGCCCACGTCGCGATGCAGGGGCTCGGTCCAACGGCCGAGTTCGAGCATCTCCCCCAGAACCGCGATCCTGCGCCGCGCCGGCGTGTCGCGCAAAACGTCCAGCATGGCCTTGGCCGCGTCCGGGTTGGAGTTGTAGCAATCGTTGTAAATCAAAATTCCGTTGTGCGTCAGGCGCTCACCGCGCATTTTCGCGGGCCGCAGACGCCGGACCGTCTCCACCAGGCGGTCCGGAGAGATTCCGTAAACGCCCGCCGTGGCGATCCCGGCCAGCAGATTGGAAACGCTGTGCCGGCCGGTGAGCTCGCTCTCGAACGTCACTGGACCCACGCGAAAGCGGACGCCGTCGAGCGAATAGGCGACGTCTTCGGCGCGCACTTGCGCCGCAAACGATTGCCCATAGGTCACCGTGGGGCCAGAGTGCGCCTCGGCGAAGCGGGCCACCCGCCCGTCGTCGGCGTTCAACACGGCGGTTCCGGCCGGGCCGAGCGCCTCGATCAGTTCCCGCTTGGCCGCGGCGATCCCCTCGATGGAATCGAAATTCTCGATGTGCGCCCAGCCGACATTGGTCACCACGCCCGTATCCGGCCGCGCGATTTCGGCCAGCCTGCGGATCTCGCCGGCGTGATTCATGCCCATCTCGAGCACGGCCACGTTGGCGCTTTCCTCCACACGCAGCAAGCTCAGAGGCAGCCCAACGTGATTATTCAGATTGCCTTCGGTCTTCGCCGTGGGGAACCGCTCGGCGAGCATGGCCGCGATCACGTCTTTGGTGGTCGTCTTGCCGGCGCTGCCGGTGATGCCAACCACCTGCCCGCCCCATTCCCGCCGGGCTTCGCCGGCCAAATGTTGCAGGGCGTGCAAGGAATCCGGCACCTCGAAAACCGCGCCGGAGGCATGAACCGGACGATCCGCTACCGCCGCCACGGCGCCCTTGGCCAGCGCCTGTTCCACGTAAGCGTTGCCGTCATGATGCGGCCCGCGCAGCGCAAAAAACAGGTCGCCGGGCTGGACCGTTCGCGAGTCCACGCTCCAGCCGGTTACGTTCGCGCTGCTTTCCAATCTCATGTTCAGTCCCAACCGCGCTGCCACCCACGCGAGTGGCTTCGTCATGATTGCCGTTCCTCTTTATTCCCCGCAGGGCTTTTCCCGGATCCGCCATATCCAAGAGATTCCAGCACCGCCCTCGCCGTTTCACGATCGTCGAAATGTATTGTTTTGTCTTTCAGGATCTGGTAGGTTTCGTGACCTTTGCCGGCCAGAAGCACGGCGTCGCCCGGCCGGGCCTGCTCGATGGCCACACGAATCGCTTTGGCGCGATCCGGTTCGGCGACGTGCGCGGTATCGAACCGCCGCAAGCCCACCATCGCGTCATTCATGATTCCAAGCGGGTCCTCCGAGCGCGGATTATCCGACGTCAGCACGACGAAATCGCTCAGCTCCGCCGCAGCCATCCCCATCAACGGCCGCTTGGTCCGGTCGCGGTCGCCGCCGCAGCCGAACAGCGTAATCACGCGCGCCGAAGTCAGCTCGCGCGCGGCGCGGATCAGGTTCCGCAGCGCGTCGTCGGTGTGCGCGTAATCGACCACCACCAGGAACGGCTGGCCCGCGTCGACGCGCTCGAATCTGCCCGGAACGCCGTGGCAGGCCGCGATCCCTGCGGCGATCTGCGGAAGCGCGAGGCCGTAACTGATGCCGACACCGGCCGCCGCTAGAATATTCGATACGTTGAAAACCCCAATCAGGGGCGAAGCGACCGGCTGCCGCTCGCCTTGCCAGACGAGGTCGAGGCGCAGGCTCTGGAATCCCGTATGGATTTTCTCCGCGCGCAAACCCGCCGCGGCGGACATTCCATACCAGATCGTGTTCGTCCCGGAGCCAGGTGCCAGAGTGGCCGCTGCCGGATCATCCGCGTTCATCACCGCCCATTTCGGCGCCGGACCATCCTCGGGAACGAACAGCAACCGTTTGGCGGCCGCGTAGGCCTCCATGGTGTGGTGAAAGTCGAGATGATCGCGGGTCAGGTTGGTGAAGACGGCAGTGTGAAACTCGAATCCGCTGACGCGCCCTTGCGCCAGCGCATGCGAAGACACCTCGGAAACCAGATGCTCGCCGCCCCGCCGCGCCAGCTCATCGGCGAATCGCGCGATATCGAGCGACTCCGGCGTGGTATTTCCCGCGGGACGCACTTCTCCGGCCAGCCGGTACTCGATGGTGCCGATCAACCCCGTAACGTGGCCGGCGGCGCGCAGCATCGCTTCCGTCAGAAAAGAGGTGGTCGTCTTGCCGTTGGTTCCGGTGATTCCGGTGAAGCGCACGCGCCGGTCCGGGTGATGGTAAAAAGCCCGCGCCGCCGCCGCCAGGGCCTGCCGGCCACGCTCGACTTGAATCCACGTTCCAGCAAAACCTTCCAATGGTGGCTGATCGCTGACCACAGCCACGGCGCCGCGCTCCCAAGCCTGCTGGGCGAACTGCCGTCCTTCGGCGCGCGCGCCTTGCAACGCGAAAAACACTTGTCCCCTCTCCACGCGGCGCGAATCGTATTCCAGGCCTGTGATCTCCAAGCCGGCTACTTGCTGGGATAAAGGCCGCAGCAGTCTGGCCTCGGCCAGGACCGCACTTAATTTCATCGCCGGAACGACACGCGCACCCGGGACCGCGGAGACAGGCTCTCGCCCGGCGGAGGATCCTGGCTGACGGCCAAGCCGTCTCCGAAAACCTCCACGGGAAGTCCGGCGGCGGTCGACGCCTGGAGCACATCCCGTTTGGTCATCCCGCGGAAATCCGGCACACGGGTCCCCCTTGCCACCGCCTGCTGTACGGATGGAAGTCCCGCCGTCTCTTGCAAGAAAAAGGGCCGCTGGCCCGCGGTGGAATCCCCGGCCGAAACCGGAGACCCGCCACGAGCCAGCGGCAAAGTGACGGAGGATACAACGTCGGAGCGCAACGGGGAGATCCGCTCCATCCCCTGCGCGAAATCAAAGTCTTGTTGTTCCGCTGCGATGGCCGCCGCAAACCCGCGGTCGAGGTCCACGCCGGAGACCGCGGCCAAGTCGCTTTCCACAGGGCGGGACGCGATCTTCCGCGTCTCCGGACCGGGCAGATCCCGGGGCACCTCCAGGATCCGCAGCGCGTCCATGGCCACTTCGCGAAAAACCGGCGCGGCTCGCACGCCGCCGTATCCCGACGAACCGCCTTTGGTGCCTTGCAGCGTCACCGCGATCACGATGCGTGGATTCCCCACGGGAGCGAATCCGAGAAAGCTCGCATTGTAATTATGCGTGTAGGCGTGCGCCACCGGATCGGCGAAG
>CAZTKA010000014.1:0-19856 GCA_964614015.1 uncultured Bordetella sp. | reverse complement strand
ATAGCGCCGGTTCTCCAAATCGAAAATTTGGGCCGATCCCGTCTTGCCGCCCGAAGTGTAGCCTTGCAGCACCGCGCGGCTTCCGGTGCCGTGCAGGACAACGCCCTCCATCATCTGCCGCATTTGGATCGCAGTCTCGGGTTTCAGGATCCGTTCCGGCGTGGGAACCGGCAGAATTTCTTTTTCTTGCCCGGCACGCTGCCGCGCAAGCACCAGCCGGGGTTTTACCTTGAGCCCGCCGTTGGCGATCACGGCCCCAGCCACCGCAAGCTGCACCGAGGTCACCGCGACCTCATGCCCCATGGCCAGGGATCCGATGGAGCTTTTGCCCCAGCGTTCGCGTGGCCACAGGATGCCCGGCGACTCGCCCGGCAGCTCAATGCCGGTTTTCTCACCGAATCCGAAGCGCCTCTGGTAGTTGTAAAGCGCCTCGCTTCCCGCAGCGAGCGCGATGTTGATCGCGCCAATGTTGCTCGAATGTGCCAGCACATCGGCCATGGAAAGCGCGCTGTACTTGTGGTCGTCGTGAATCACGCGCCCGAACAGATTCAGCACCCCGTTGCCGCAGTTGATCACCGATTGCGGCGTCAGATTCGTCGTCTCCAGCGCCGCCGCCAGCGTGATCACTTTGAACACACTGCCGGGCTCGAAGGGCGTCGAGATCGCCAGGTTGCTCCGCGCCGCCGGCGCTTCCGCGTCCCGGCCCACAGGCGAGTTCGGATCGTAGGTCGGATAGTTGGCCATCGCCAGCACATCGCCGGTATACGGGTCAAGCGCGACCACCGAGCCGCTGCGCGCGCCGCTTGCGGCCACCGCTTCCCGAAGCTGGCGCTCGGCTTCATACTGCACGTTCGGATCGATGCTCAGCGTAAGGTCGGCGCCCGGCACAGGCGCGCGCGTCACGATCGAGTCATAAGCGCGCCCGCGAGAATCGATGGAGGCGCGCGCGATCCCGGCTTGCCCGCCCAAATCCTTCTCAAACGACCGCTCCAGGCCGGCCGTGCCGTGTTCGATTTCGCTGTCGGCCGAATACCCCGTCGCACCGAGCACGTGGGCCGCCAGAGTTCCGCGCGGATAATAGCGCCGCATCTCCTGGCGGAACTCGACGCCCTCCAGCTTCAGCCCGCGCACGCGCAGCGATTCATCCGGCGTGAGTTTGCGCTGCACCCACATGAATCTCAGCCCGCGGTCTTTGTAGGCAAGCATCTTCTGGAGAAGCTGATTCCTGTCCAGACCGAGCGCGCGGCCGAGCCGGTCGGCGGCGGCCCGCAAATCGGGGACGGCTTGCGGATTCACAGCCACAGAATCGGCCACCAGAGTTTTCGCCAGCGGCTGTCCCGTGCGATCAAGCAGCGATCCGCGCAGCGCGGGGACCGCGACGGGCTTGTAGTGCTGGCTTTCCGCGATGGCCCGCAATTCGCCATGCTGCACAACCTGGAGGGAAACCAGGCGGACCAGAATCGCGCCAGCCCACAGGATCACCACCCACAGGAACCACATCAACCGGCGGATGGATTGATTCGGCTGCATGTCCGTCTCCTGCCCTGCGAACGCTCCTTACTTGGCTTGTGCCGCCACTTCGCCGCCCGGCGCCCGTTCGGCCGGCACGGCCACGGTCGCAAACTCCTGCTCGCCGGCCTTATCCAAATGAACCACCTGCTCCGGCGCCGGGTCGATAAATTCCTGCTGGCGCGCCAGCTCCAGCATCCGCTCCGGACTCAGCAGCGCCGCCTCGCGCAGCTCCAGTTGAGCTCGCTGCGCGGCAAGTTTTTCGCCTTCCTGCCGCAAGCGCTCGATCTGATATCCGGCCAGTGTGCCGTAGGCGCTCGGCATCAGAACGGCCACGATCACGGCCACCGCCGCCGCCATCGTGCCGATCTGTTTCCAGGCCCGGCGGCCGGATTCGGGATCCGCGGCGCGCACCACACGGCTGTTGTCGATGTGTTTGACAAACAGATAAATATCCTCGTTCGCGAAAGCACGCAGACGCGTGCCCGCATCCAGCGGGCGCGAGGCGGCGCGCTCCTGCTCGGCCGCCCTCGATAGAAACCTCCCGAACACGTTCGCTAACGTCGCCATTCTTTGTCGCTCCTCCCGGCACTCATAACATCTCGACGGCCCGCAACTTGGCGCTGCGGGACGGCGGATTGCGGCGCACTTCCTCTTCCGCCGGCTTGACGACGTGCCGTGTGAGCAAGCGCGCTCGCGCGGCCTTCGCCAATGCCTGAAATCCCTGCTTGACCTTGCGGTCCTCGAGCGAGTGAAACGTGATGATCACAGCGCGCCCTCCCGGCTTCACCAGCCGCGGCAGCGCGTCCAACAACGCGTCCAATTCTTCCAACTCGCGATTGACGGCCATCCGCAGCGCCATGAACGTGCGCGTGGCCGGATGAATTTTTCCAGTGCGGGGAACCACCCGCTCGATCAGCTTGGCCAACTGATGCGTGGTAGTGATCGGGCGTCCCCGCACGATTGCTCTGGATATCTGCCGGCTCCTCCTTTCCTCGCCCAGCGAATAGATCAGATTGGCGAGCTTCTGCTCTGACATGAAATTCACAATGTCGGCGGCGGTCCCTTGTCTGCCCCGAGGATGATTGCCCCCCGGCCCCTCGCGGTCCATCCTCATATCCAAGGGACCTTCCGCCATCAGCGAGAACCCCCTCTCGCCTTCCACCAGTTGGAACCTGGAAACGCCGAGATCGGCGAGAAGTCCGTCCAGTTGTGGAATCTTCTCTGCTGCCAGCGTCTCTTCCAACTGCGAGAACAAACTCTTGCGAAACCGGATGCGCGCGCTCACTTCCGCTCCCAAGGCCGCCGCGGAGGCGCGTGCCAGCTCCAGACTCTCCGCGTCCCGGTCGCAGGCCAGAACCAACCCCGCATCCAAGCGCTGCGCGATCGCTCCGGTGTGTCCTCCGAGTCCGCAGGTGGCGTCCAGATACACACCGTCCGGCTTCAGCGCCAGGTACTCCAGGCACTCGGCCAACATCACTGGGACGTGCATGCATCGCCTCTAAATGAACCCCAACTCTTCCGCCGTCTGCAGATCGGCTGCGTTGTTCGCCACCGCCTCGCGGTAATTCTCTTCGTAAACACTCTGGGTCAGAATATTGATCACGCCGTTGTGCACTTCCAGCCAGACAGTCTGGCGCTGGTTGAGATGCAGAGCTTCGCGCAGCTTGGCTGGCAGCAGCAAACGGCCCGATTTGTCGACCGCGCCGGCGTCGCCGTGCACGCGGGAAAGGAACGCCAAGCGCTTCATGCCCGGCTTGCCCCGCTGTTCCAAAAACACCTTTTCGTTGTGCTTCCAGATCTCCATGGGGTAGATTCGACCCGTGCGCATGTCTGTGGTGGTAATGAAAACCTTCGTAATTGCCGCAGCTTCCAAGTATGAAATCAGAGCCCCGGGGAGGTCCAGACGCCCCTTCTCGTCCACCCGCGCCGAAAGGATCGCCTGGGGCGAGTCCACCCGGTTGAAGTTTGAAGTGGCGTTGTTTTGATCCACAATAAAACACTAAAAACCACTCAGAGACACTCGCCAGTGTAAACCCGAGCGCGTTACAATGCAACAGAAAAGTTTCAAGGGATTCTACTTACGCCTTTTATTCTCCTACGGTTGGCGTAGGATAACCACCCTGGGCATTAAGCAAGCGTTCCTTCACTTCACCCCACTAGCCTGGCGGGCCGGGAGGAATTCGTCGCCCTCGCGCCAGGTCGGCATGGCGGTTTGATTGGCAACGTCGATGCCGATCAACAACCCGAACTGAGCGAATTGTTCCATGCCGGCGAAGTCCCAATCTTCATTGTATTCGTCGGAAGGCTGATGGTAACGCTTGTCGTTAAATTCCTTGAAGAGCTTCGCCCCCTCGCTCTCCGGCTTGCCCACCAGTTCATCGCCGCCGTCGACGGAAAACGCGGGGATGCCGACGCGAGCGAACGAAAAATGATCGGAGCGGTAATACAGTCCGGCTTCAGGCCGAGGGTCCGGCGCGATTGTGAGCTGCATGCGCTGTGCGGCCTGTTCGACGATCGGGTAAATGGTTGTGCGGTCCGCGCCGTTCACGTTGACGTCCCTGGCGCGCCCGTACGGCAGGAACATATCGAAGTTGAATCCCGCGGCGATCTTGCCGGCAGGGATGGGCGGATGCTGGCCGAAATAATACGATCCGCGCAGGCCTTGCTCCTCGGCGGCCGCCGCGAGGAAAATTGCCGAGCGCCGGGGCTTCTGGAACAGATATGCCCAGGCGCGCGCCATTTCCAACAGCATCGCGGTGCCGGTGGCGTTGTCGGCGGCGCCGTTGTAAATCGAATCGCCGTTGACCGCCTCACCCACGCCCAAATGATCCCAATGGGCGCTGAACACCACGGCCTCTTCCTTCAACTGCGGATCGCTGCCTTCGATGCGCGCGACGACGTTGCGCGTCTCGACCTTGCGAATTTTGGCCGGAGCACGTCCGCGGAAGCGCAGCGGCAGCTCACGCGCCCGGAAGCCGCGCTTGTCGGCCTCGGCGAGCATCTGATCGGCGGTCATCGAAATCGTGGCTCCGATCCGGTCGCCCATGGCCTTCGTCATCCAGCCGGAAAAGGCGAGCGCCTGCGCGCCGGGCGCTAAAGCGACCTGCTGCTCCTCGGTGCCCCAGGAGGAGCGCACCACCTCCCAGCCGTAGCTCGCCGTCGGCTCGGTATGAATGATCAACGCGGCGGCCGCACCCTGCCGCGCGGCTTCTTCGAACTTGTAGGTCCAGCGGCCATAATAGGTGAGGGCCTTGCCGGTGAAGAATTTCGGATCCTCCGAAGGCGGCTCGCCGGTGAAGAACACGACCACCTTCCCCTTGGCGTCGACGCCCTTGTAGTCGTCCCACTGGTATTCGGGTGCGACGATGCCATGGCCCACGAATAGGGCGGGCGCGTCGAACTGCGCGTCGGGAATCTGGCGCTGCGTGACGCCCACGAAATCGTCCAGCCACTTGAAGATGATGGCTGCGCCGCTGGCGGGAATCGCGGCCAACTGCGTTTCGGGCTGCGGAGCCACACCGACCAGCTCGAAGTTCTGAAAGTAGGTCCCGTTGTCGCCGGCCGGCTTGGCGCCGATCAGAGCGAACTGCGCGGCGAGGTATTCAGTGGTGAGGTCACCGCCGGGGGAGCCGGGCGCCCGGCCTTGAAGCAAATCGCTGGCCAGGAACTTGACGTGGGCGCGCATGCGCTCGCCGGAGACCTCGGCGATCTGCGACTGCGCGGTTCTGCTGCACGCAATCGCGGCGATGAAGGCGGCAACCAGGAACGTGAGTTTTCTCAATGGCGAAGTCCTTTCGTGATTTGAGCCTCGCGGATCTGGCAAGCCAGACAGAGGTCACGGCCGTCTTGGCGTTGCTCCAACAGTTTCGACATGCTGGGAATGACCTGGCCGCAGCCGTCGCAGATGCGCTGGCCGTCTTGTTCCATTACCGAATAGTATCGCCCGGCGCGGGGCGGATGGTAAACTGAAGAGATTCGGGCCGTGGCGCAGCCTGGCTAGCGCGCTTGCTTGGGGTGCAAGAGGTCCCGGGTTCAAATCCCGGCGGCCCGACCAAATTTATCTAGCACTTGCAGACGCCAGGGCCTCCAGACACCCCATTCTGGAGTCCAACTGGCGTCCAAAACTCTCGCCTTTCGCCCTGGGAGTCCATGGGTATAGTGCCCATTTGACGCCGCCCACGATCAAGCCTTTCAATTCAGCGGTCGTCGGAGTCTGGGCAGCGTGGGCATCATTTTCGCGCGCGTCCGGCGCTTGAGACGACGATTGGAAGGAACAACGCTGCGGTCCTGGCGTTGAGAGACGGGACACTCGACACGTCCTCAAACAACACACCGATCGGCGCTCGGCGGTTGCCATGACCTAAAACATACCTGGTAGACTTAGGCTTGATGCGCACTAAGCCGAGTTTGAAACCACTCGCAATACTGTTAGGCTTGCTGGCTGCCTCAGAGTCCGCCGCGCTGGCGCAATCCCCGTCAGACTACATTGTCGACAGCGAATGGGCCAAGCTCCCGAACGGAGGCACCTGGGATGGTTCCACTTCGTGGATTGCCGCGGACGGCAGGGGCAACATCGTTGTGCTTGTGCGCACCGCCCCCTATTTCCGCATGTTCAAACGCGACGGGACCTTCGTCAAAGCCTGGGGTGGAGAGACGGAAATCGCGAACGCCCACAGTCTCACCATTGACCAGCAGAACAATTATTGGGTGACGGACCCGGCCAGCCATCAGGTGCTCAAGTTCGATCCGCAGGGCAAACTGCTGCTGGCGTTGGGGACCAAGGGCAAGGCGGGGGACAACACCTCCCGGGATCTTTTCAACCAGCCCAACCATGTGGCCATCGCTCCGAACGGGGACATCTACGTGTCGGACGGCTACGTCAATGCCCGAGTGGTGCAGTTCGCGCCGGACGGGACCTTCGTCCGGATGATCGGGGGAACCAAGGGCAGCGCACCGGGCCAGCTCCAGTTGCCGCATGGCGTCGCGCTGGACTCCAAAGGCCGCCTCCTGGTCAACGACAGCGATAACTCGCGCGTCTCTGTGTTCGATCAGAACGGCACGTTCCTGGAGTCCTGGCCCTATCCTTCCAGGGGCGGCATCGTGGTGACGGCCGATGACACGGTTTACGTCAGCGACGTGAATGCAGGTGTCGTAAATGTTTCCAAGGATGGCAAACACATCGCGACGTATCAGACGCCGCGAGCACACGGGCTGGGCGTGGATACCGATGGTTCGATTTATGCTTCGGGCGCTTCCAGAATGACCGTGATGAAAATTCTGAAAAAAGAATAGTCCCAGATGCCGGCGCGCAAGAACACGCAGCGCGGCCCGGCGATTTTCCTCTAGAATGGCTCGCAGGGAGGGAGCAACGATGAAGATTTACTGTGTCGCAGCATTGGCCATCGTCACGCTGGTGTCTGCGGTGATGCCGCTGGCGGCGCATCACACCTGGCCGGTCAGCTATGACCGGCTTGTCACCGTAAAGGGCAAGGTCATTGAGTTCACGTGGACCAATCCGCACCCGATGATCACTCTTGAAGTCCAGACCAATGACGGCCGCACGGAGAAATGGGAGGTCGGTGGTCCCGCGATCAACCGGATGGACGCGAACGGCTGGACCAAGACGACGGTCAAGCCCGGCGACATGATCACCGGCATCGGCTATCAGTTCGCCGACGGCCAGAAAATCATCCGGCTTGAGCGTGTCGTATTAGCCGACGGCAAGCAATTGCGCGTCTACGGCCGTTAGAGTTTCGGATCCGGCGGCGCCCCAGATGTCGCCGGTTGCCGCGCGGCGAGCTATGGCGCCCGGTAAGCCGCCTCTATTTTCCTTTCACGACTGCCGCTCTAAGCGGAAGAAGCCGGAGAGGGCCCTGAATTTCCGCGATCACCTGGCGGCCGGCGCCGGCGGTACCGGAATGCCCTTCGCCTTCATCAGCGATTCCAGCAGCGCCACGGTTTCCGGGAACGCGTCCGCACCGCCGCGAGCGCCACCCGCGCCGCGGGCGGCATCGAGGGGCGTGCGGCCATTGGCGTCCGTTGCAGTCAAGTCGGCGCCGTTAGCAACAAGGAACTCGATGAACGTATTGAAGCCGCGCTCGGCCGCGCCGTGCAGGGCGGTCTGGTGCGGGACGGCGTTGGCGCCTGGCATCTGACTGCCGCGCCGGAAGGTCTGCGCGATGCGGTCGGAGGCGCTGTCGCCGGCGGCAAAACCCGCTGGAGCCGCAGCGGGACCGCCGCGGCCTCCACGGCCAGGGACCCGGTCCAGCAGCGATCGGGCGTGGATGTCCGCGCCAGCCTTGAGCAGCAGATCCATGGTCGCCAGCACGCCTTCATCCGTACGGTTGCGCCCCCGCGTGACGCGCTGGCCGAAGTCGACGCCGGCGGCGGCCATCAGCGGCGTGATGCCTTCCTTGCTCGGCAGATCCACCAACGCCTTGTATTCGAGCAGCAGGGCGACAAACTTGTCATCGCCGGCGCGCGCCGCGCGCAACAGCGGTGTGGCGCCCTGGGCGAGCATCGCGTCGCCGCCCCGGTCCTGCGGAACATCCCGATACGGCGGACGCCGCTTCAACTGAATGTTCGGATTCGCGCCGCGCTCCAGCATCATGCGCGCCACATCCAGGGCCGTCAGCTTGTCCGGACTCGGGATCACCGCCACCGCGCCGTTCCCCTTCACGGGCAGCGTGCTGACATCGGCCGCCATGTAGATGGGCGAGCGTCCGAACAGATCCCACTTGTCGAGATCGGCGCCGCCCTCGATGAGCGCAGCGGCCGTGTCGAAATGCAGGTTCTCCAACGCCAGTAGCAGCGGCGTCTCACGGTCCGGATCCTCCGCGTCGGGATCAGCGCCGGCGGCCAGCAGGTTCTGCACGCAGGCCACGCAGCCCTCCCGCGCGGCGTAGTGCAGCGCCGTGAACCCGCCCTTGTTCATGTCCTTCGGGCGAGGCTCCTGGATCACCTTACGCTCCCACTGGTTGATCTTGCCGTGCTCGTTCAGTTTTGCATCCTTCGAGGCGAGGAACTTCACCATCTCGGCCTGGCCCTGGGCGGCCGCCCACATCAGCGCCGTCTGCCCGCCCCAGCTTTCCTTGGCGTTAATGTCGGCGCCCGCATCCAGCAGCGCTTTGGCCGCATCCACTCTGCCGCTGCGCGCCGCAGCCATCAGCGGAGTCTCGCCATCCGGGTTCCTGAAGTTGGGATCGGCGCCCGCCTTGACCAGCGCTTCGAGAATCGGCGCGGAACCAATGATCGCAGCCTCGGTAATGGCCGAAGTGCCGAACTGGTTTTCCCGTTTGACATCGGCGCCGGCCTGGATCAACGCACGGACCAGTTCGAGATCGCCGTTGGCCGCGGCGTACATGAGGGCCGTGCTGCCATCCGGGCCGGCGGCGTTCACGTCGGCGCCCGGCGCGCTCAACAGGCGCATGGCCGCCGGGAGGTCGCCGGACTCGGCCGCCTCCAGCAGCGTCAGCCCGGCGGCCCTCATCGGCGTGGCGGCCAGCAGGGCCGCCAATGCCGCAACCGCCGCGCTGTTCGCTTTGCGCTTGCGCATGCCTAGACCTCCGAGAGACCTTCGGTCGAATCGCCGATCGATTTCACCGGAATCTCATTGCGCTGCAGCAGCGTGAACAGCAGGTCCGCGTGGCGCGAATCCTGGGGATACTTCAGGTGCTGGCCGCCTTTGATCTTTCCGTTGGCGTGACCCAGAATCGCCGACGGCAGCGGATCGTTATTGTGCCGGTCGCTGTTGCTCATGTTGCTGCCGAACAGGATGGTGGCGTGATCCAGCACGGTGCCGTCGCCTTCCTTGGCCGCCTCGATCTTCTTGATGAATCCGGCGAACACTTCGCTGTGGTACCGCTGGATCTGCACCAGTTTGTCCATCTTCTGCGGGTTGTTGCCGTGATGCGATAGCGGGTGGAACCCTTCCGCAATGTTGAGGTTCGTGTACGTGCGCATGCTGGCTTCGCGATCCAGCGAGAACGTAATCACGCGGGTGATGTCGGCCTGGAAGGCAAGCGCCATCAGGTCGAACATCAACTTGAAATACTCGGTGAGATCATTGGGCGTGCCGACCGGCGCATCCGGAATCACCAGCTCCGGATCGTTGTTCTTGGTCGCCATCTGCACGCGGCGCTCGATCTCGCGGACCGAATCGAGATAGTCGCTGACCACGATGCGATCCTGCACGCCCAGGCTGGCTTGCAGGCGCCGCGCCTGTTCCTGCACCCGGTCGAGAATACTGCCGGTCTCCGCCAGGATCTGCGCGCGTTCCTGATCCGTGTCGCCCTGCCCGAACAGTTTCTGGAATACCGCGCGCGGGTTGCCCTCCTGCGGCAACGACTGCGTCGGTGTGCGCCAGGCCACGCGCGCGCTGCCCTGGGCCGTGGTCAGCTCAAGCGACGGCACACGGGTGTCTTGCCCGATGTAACGGACGGCGATCTGGTCGCAGCTCACCCCGGAGTCCGGACCCGCCTTGCCGAAGTCCCAGGGCTTCACGCAGGTGAGCCAGCCTTGCTCGATGTAGCCGTGGGGTTCGGGCGTTTCCGCAGGCTTGTTGCGCAAGCCGGAGACGATGGTCAGATGTTTGCGGAACGGTTCCAGAGGCTGCAAGATCTCCGACATCGTGTAGTTCGTGCCGGTTTCCTTCGGCGACCAGCGGTCCATGATCGCGCCGTGCGGGAAGCCTACAAAAGCGAAACGTTTCGGCGTCTTTCCCGCGGCGGTCACCGACTGCGCAGTGGCGGCCGGAACCATGGCGTCCAAAAGCGGCAGCGCGACTGTGGCTCCGATGCCCTTTAAGGCCGTGCGCCGCGGAATGTGCTTCTTGGATAAGAACATGCAGTCGTCTCCTTACGCGGTTAATTATACATCAGTTTGCGGCAGTTTGCGGCAGGGTTGGGACCGGATCATCGCTATTCCACGAACCTCCGTCGCCAGCGCATCCACGGTGTGCTTGCAGGAAAGGCTCTTGTTATCTACTCGCCTTCAGCGCCGGCTGGGGTGCGCGGCGCATCCTGAACTGCTCGCTCTGAACCACCCCCTGCACGATGGCAGAAAACCTGTAATCCACCGCAGCCGTCTCCCGTACGATTCGGCGGACCGTGGGCATATCGTAGTACTCGCGGGTGCGGCCCATCGAATACGTCAACAACCCTTCGACGAAGGTCTGCACGAACTGTTCAGGACGGCGCAGCAGGGCCTGGCGCAGATCGTCCGGCCCGGTGAGCTTCGTGCCGTCGGGTAGCTCGCCCGCCGAATCGATAGCGACTCCCGCGTAGCGGTCCTTATCTCGCCACATGCCTGTCGCATCGAAGTTTTCCAGCGCGAAACCCAGCGGGTCCATGACCGCGTGGCAGGCCGAGCAGGTCGGGTTGGCGCGGTGCTGCGCCATCAGCTCGCGAACCGTCAAGGCCTTCGTCGTGCCAATATCTTTGTCATTCAGCGCCGGGACGCCTTGCGGCGGCGTGGGCGGCGGGACGCCCTGCACATGCTTCAGAATGAACGCTCCCCGCAGCACAGGAGAGGTGCGGTTGGGATAGGCGGCCGCCATCAGGATCGCGCCTTTGCCCAGCAGGCCCCATCGCACGGAGTCCTTCAGTTCGACGCGGCGGAACCGGTCGCCCTTCACGTCGGGAATGCCGTAGTGCAGAGCGATCCGCTCATTCAAGTACGTGTGGCTGGCGCGCAGCAAATCCACCACGCTGCGGTCCTCGCGGAAGATGCTGTCGGCAAACAGCGTCAGTTCAGTGCGGAAGTCCTGACGTGGGTCCATCCGGCCGGAGGCGTATGGGAAGACGTCATTATCCGGAACAATGTCGTCAAGCCGCTTCATGTCCAGCCACTGATGCACGAAATTGCTCGCCAGGGTGTGGGACCGGGGGTCGGCCAGCATGCGCTGGACCTGCCTGCCTAGCGTCACCGGATCCCTGAGTTTGTTCTGAATGGCGAGATCGAGCAACTCATCGTCGGGAATCGAGTTCCACAGGAAAAACGAGAGTTTGGAGGCAAGTTCGAGATCCGAGATCGCGTATTTTTCGCCCGGCTTCAGCCCGGCCGGGACGCGCTCGCCGCGATACAGGAAGAACGGGCTCGCCAGTATTCCCGTGATGCCCGAGCGAATTCCGGACTCGAAACCACCCTCCTTGGCGCCGTCAGCATAGTATTGCATGAGCTCCGTGACATCCTCGGCCGTGACCGGACGTCGATATGCCCGCTTCGCCAGCCTCGAGAGGATCTCACGCGCGCAGGCTTCCGGCTCCTGGCTGGTGTCCTTGGCCGGGTTGCAGGTGAGGATATGGTCGCGGCTGGGCGTGGAACTGAGCCCTTTCGCATCGAAGGGCCCCAGAAGCTGGAACGAACTGACGCGGTACAAACGATCCTGCCCGCCGCCGGGCGCCATAATCTGCAACTGATCGTCGGATTCGGCGAAACTCTTCCGCCTGAAGGTGACGCCGATCCTGTGCGGCCCCGCGGTCGCCTGGAACGTGATGTTCTTCAAGCGGGCATTGACCCGGTCGAGCGCCCCGCTCTGCACCTGATCGTAAAGCTTGGTGTCCTCCTCGCCGCCGATGACCGCCTCATAGATGATCTTGTTGTCAAGCGTCACAACCAGCGGATTCTCGTACTCCATGCCGTTGCCCCAGATGTGCGTGGCCATGTCAGCGATGTTGATGCGGTACTCGCCGTCGGCAGGCAGATCTACTTTCGCCAGAATGCCGCCGCGCGTGCCGAGCGGCAATCCGGGAACGTGCGTGAGCTGATTTCCGGGCGCCGCGCGGAAGGTCCAACCTTGCGCGCGGGCATCGGCCTTCCCGAGCGCCTTCAGAGCGACGTTGCGGGCCGCAATGACGTACTGCTCAATAAAGGACGGCGAAACCTGCAGCGCGGAGGCGATGTTGTCGAAGCCCTGAGCCGTGTCGTCCTGCGGCAGCAATTCGGCGCCATTGACCTCGACCAGAAGCAGATCGCGGACCGCGTTTTCATATTCCTTGCGATTCAACCGGTGCAGAACGACCTGGTCGGTGATGTGCGCCCCTGCTTGAACAGTGCTGGGAACCTTGTCGAGCGAGTCCTCCAGCCATGCCACCAGCGCTTCCACAGCCTTCCCGTCGGGCTGCGGCGCGCCCGGAGGCGGCATGACGCGCCCGCGCAGTTTGCGCACTGCCTTCTCAAACAATTCGGGATCCTTCGCGATGCTGCCGGCCGTGACGCCTTCGAAGCTGACGCCGCCGGTCTTGAGCCTGTCGCTGTGGCAGCCCGAGCAGTACTGCTTGACGGTTGCCAGGTGCGCGTCAGAGGCATCCTGGCTGACCGATGGCACCGTAAGCACCCCCGCCAGGCTCATCCCGGCTACCAGGGGAACCCATCTCTTCCCATGTCGTGTCATTCGTTACAACTCCCTCGGCCTCTTCACGCGTCCGGCGAAAGATAGGCCCACAGGCTCTCGAAGGAGCGCCGGATGAACTCGTCCGCGTTGCCCATCTTAGCCTCAAATTCCTTTGCCGGCTTAGCCTCGACGCCTTCCGAGGGGCCGCGCCCTTTGTTCAACATCTGATTCAGACGGTCGTAGATCGTGCCGTACATCTCCACCTGTTCGGCGATGTCGGCAAAGCTCAGCACCGGACCGCGCGCCGGAACGATCCTGGTATCGCGGCCGCCACTGCTGAATGCCACGCTCTGGATGCGTTGCAGTCCGCCGACAATGCCGCCGATCCAGCCACCAGTCCACCAATCGACCTCGGGCCAGCCTTCCCCATATGCGGCATCGCCCACCGCCAGCACGTTCTGCTCCGGGAAGTAGACGTAGAGATCGCCGTCGGTATGCGCCGCGTCCGAAATGTAGCCGTAGCGGATACCGGAATCGAGCGCGCCCTTATCATAGAACGTCTTGTTGGGCTGGGCGATCTTGGGAAGCTTCTCGAATTTCCGTCCGTTCCAGGGCCACGTGATATTCTGTTGCAGCCACAGCCGCGTGTTCTCATGGGCGATGATCGTGGCGCCGCTCCTGCCCAGTTTCTCGTTGGAGCCGGTCTGCTCGGGATGCCAGTGCGTATTGAAGAGCGTGTGAATCCTGCCGCTGCCATTGGGAAGCGTGGCCACCGCCTTGAGCACGGCATCGGAGCCGGCCGAGGACCCGCCATCGACCAGCAGCACGCCGTCGCGGCTCGTGTGCGCCACCACGGCGGCTTCTCCCGGTAAGCGAACAATGTAGAGATCATCAGCCAGTTTTTCCGTGCCCGAAACGACCGACTGCGCACTCAACCGAAGCGCGGGCGCGCCCAGAACCATTCCGGCGGCGCCGGCAACCGCGGTCTTCAATACTTGTCGGCGTGTCTGTTGCATCTTCCGCTATCTTATATCAACCATTGGCTCAGCCGCTGGGCACCGGTTCCGCAAGCCGGCGCCGGAAGTTCGAGTCCGAATCACCAGCGAGGAACGTTCCCTTGGCTGCTCCGTTTTCGGTCATCATAAGGATTATGCACCCTGCCAAACCCTGGACCAGGCGGGCCGCCGCCGCGAACCTTGCAATCGCTGCCGCCTGTGCGCTCTACGCCGCCGACCCGCAGATCATCTCCATTCCGAGCAAGAATCTCTTCCCGGAAAGCATCACCTCCACCTCGGACGGAGCCATCATCATCGGGAGCTGGGGCACCAGCACCATCTGGCGGATTCCGGCCGGCCAAAACACCGCCACGCAGTGGATCGACGCGAGCAGCACGCCGGGGCCGCTGCTCGGCGTGCTGGCCGATGAAAACTCGGGGCGGTTGCTGGTCTGCAAGGCCGGCGTGAAAACCTTCGACCTCAAAACCGGCGCCCCCAAAGAGACCCTGACCATCCCCACGGCCAACCCCTTCTGCAATGACCTCGCCGTGCGCGAGGATGGATCCATCTACGTCACCGACACGAACGGGGCCAGGATCTTCATGTTCGCCAAGGGCGCGTCTACGGCCGTGGAGGCCGCCTCCGACCCGCTGCTGGCCGGAGCCGACGGCCTCGCTTTCCTCAGCGATCCCGACAAGCTCTACGTCAACAGCGTCACCACCGGCAAGCTTCTGCGCCTTGATCTGGCCAAAGACGGCAAGGTCACCCGGATCACCGATCTCAAGCTGTCGCGTCCGCTCCAAGGTCCCGACGGAATGCGCCCGATCGACGGCCGGCGCCTGATCATCGCCGAAGGCGGCGGACGTACCGCCATGGGCGTACCGGATGGCGACAGCGTCGAAATCACGACGCTCAAAGAAGGCGGCATGGAAGGCGGCACTCCGGCCGTCACGGTCACGCAAGGCATGGGCTGGACCATCGAAGGAAAGCTTCGCCAGCGCGACGCCAAGAACCCCGACGCCGACCAAGGTCCTTTCCGTCTGTTCCCTGTCCCGCTGCCGAAGTAGGAAAGGCCGGCGCGCCGCGGTCGCCGCGGCTTCCTACTTGCCGACCATGTGCACCGGATCCTTGTTGTTCTCCTCGCAGATACTCTCGATCAGATCCGTATCCGGCAACAGCCGCCAGACCAGGTTGACCTTCCACGGCCTGGTGTACGCCTCCGGATCGTCGATGGTGACTTCGATATCCATGCGCCCGATCCGCGGCCGCCTGTACCGCTCGATGACGCGCAAGGATTCCGTGCCGGGGAGCCCGCGCATATCGAGCCAGGTCCTGCCGTTCTGCCCGATCGTGTCCACCACCAGCGTGTCGCCTTCCCAACGGCCGATCGAATACCCCATCCAGGTCGGCTGCGCGTCTTTGGGATGCGAACGTCCGTCGGTGAAGATTTGCCGGTAGATCGTGCGCGACTCGTGCAGCAGGATCACCAGGTCTTCGGTCTGCACCAGCTTGAGGCCGTCAGGGATGTTGAGTTTTTCCGGAATGCCGGAAGGCAGGCAGTACGCGCCAGGGTGATCCTTGCCGTTGGTCTCGATGCGGTGGTTGTAAAGATCGCGCGCCCACGGCTTCAGTGGAATCTCCTCCGGCTTCATGTCGGCGGCCAGATTCAGCAGATACTTCGTGGGGTTCTCGGGCAGCCAGAAGCCCGATAGATCAGGCTTGCCGTACGAGGTCCGCTGCGCGGGCGCGTTCAAATCGACCTTGCCATCCGGCGTCCGCGGCACTCCCTTCCATGGATATGGGTCCCACTGCCCCCGGGCCACCGCCGTGATCGCCAGCGCCGCCACGAGAATGTAACCGGTCTTCCTGTGTACTCGAATCATGTCGCTCCTTGTCTCGAGGTTAACGTGGTTCACTCAAAGATCGTCTCACATGAGAGCCGCCTGTTGTTGAGCCTGGGTCCCCGTCCGCCCGACAGCCAGACCTCAAGACAGGGATCTCACCGCTTCCCCGCCTCGCTCCCCGCGCCGCCCTCCGGGACCAGCATGCGGATCATCCCGTCCTGCCGCGACGTGAGCAGCAACTCGCCGTCGCGCGTGCGGCTGATGTGCAGATCGGCGCGGGCCACGCTCGCGCCCATGGTCTTCTCCACCAGCTCCCGGAACGAAACGTCCACGCGATTGCCGCTCGCATCGCGGACGTAAAGCTGAATCTCTTCCACTGGCGCGACCGTCTGCGGAATGCCGTCGTCGGCCTTCTTCATCGCGGCCAGCTCGGAGGCGAACACGCGCCCCGATGCGATGTCGCCGAAGACGAATTTTCCGTTCAGCGCGGCGATGCGCCCGCGGTAAGCGAACCCGTCGGTCACCGCGCGGCCTTCGTCGTGATCGAAGACCGCGACCGGATAGGTGAACCCGTCCTTCACCCGCCCGTCCAGGATTTCCGCCGGCAGCCGGAACAACTGGTTCAGCGCGCCGCCCAAAGGCCGCCCGTTGGCAAAGTACCCCTCGCGCTTCATCCAGCCGTAATTGCCGCCATTGTGCACGATGTTGATTTCCTCAATGTGGTCCATGCCGATGTCGGAGGCGAACATCGTGCCGTCAATATCCCAGGAGAGCCGGTGGGCGTTCCGGAACCCGTAGGCGTAGATTTCCCCCAGCGTGTTCGGATCGCCGTCGGCGGCGAACTTGTTGGCCATCGGAATCGTGTAATCGCCCAGCCCCTTCTGCCCCTTGGACACCGAAGGGCTGCGCGGATCGATCCGCAGAATCGCCGTGATGACCGAGTCCAGGCGCTGCGTTTGCGCCGGGTTGCTCGCATTCGGCCCGCCGCCGTTGCTGAATCCGAAATCGCTGCCGCTCGTGTAAAGCAGTCCGTAATCCGGGTCGCCGCGCCGCGCCGTCGGGTTGAACTCGACCGCCCCCATCGGGTGGGTCAAGTTTTGGACGACGTGGGCTGCGCGCAACAGCTCGCGGCGCGTTCCCTGAAACGTGCTGGCCGCCGGGTTGGACGCATGCCATTCCGTGATGACGTTGTGATACGTCACATGCTCGAGGCCATAGCCGATGGGAATGAAGTCGGGCGTCTTCGGATTCCCCGCCGCCCTTTCGCTATGCACCGTGTAGAACAGGCCGTTGGTGGCGAACTCCGGATGAAACGCGAATCCGATGAAGCCGCTCTCCAGGCGTGTATAGACGCCGAACGGGAATGCCGCGGCCATGTCCGCGTACAGATGCGGCTGGTTGTCGGCGCCAATCAGATAGAGAAACCCCCGCGAGTCGTTGGCGAAGCGGCGGCCATCGGGCAGGTCCCGCACATAACTCACGCGAGCCCAGGCGGTGGGCGCGACATCCTCGCCGGCGGGACGAAGCCCGCGCGTATCCGGCAGGCGCGCCAGGTCCCTGATTTCGACGGCCAGTCCGCGCTTGACCACCGGTTCCGGTATCGGGTCGCTGGTGATCGGCGCGTCGGCCGCCGCGGCCTTCCATATCCAGATCGCCCATAACGGCAGAATCCCCCACATCATCTTTCCACGCATGCGCCCTCCCGAGGGTTTCCCATGCGTTTCATCATACATTCATTGAGCCCAGCATGATGGCATGCCGGGAGTGCTATGATCGGTTCCGGAACGTCTAGGAGCCAAGGCCGCAATGAGAGCCGTATCGTACGTCTCGTGTACGCTCGCCGTGCTGATCGCCTTCTGGGCGGCGCAGCTGGATCCCGGGGAAGTTTTGGCGCAGCAGAAGCAGGGTCCGGGGAAAGGGAAGGGTGGAGGTTTCGGACGCGGGAACACGCCGACGTTCGCGGGGCCGCCCGCTGGAATGGAGGCCTTGCCCATCGACTTGTTTACCTCGAAAAATTTTTACAAGGACCGGGCGCTGTGGCTGGACAAACGCTACTTCCGCTGCAATACGCCCCGACAGATCACCGATATCTGGACCTCGGGCCGTATCGGCCAGAATCCGCCGGCGTCGGCGGCATGGGGCGACTGCAATATCGATTACCCTCGGGAACGGATCCTGAGCCCGTACCCGTACAAAACGGCGAAGCAACATTACGAGGCCCTGATGGCGCAAGCGAAGGCGTCGGGCGGACCGACGGTGTACACCAAGGCGACGGCGCCCGATTGGGACGGCTGGTATGGCCGTGATCCCTCGTATTCCAGCTCGCAGTGGACGTGGGGAACGATCAACCAGACGCCCACGATTCTCTCGCTGCTCACCCCGGAGTATCAAAAGCGCATGGTGCAGATGAACTATCACGAGGGCGTGAACAACGCGCCGCAGTGGAACGCATCGTTCTGTTATCCGGAAGGGTTCATGCGCTGGTGGTCGCAGGCGTCGGCGGGCGGCAATTTTCAATTGATGATGAACGTGAACCAGGTGCAGTTCATGTCGGGGCTCGCCGCGAATTTCTTCCGGCAGGTCTTGCTCGGCAGGCAGCACGTGCAACAGGTTCCGCAGTGGTACGGGGAAACGGTCGGATTCTGGGACGGAACCACTCTGGTGACATGGACCGCCAACGTGCAGGCCTGGACCATCTCGCATTCCATGTTCGAATTCAGCGGGCGGCTGGAAGCAATTGAGACGTTCAAGCCGGCGTATAACAACGGCGTGTTCGTGGGGCTGGATCACGAGGCGGTGTTTTACGATCCGGAAGCGTTCGTCGCGCCCGTGCACCTGAACATGCGCTTCCTGCGGCAGGCCACGCTCGACAACGCCACGCGCCGCTACACCTATATCGAATGCCTGAGCAACCTGCAAAACGTGAATGGCCGCCCGACGCAACTGACCGCGGCCAGCGACCGCTACATCGATTACTACGGCCGCCCGTGGGCGCAGAACTGGGAAAAGCACTTCGAAGTTGGCTGGGACAAGCCACAGGACGAGCTGCCCGCGGAGATCCTGGATATCTTTAAGTAGTTACTTTTTTACTTTTTCTCTGGCAGGAAATCTTCGAGTCTCCAGACCTCCGGGGTGGCCCTCTTGTTCGCCGTCCAGCTAGGACACTAAAGCGTGAGCCGTCAGCCGTCCGGCGTCCACTTCGGGGCGCCTCCGTGCGCGCCGATTTGCTTCCGCCGCGCTCCCGGCCGGCGGCTCCCCTCCACCAGAACACCCCCGGTCGGGGGTCCCACGGAGTTCGCTGCAGCGGCGCCGACCTCACCGGCGCCAGCCACCAGAACACCCCCGGTCGGGGGTCGCACGGAGTGTAACCACGGTGTATCATGGGAACGACTCAAGTTATACGCTCATGAGATACCGAATTTACGCCCTTCCAGCCGCTGTGATTGGAGTCGTGTGGTTGCTTGCGCCGATGGCGGAAAGGGCCTCGGCACAGGGGAAGCAGGCGCAACCGCCGGGCGTGCCGGGTCAGTTCGCCGGTAAGGGAAAAGGACGCCCCGCGCCGGTGATCCTGGGTCCCCCAGCGGGGGTCCAGCCGCTGCCCATCGACGTGTTTTCGTCGAAAAACTTCTACAAGGACAAGCAGTATTGGCTTGACCCGCGTTATTACCGCTGCAACGTTCCGCGCCGCCTGACCGAGATGTGGAATGAGCAGCGGATGGGCCCGAATCCACCGACGTCGGCTTCCTGGGGGCCAAGCTGCGAGGAAACGTTTCCGCGCGAGCAGATCGTGAGCAAGTATCCGTACAAGACCGCCAAGGAACACTGGGAGGCCCTGCTGGCCGCTGCCAAGGCCAAAGGAGGTCCGACGGTCTACACGAAGGCCACCGTGCCCGATTGGGATGGATACTATCAACGCGACCAGCAGGCTGACCACGGCTCGGAGTGGATCTGGGGTGTCAGCCAGGCGCCCACGGTGCTCAGCGTGCTGACGCCCGAATATCAGAAGCGCATGGTGCAGTTGATCTATCACGAAACCGTCAGCAACGCGCCGCAGTGGAACGCCTCCTTCTGTTATCCGGAGGGCTTCATCCGCTGGTGGTCGCAGCCGTCGCAGGCTGGCAACTTTCAGCTCACCATGACTACCTGGAATATTCAGTTCATCTCCGGCATCGC
>CAZTKA010000013.1:0-39355 GCA_964614015.1 uncultured Bordetella sp. | reverse complement strand
CGGGCCGGTGGGCTACGGAGGAGGGGGCGGCGGGGGCGGGGGCGGGGGGGGCGGCGGCGGAGGCGGCGCGGCGCTGGCCAATCCGCTCATGCTAACGGCGGGACCGATGCCGCCGGGCACGCCCTGCACCTGGACGTCAGCGATGGAGGGTGGCAACTCGGATTCTTCAATAATCGCGACGGTCTTCGGAATGGTCTTGGGCGCCATCAGCCGGCCCGCGTCGAATTGGCGGGGGGCCACTTTCACCACCTTCACCTGCTGCGGGGGCGGCGGAGGAGGAGGCGGCGGGGGCGGCGGGGGGGCTACCAGCATCGACGCCAACTGGGCCTGCGGCAGCACATCCGTAAAGATCAGGGGAATGATGATCAGAATCACCAGGATGATGCTTTGCACCACGGCTGAAAGCATCACGGTCCAGCTTTTGTTCGTCTTTCCTACCCCATCCACGAATGTTTGATCAAACATCTCGGTTGCCTCCTACTGCCAGAAATCTATCGTTGCGCGGCCTTTCGTCCGCCCGCGGGTTGTTTTTCCAGTTTTGCCGCGGGCGGCCTCGACGCGGGCTGCATCGAGGGCGTCTTCCGCGACGCCGCAAAATCCTGCCAGAACACCAGGATCGGGCTCGCCACGAATATGGACGAGTACGTCCCGACTAAAATCCCCACCACCAGGGCGAAGGAAAATCCATTCAGCACGTCGCCGCCAAACAGCCATAGCGCCAGCGCCGTCAGAAACGTAAGGCCGCTGGTCATCACCGTCCGGCTCAGCGTCTGATTCACGCTCAGGTTGATCAGGCTGGTGAGCGACTCCCGGCGCATGGTCTTCAGGTTTTCACGAATCCGGTCGAAGATGACGATGGTGTCATTCATCGAATAACCGACCAGAGTAAGCAGCGCCGCCACGACGGTGAGCGAGATTTCCTTGTTGGCGATCGAAAACAAACCGATGGTAATGATGGTGTCGTGAAACACCGCGATCACCGCCGCCACCCCGTAAATCCATTCGAAACGGAACGCGATGTACACCAGCATTCCGCCCAGAGCGAGCAGCGTCGCGTAAATGGCCTTTTGCCGGAGCTCGGCTCCGATCTTCGGACCCACCACGTCGGTCGAGATCACGGCGAAGGGTCCCAGCGAAAAGGTCGCCTGCAAGGCATGGATCGCCTGAGGCGTGACACCTGGAAGGCTCGAAAGTTCGTCAAACGATGAGATGATTCCGCCCTTCGACGCACTGTAATTCTTGATGGCCTCGATCATGTCCTGGATTTCCATCTCGGAGGCGGTGGAACCCGCTTGCTGCAACGGGCCGCGCAGCAGGTCCGCGATCTGGTCTGAGGCGGCGTTATTCAAGTCCGGCTTGCCTTCGCCGCTGCCGAACATCTCCCGCAGGCTGGCCTCGATCAATTCCCGGTTGGCGTTGAGCTGCGTTTCGTCGGCGATTTCGGTGCCGATCAAGAGCTGGTTCAGCCCGGTGATTTCTTGCACGGAAATTTCGCCTTTAATTTTAGAAGCCAGAGCCGAGCGGATCTGTTCGACCGGCGGCTGATCCTTGAAGCGAATCTTAATTTCCGCACCGCCCCGGAAGTCGATCCCGTACGCCGGGCCGCCCTTGACCACCAAGCTGACGATTCCCATCGCAATCAGCAACAGGGAGGCGATGATGAAGGGCCACTTCCATCTCAGGAAGTCGAAATTCGTATTCGAGAAGATTTGCATTCGCTGTCGATCGACACCGGCCTACGTCTTAGTAGACACCGGAGGATACTCCAAAGTTCCCTGCCGCGCCGGGTTTTCGCCGGTCCAAAAGGGTCTACGATACCACAAAACCAGCCGCGTGCAAACTGCCTAAATACTAAGCGTTTGCATCCGCGGATGCCGGTTCAAACTCCACTCAAACATCACCCGCGAAACGAAGATCGCGGTAAACAGATTCGCCAGCAGACCGATCGTCAAAGTGATCGCGAAGCCCTTCACCGGCCCGGTGCCGAACAAAAACAGAAATGCGCAGGACACGATCGTGGTCACGTGCGTGTCCATGATCGTCACGACCGCCTTGTTGAAACCCAGATCAATGGCCGCCGGAATTGCTTTGCCGCCCCGCAGCTCCTCGCGGATGCGCTCAAAGATCAGCACGTTCGAGTCAACGGCCATGCCGATGGTCAGAATCACGCCGGCGATGCCGGGCAGCGTCAGCGTCGCGCCGAAGTATCCCAGCGCCGCGATCAGGATGAGGGCATTCAGGATCAGGGCCACAGTGGCGTTGACGCCCGCGTGCTTATAGTAAATCAGCATCACGGCCACCACCGCGATCAGGCCCGCCGCGCCCGCCATCATGCCGGAACGGATGGAATCGGCGCCGAGACTGGGGCCCACCGTGCGCTCTTCTAAATACACCAGCCCGGCCGGGAGCGATCCGGCGCGGAGATTGAGCGCGAGATCTGCGGCCTCTTCACGCGAGCCGATGTTTTCGATCACGCCTTGATCGCGAATCTGGCCCTGAATGGTCGGCGCGCTCAGCACGGCGCCGTCCAACACGATCGCCAGTTGCCGTCCGATGTTGGCGCCGGTAAAGCGCTCAAACCGCGCGGCGGCATCTTGCGTCAGCACGAACGTCGTTTCCCAGGCCCGAGTGGTGGCGTTCTGTTGCGCCTGTGCGTTGCGCAGGTCACGGCCGGTGACGACCGGCGTCCGCGCCAGGATGTAAAACGAAGCAGGCTCTCCGCCGCGCGTGCGCACGCGGACGATCTCCGAGCCGAGTCCCAGGATGCCGTTCCTGCTGGAGACAGCGTCCTCGCGGGAACTGAAGGGCCCGCCCTGAACTTCGCGGAGTTCCAGCTTGCCCACGGTTTGCAGCATCTGCTTGATGCGCGCCGGATCCTCGACGCCCGGCAACTGCACCAGGATCTCGGCTTCGGCGTTGGCGCCGCCGCGTTGCTGCACGCTCGATTCCGCCAGCCCCAGCCCGTCGATCTTGCGCTGAATCGTGCTCATCGTCTGCGCCAGGGCGTCCTGTTTCAGGATGAGAGCTTCCGTCGGTTTCATGGTCAGCCGGTAATCGGTCGGCCCCACGGTAACCATGTTCCATTGCCCGTAGTTATCCTGAACCACGGTGCGGAAATCGCCGGCCCGTGTGGAAGGAACGCCCAGAACGTTCACTTCGATGGAAGCCGCGGTTTCGATGGAGTTCGGATCATTGCGGTTGATGTCGGTGAAAGGGATGCCTTTTCCGGAGAGATCCTGCCGCAATCGCTGGATCACCGTGTCGGCTTCCGTCTTAAAGGCGTCCTGCAACTGGATCTGCATCACCAACTGGCTGCCGCCCTTCAGATCCAGGCCCAAATGGATGCGGCTCTGAAAATTCTTCCGCAAGGACTCCATCGAGGTAGGCAGACCGAAGATGCCTGCAAAGCAGGCCAGCGTCACGGCCAGGATAGACAGCGCCTTGTAGGTCAGATTCTTGCTCATCGGCTTATTTCTTCTCCTCCGTCTTTGGCGGTGTGACCAGGCTGGCCACGGCGCTGCGCTTGATCAGCAATTTCACGTTGTCCGGCTTCACGCGCAGGATCAGATTTTCCTCGTCGACGTTCACGATGGTTCCGACAATGCCTCCCGTGGTCAGCACCTCATGGCCGGCCTGCAATCCGGCCAGCATCTGGGCCTGCTGCTTCTTCTGTTTCTGCATGGGCATGAATACCAGGAAATAGAAGATCAGCACGATAAATACGATTGGCAAAAAACCCATCAGCGGATTCGGCGCGGGCTGCTGCTGAAGCCAGAAAGCGAGATATTGCATGCGGAGGTCTACGGCTCTATTCGCTCACCTGTACGCCGGGAGCGCAGGTATGCGGGGTACTTCCCATCTAGTATACACTGTCTGATCTCTCGCATGATGTCAAGGTACCGGCGCAGATTGTGCAGCGTCGCCAGCGTGGAGAAGGTCATCTCCCCGGCCAGGAACAGATGACGGAGGTAGGCCCGCGAATAATTCTTGCAGGTGTAGCAGGAACAGGCCCTATCCACCGGCCCGGGATCGGCCGCTCATCTCGGGCGTATCGGGCTTGTTTGATGACCACCCGTCCCGCCGAGGTGAACAAGTACCCGTTCCGCGCATTCCGCGAGGGCAGAACACAATCCATCATGTCGACGCCGCGCGCGACGTATTCCATCAGCTCCTCCGGCATGCCGACGCCCATCACGTAGCGTGGCCGTCCTACTGGGAGTAATGGAGCCGTTACTTCAGTCATCTCCAGACTGAGCGCGCGCGGCTCGCCCACCGACAATCCGCCGATCGCGTAACCGTCGGCGTCAAGCTCGAGCAGTTTCTCCGCGCAATGCCGCCGCAGGTCGGCGTACATTGAACCCTGCACGATCGGGAAGCAGGCTTGCGCGCCATTGGCGCGGTCGCGGTAATGCGCGTAGGCCGCCCGCGCCCAGCGCAGAGTGCGTTCCGTGGAAACGCGCGCCGCTTCATGGCTTGCCGGGTAGGCCAGGCATTCATCGAGCACCATCATGATGTCTGAGCCGAGCGCCATCTGCACGTCAATGGTTGATTCGGGGGTGAACATGTGCGGATCGCCATTGAGGTGGCTGTGAAACAGCACGCCTTGTTCGGTCACTTTGCGCAGCGCATCGAGACTGAAGACCTGAAAACCGCCGGAGTCGGTCAAAATCGCGCGTGGCCAGCTCATGAAGCCGTGTAGTCCTCCGAGCGCGCGCACGGTTTCCGGTCCAGGACGCAGGTAAAGGTGGTAGGTGTTGGCCAGGATGATCTGGGCGTCCAGGTCCTGGATCAGGTCGCGGTTGAGGACGGCTTTGATGGCGGCCTGGGTGCCCACCGGCATGAACACCGGCGTCTGGACGACGCCGTGCGCGGTGTGCAGCAGCCCGGCGCGCGCTCCCGTTTCCGGACAGATCGCCTGCAACTCGAATCGAAACACGGTTCCTTTGCCTTCTTCCTGCGTGTCGCGGCGGCAACCCGGGGAAGGGTGGTTCAGTTCAAGAAATACGTCCGGTACAGCGTGTCCCGCTGTTTGGGGATAAAGCCGGCGTCGCGGATCAGGCGCCGCAGCTCTTCTTCGCTGGCGCGATGATGCGTGCCCGCGGCGCTCACGACGTTCTCTTCGATCATGATGCTGCCGACATCGTTGCCGCCGAAGCGCAACCCCATCTGGCAAGTCTTCAGGCCCGGCGTCACCCAGGAGGACTGAATGTTCAGGATATTCGGCAGGTACAGGCGGGAGAGCGCCAGCATTTTCAAATATTCCACCGCCGTGGCTTCTTCCTTGACGAAGCGGCCGAGCGAGGTTTGCTCGCGCTGGAATGCCCACGGAATAAACGCCGTGAACCCCCCGGTTTCTTCCTGCAAATTGCGGATGGCGTCGAAGTGGTTCAGGCGCTGCCCGATGGTTTCGCCTGTTCCGAACATCATCGTGGCGGTGGTGCGGATACCAAGCTGATGGCAGGTGCGGTGCACGTCGAGCCACTCCTGGGTGCTGCACTTGAGGCGCGCGATGCGGTGGCGCACGTCGTCATCCAGGATTTCGGCTCCGGCGCCCGGAACCGAATCGAGCCCTGCGTCGCGCAGCCGGATCAGCGTCTCGCGTACGGTCAGTCCGCTTACTTCGGCGATATTCATGATCTCCGGCGCCGACAGGCAATGGCACCAGATATCGAAGCGCTTCTTGATGCCGCGCAGCAGTTGTTCGTAGTACTCGATCCTCAGGTCCGGGTGCAAACCGCCCTGCATGAGGATGCCGGTGCCGCCGAGTTCGATGGTTTCGCGGATCTTCTCGTAGATGACTTCGTTCGGCAGCACATACCCTTCGGCGTGTCCCACCGGCCGGTAAAAGGCGCAGAAGCTGCAATACTCGGTGCAGACGTTGGTGTAATTGACGTTCCGGTCGATGATGTAGCTGACGATGCCCTCCGGGTGGAGCTTGCGGCGGACGGCGTCGGCCGCCATGCCGATGCCGATCAGGTCATCGCTGCGGAACAAGTCAATGGCTTCCGCGCGGGTCATCATCGTTCGGAATCTCCTTCCACTGCGCCCGCCGCGACGGTTACGCGATCCAGACGGAGCGCATGTTGCAAGTATACCCGCATCCCTTCCAGATCTTTTTCATTCAGCTCGAAAACGATGTGGCGCGTGAGATACTCGCGCGCCAGCGCCTCGCGGATGCCGCGCGTGGCCGGCTGGAGGCGCGCGATGTCGCCGACGTGCTCCAGGCCGTAGCGGCAGGATTCGACGAACACGCGCTCGTATTCGGGCCGCATCACTTCCGGGCGGCCGCACCACACCGCGAAGACCATCGGCAAGCCGGTCATCGCGACCCACTCGGCGCCCAGGTCCAGGGAGGCGAAGGGCAGGGAAGCGGGATCGAGGTGCAGGGCCGGATCGCCGATGATCAGCGCCGCGTCGGCGCTTTCGAGCATCGCGGGCAAGTCGGCCGGCTGCGGAAACACGCGCGGCTCGGCGCCGAAGCGTTCGGCCAGGATCACGCGCGCCAGCATTACGGAGGTGCGCGATCCCGCGTCGGCCGCAAGCCTCCGGATGTGCGCGAAGGGGACTTTTGAGATCAGCAGGATGCTGCGCACAGGACCGCGGCAGGCGATGCCGGTTTGGGGAAAGTAAGAAAGCTTCTGCCGCGCCATCTCCATCACGGGCAGGATGCCGATGTCGGCCTCGCCGCGCGCGATCTGATCGGAGCAGACCGACGGCAGCTCATAGCGCAGGTCGAAGACGCCGTGCAGGGAGGGAGAATGCTCGAGTCCCCAGATCAGGGGCACGGTGTTGAGATAACGGACCGCGCATACGCGCGGCTTGGATGTGGTCGCCACCGGGGGTAAAGATTTAGTTTACCAGCCGGAGGGCGGCCGCGCCTGTGCCGGATTGCTTTGTCGTTCCGCTGTGTCGATTTTTTTGGAGGCGCCTCTCAGCCGGTGTTGTCCGGACCGGCAACGGAGTTGAGTTGTATCGCCACTACAGTCGCCCATCGCACGCAGGCCCCTGCCGGCAGGATCTAGAATGCCGGCAATTCGCCGAAGCTGGACCGGTCCGGGCTCTCCGATGGGGCCCCGGCTACGGGGTCGAGCGCCCGAACTCCTGATCGAGTTCTACCGCGGGGCGGCACGCGCGGGCTCCGCGCAGCACGCTAAAACACCGGCAATACAGAGGAAAAAAATTATTTGCGATCCGTGATCCCGGATCTGTGCAGGGGGCGGACCAGCAGAGTCAGCAGAAATCCGACCGCAAGCAGGCCGGCGAGCACCTGCAGCGGGCTGTCATAAATGTGCACGTGGCTTTCACCGGGCGCCAGAGCCGCGACGGCGCGGCGCGACAACTCGCCGATGATCACCGGGCCCGCAATGGCCGCGGCGCTCCAGGCGGTGAGCAACGCTCCGTGGATCGCGCCGACATTGTCGGGGCCGAAGATATCGGCCAGAAAGGCGGGGATGGTCGCGAAGCCGCCGCCGTACATGCTGATCACCACGAACAGGCTGGTTTCAAACAGCGCCCACTCGCCGCGCTCGGCCATTCCGGGGATCAGCAGGAACAAGGCGAACTGCACGAGGAAGAAAGTCGTGTAGGTGTTGCGGCGGCCGATGTAATCCGAGCTCGAGGCCCAGAAGAAGCGGCCTCCGGCGTTGAACACGCTGATGAGAGAAACGACGGTGCCCGCCTCGAGGGCGGTCTTCTGGAAAAGATCCTGCACCATGGGCGAGGCTTGCGCCAGGATGCCGATTCCCGCGGTGACGTTGATAAAGAGAATGCCCCACAGCAGGTAAAACTGCGTGGTGCGGATGGCCTGGTTGCGCCTCACGCTGCGCGTCGCGATCATGGCGTTGGTTTCCGGCGGCGGAGTCCAGCCGGCTGGCTTCCAGCCTTCGGGCGGCCGCCGCATGAGGCGCGCTCCGGCCAGCATCACGAGGAAATAGATGGCGCCCATGGTCAGGACGGTGTTGGCGACGCCCATGCGGTCCATGAGCATCACGCTCAGACGTCCGGCCACGAACGCGCCGCCGCCGAAGCCCATGATCGCCAGGCCGGTGGCCATGCCGCGGCGGTCCGGGAACCATTTGACCAGCGTGCTCACCGGCGAGATGTAGCCAAGGCCGCAGCCGACGCCGCCGATGCAACCCATGCCGAGGAACACAAGGAATGGCTGGCGGACGGCGAGGCCGAATCCGCCGACGAGCAGCCCGGCGCCGAAGAAGAGAGCAGCCGCCGTAGCCGCCGCGCGCGGGCCATGCTTTTCGACCCACGGCCCTCCAAACGCCGCGCTCAAGCCGAGCAACACCAGCGCCGTGGAATAGGTCGAATAGGTCGCGTCGAACCAGGCCGGGGGGTTCGGAAAAATCTCCTGGATGGGCCGGTTGAAGGTGCTCCAGGCGTAGACCGAGCCGATGCAGATGTGCACCATCACCGCACCCAGCGGGATGATCCAGCGGTTGACCGTGGTTTGGGCGGGGGCGTGGGTGGTGGACATCTCTACGAGTGTAGCCGGATGCGGGACTGAAATCTTGCGCCGGCAGACCGAAGTCCGCCCACGAACTTTGGCGCGGTCACCACGCGGGTAGAATCAAGGTTTGTCCACGCTCGAACCTCTTGCCGAGTATCGAAACCGCCGCGAGCGCTTTCTGAAAGACTACGAACGGCTGCGGCGGTCGCAACACATGCTGGGGAACGTGCGGCTGCTGTGCGGCGTCTTGCTGGCCGCGGTGGCGGGCGTTTCACTGGGCCCGGGATGGATTTCCGCGTGGTGGCTGCTGGCGCCGGCGCTGCCCCTGGCTTGGATGGCGTTCCTGCATCCGCCGCAGGAGGGCGCCTTGCGCCGCGCCGGGCGGGGCTTGGCCTACTACGAGGCCGCGCTGGCGCGCCTGGAGAATCGCTGGCAGGGAGAAGGCTGTTCGGGCGAGCGCTACCGTCCCAGCGACCATCCCTACGCCGACGACCTGGACGTCTTCGGAAGGGGATCGCTGTTCGAATGGCTTTCGAGGGCGCGTACGCGGACCGGGGAACGGACGCTCGCCGCGTGGCTGCTTGCGCCGGGCGAGCACAGCGATGTCGCGGCGCGGCAGCGCGCAGTCGAAGACATGCGCTGGCGCGTCGATCTGCGCGAGGATATGGCGCTGCTGGGCGAAGACGTGCGCGCCGCGGTGGATGATAAGGGGCTCGCGGCCTGGGGCGCCAACCCGCCGGCGCGCTTTTTCCCTGGCGCGCGGCTGACGGCATTCGTGCTGGCTTGCGCCACAGTCGCGACGCTCGCCGCGTGGGGGAGCGGATACGTCACGCTCCGGCCCTTCCTTTACGTCGCTCTGGCGGAGATGGCCTTCCTGCTGGCGGTGCACCGTTCCGTGGGCCAGGTGACCGAGGCAGTGACCATGCCGGCGCGCGAGCTCGGCATCATGGCGGCACTGCTGGAGCGCCTGGAGTCCGAGGAGTTCAGCGCGCCCGCGCTGGTGGCGCTGCGCCAGCGGCTGAACGCCGATGGGAGGCGCGCCATCACCGAGATCCGGCGGCTCGAGCGCTTGCTCGATAGGATGGAATGGGCGCACAACCAGGTGTTCGGATTGATCGCGGCCGCGCTGCTGTGGAAGCCGCAATTGGCCATGGCGATCGAGCGCTGGCGCCTCGAATGCGGGCCGCACGTGGCTGGCTGGATGGCGGCGGTGGGAGAGTTCGAGGCGCTCGGATCCCTGGCCGCGTTCGCCTATGAGCGGCCCGGCGCGGCGTTCCCGGAGTTGTTGTCTTCCGCCGAGCCAGTGTATGAAGCATCCGGCCTGGTGCATCCTTTGGTCCCGGCGGGGGAAGCGGTGGGCAACGATGTGATGCTGGGCGGCGAGACGCGGCTGTGGATGGTCAGCGGCTCGAACATGAGCGGCAAAAGCACGCTGCTGCGGGCGATCGGCCTGAGCGCCGCCATGGCCTGGGCCGGGGCGCCGGTGACGGCGCGCTCCTTGCGCCTGTCGCGCCTGCATGTGGGCGCGTCGCTGCGGGCCGTGGATTCCCTCGCCGATCACCGTTCGCGTTTCTACGCCGAGATCAGCCGGCTGAAGACGATCGTTGACCGCGCGAAGTTGGGCGAGCCGGTTCTGTTTCTGCTGGACGAACTGTTGAGCGGCACCAACTCGCATGACCGGCGCATCGGCGCCGAGGCTTTGCTGCGCACGCTGCTGGAGCATGGAGCCATCGGATGCGCGACCACGCACGACCTGGCGCTGGCCGAGATCGCCGCGGGTTTTGGCGCTCGGGCGCGCAACGTGCATTTCGAGGATTACCTGAAAAACGGGCAGATCCGGTTTGATTACCGGTTGCGTCCCGGGGTGATCCAACGGGGCAATGCGCTGGAATTAATGCGCGCCGTGGGGCTGGACGTCTAGACGCTGCGGCGTTAAGCTGGCGGCGCGGCAGACCTGGCGGCGCGCGCCACGCATGGGCTCCTGCAACGCTACAATGCCAGTGTGATCCCCAAATTATCGGATGGCGACATTCAAGCGGGCCTGAAGGATCTGCCCGGCTGGACGGCCGTGCAAGGGAAGCTCCACCGCGCCTATAAGTTTCCGGATTTCGCCCACGCCATGGGCTTCATGGCCACGGCGGCGCCCCTGATCGAGCGCATGAATCACCATCCCGAGTGGGCCAACGTCTACAACCGCGTGACGATTCACCTGGTCACGCACGATTCCGGAGGCATCACGAAAAAGGATCTGGAGCTGGCGGGCGTGCTGGAGGGAATCGCGAAGAAACTGCTATGAAGCGTCTCCTGCTGGTGTGTATGGCCGCAAGCGCGTGGGCGCAAACGTTTTCCGGCGCCGCGGCGTTGCAGTCGATTACCGAGGAGGCCATCCGTGACGGCTACATCCCGGGCGCCGTCATCGTAGTGGGTCACAACGGACGCATCGTGCACCGGCAGGCCTATGGGGACCGCGCGCTGGTCCCGCAACGGGAAGCCGCGACCGTGGACACGATTTATGACGTGGCCTCACTCACCAAGGTGATCGCCACGACTCCCGCCATCATGAAGCTGGTCGAGCAGGGCAAGCTGCGCCTGGCCGAGCCCGTGACGACGTACTTGCCCGAGTTTCAAGGCGGCAAGAGCGAAATCACGGTGCGCGATCTGCTCACACATATGTCCGGGCTGCGTCCGGATCTGGATCTGGAGCCGGCCTGGAGCGGTTACGGCACCGGAATCGGCAAGGCTCTGGTGGACAAGCCGACCGATCCGCCGGGGACGAAGTTCGTCTACAGCGACATCAACTTCGAGTTGCTGGGCGAAATCGTGCGGCGTCTGAGCGGCAAACCGCTGGACGAATTCGCGCGCGAGCAGATCTTCGAGCCGCTGGGCATGCGCGACACCATGTTTCTTCCGACGCAGTTCCGTGCGCCCGCGGCGCTGCTGGCGCGCATCGCGCCAACGGAGATCGACACGGCCACTGGCAGGCCGTTTCGCGGCCTAGTCCACGATCCGACCGCGCGCTACATGGGAGGCGTGGCCGGGCACGCGGGCTTGTTCAGCACGGCGGACGATCTGGCGAAGTTCGCCGAAATGATGCTCGGCATGGGACAGCGCGCCGGAGTCCGGCTGTTTTCGCCGCTGACGGTGGCGCGCTTCACTTCGCCCGCGACTCCGCCGGGGCAGACGGCCGTGCGCGGACTGGGATGGGACATCGATTCCCCATATTCCTCGAATCGCGGCGATTTGTATCCGATCGGGAGCTACGGCCACACCGGATTTACGGGTCCGGCGATCTGGATCGATCCGTCGACCCAATCGTTCGTGGTGATCATGACGAACCGGAACCATCCCCGCGGCGGCCGCAGCATCAATACGTGGAGAAGCCGGGTGGCTTCCGTGGCAGCGGCCGCAGTAAGCGCGGGAGCCGCGCGCGGGCCCACGCGAACCGGACTGGACGTGCTGGCGGCGCAGAATTTCGAGCCGCTGCGGGGCGCGCGCGTCGGATTGATCACCAACCAGACCGGGCTCGACCGCCTGGGCCGCCGCAACGTCGATTTGATGCGCGCGGCGGGCGTGAATCTGGTGACGCTGTTTTCGCCCGAGCACGGAATCAGCGGGCGCGAGGATCGCCCGGACATCGCCGACGCGGTTGATCCGGCCAGCGGACTCACGATTCGCAGCTTGTACGTCAACGGGCGCACGCAGGTTCCGGCGGATGTGTTGCGCGGCGTCGATATCCTGGTTTTTGACGTGCAGGACGTGGGCGCGCGCTTCTTCACCTACTACTGCACGATGCTGTACGCGATGGAGGAGGCGGCCAAGGCGCGCTTGCCGTTTTTTGTTCTCGACCGGCCGAATCCCGTGACCGGGGAGCACGTGGAGGGCCCCGTGCTGGATTCCGCATTGATCAGCAGCGTGGGCTGTTACGAATTGCCGCTGCGGCATGGCATGACCGCGGGCGAGATCGCGACTCTGGCAAACGCCGAACGCAAGCTGGGCGCGGATTTGCGAGTGATCCGCATGGAGAACTGGGCGCGCGGGGACTGGTTCGATGACACCGGTTTGCCGTGGACCGACCTTTCGCCGAACATGCGGAATCTGAATGCGGCGCTGCTCTATCCCGGCGTCTCGATGCTGGAGTATTCCAAGGACTATTCGGTGGGGCGGGGAACGGATGCGCCGCTGGAACAGATCGGCGCGGAGTGGATCAAGGGCGGCGAACTCGCGGATTTAGTGAACTCCCGCGGAATCGCGGGGGTGCGCGCATACCCGGTGCGGTTCCGGCCGTCTTCATCGGCGCTGGCGGGTAAGGAGATCGAAGGGGTGCGGTTTCTGGTGACGGATCGCGACCGGTTTAATGCGGCCGGGTTCGGTCTGGAGATCGCGTATGCGTTGCAGACGCTGTATCCGGGAAAGATCGATTTCGAGGCGTGTGCGAGATTGATCGGGAGCCGCGCGGTGGTGGAGGCGCTGAAGGCGGGCGCTGATCCGGCGGCGATTGCCGCGCTGACCGATCCGGCGGTGACGGCGTTCCAACTGCGGCGGGCCGGCAGCCTGTTGTACTGACGCCTGGCCGCTGGGGCGGGCGGCGCGGCGGATCTTGCGGCCGGAGCTAGGAATTCGTTAAAGATTCACGAGCCGTGTCCGAAACGAGATTTTGGACACCATCGTGACCCCGCCGGAACATCCCAGCCGTCTGCTTGTGGTCGATGACGATCTGGCGAGCCGGACGTCGCTCGCGGCCAGGTTGGAGAAGCGCGGATACGCCGTGGACGGGGCCGAGGGGGCTTCCGCCGCGCTAGAGAAGATCCTGCGGGAGCACTACGATCTGGTTCTGCTCGACCAGCGCATGCCGGAGATGAGCGGCCTGGATCTTTTGAGGCTGCTGCGGGCCACGCATTCGGAAACGGACCTGCCGGTCATCATGGTCACCGGGGCCGACGACCACGGGACGATCGTCGCGGCGCTGCACGAAGGAGCCAATGACTATGTGATCAAGCCGGTGACCGGGCCGGAGATCGCGGCGCGGGTGCAGGCGCAGCTCTCGCGCGCCGAGCAGGCGAGGAATACCGAGGCGCGATTGGAGCGCGATCCGCGCGCCGAGGCAGCCTGGGAGTGGGACCCGGCTTCGGGCGCGGTGCATTACTCGCGCGCCTGGAAAGAATTCGTAGGAAGCTCCGGGCAGGAGTGCACCGGCGGATTGAACGAATGGTTCGACCGCGTGCATTCCCTGGACCTGCTGCGCGTCCGGCGCGAGTTTCACGTGTTTGTTGAAGGCGCGGCCTCCGAGTTCCGCTGCGAGCACCGCCTGCATCGCGGCGCGGGACGGCATCGCTGGGTCGTGTGCCGGGCCACAGCCGCGCGCGACGGCGAGGGCAGACCAGTGCGCGTTGCAGGCTCTTTCACCGACATCGACGCGCGCAAGACCACGGATCCGTTGACCGGGCTGGGCAACCGGCAATGCCTGCAGGATGCCATGGCCGCGGTGCTGGCCAGGCCTGCCGAAGGCGATTTGCGGCATCATCCCTGGATGGTCCTCCTGCTCGACCTGAACGGCTTCCGCGCCTTTAACGAACTGCACGGGGAAGCGGCCGGAGATCCACTTCTGGTTCGCGGGGCGAGGCGCATCCAGGCGGCGGTGGCCTTCAGCCGCATCGCCGAGGGTTCCACGCTGGCCCGCTGCGGCAGCGACGAATTCGCCGTGCTGGCGCGCTGCGACGCGTGCGATGCGGCGGCGCTGGCGGAAGCCCTGCTGGAGGCGTTCGCCAACCCGATGCCCGAGGATGATCTCCAGGTTTCCTTGAGCATCAACATCGGCATCGCGCTAAGCGACGGGTCCGGTGTGAGTCTGGACCAGATGCTGGCCAGCGCCGGGCAGGCCCTCAAGGCCGCCCAGGCCGAAGGCCCGAACCGCTGGCACGTGTCGGCGCCGGATCTGCGAGAACGTGAACGTCTGCGCCAAATCATGACTCGCGACCTCCGCCACGCCACCGAGCGCAAACAACTTGTCGCGCTCTATCAGCCGCAGATCTGTCTGGCGACGCGCAGACTCGTGGGCTTCGAAGCGCTCATGCGATGGCGGCATCCGGAACTGGGATTGCTCATGCCGGGCGACTTCATCTCCATTGCGGAGGAGACCGGCCTGATCACTTCCCTCGGCGAGTGGATCCTGGGCGAAGCCTGCCGCCAGTTGCGCGCCTGGCGGGACCGGTTCCCGTTTGCGCCGCCGGTGACGATCGCCGTCAACATTTCCCCCTGCCAGTTGCGCGGGCCCAGCCTGCTGGCCCATCTCCGCCGCGCCCTCGATGAATCCGGCATCCGGCCCGAAATGTTGGACCTGGAGCTGACGGAATCCTGCATGATCGGCGATCCGGAAACGGCGCGCCACACGCTCACGGCGATTCATCAGGCCGGAGTTCGCCTGACGCTGGACGACTTCGGCACCGGGTTCGCCAATCTGGCTCATCTGAAAATCGTGCATTTCGACGCGCTCAAGATCGACCGGTCCTTTGTCGCACGCATCGACTCGGAGGCTGAGAGTCTGGCGATCATCAAAACCATCCTGGCGTTGGCGCAGGATCTGCGCATGGGCGTCATCGCCGAAGGCATCGAGGATCAGGGCCAAATGGAAACGTTGGCCAGCATGGGCTGCCAGGTCGGCCAAGGCTACTATTTCGCCAGACCTGTCGACGCCAGCACGGCCGGCGAAATGCTGCGCCAGTTGTCGCAGCAATCCGAACCGTCTCATGTCGCGTAACGGGACGGAGGCATGCTACAGGGAAAGCAACACGGCCCGCGCCGGTTGCTTCGTCAATTCCGCCAGAGCGTGCGCGTACCACTGCAACTGGCGCTCGTATTGGTCCCGCCGGCCGGCCAGATCCGCATCGGTTTTGAAATCCACCACGATCCAGGAATCTCCTTCCAGGAACGCCAGGTCGATGAGGCCTTCCATCAGGCGGCGGCCGTCCGGCGCCAAGGTCACCGGATACTCGCGATGACAGCGCTTGGCCGCCCGCGCCCTGGCAAGCAGGGGATGCGCCAGCGCGGCCTGAACCGAGGCACAGGCGGCCTCGACCTCTTCGGCCGGAGCATCGAATACGCGGGCGTTCATTTCGGCGGCGCGCCGCACGGCTGAGGCATCCGCGTCGAGGGCAACATCGCGCAGCGTGGCATGCACTAACGCACCGAACCGGCGTCCACGGCCGCCTGCTTTGTGCGCTTCGACGAACTCTACGGCAACGGCATCCGGCGGAGCATCGGAAGCCTGGCTGGCGAGAAAAACTTCGTAACGCGCCGTGGACGCGGCTTGAACCGCGGCTTCGCGCTTCCCACGCCAGTGTTGGTAGGCAGCCAGGCTCACACCGCCGTCGTCTTTCAGCAGGTTCTGCTGCTGCAATCCGTAACCGGCTTGCTGTCCCAGCCGGAGCTGGAAGGGATCCCACCACACGACCTGATGATCGCCGGCTTGCGGCTTCACCAGGCCCGGGCGGACAGAGCCTTCGGGCGTGCGATCGTACTCCAAGGGGCGCTCGATCACGCTTGCCGCGCCGAAGGACGGACAACCTTCGGCCGGCTTGGAATGACGGTAGGCGTCGCGCGCGGGATAGAGGGCCTTTTCCAGCGGGCTGAGCCAGCCTTCGGCGGGGAACGGCTCGTCTCCCACGGCGGGCACCACCAGCAAATCCTTGGCACGCGTCGCCGCGACGTAGGCAACGCGCACGCCTTCGGCGCGTTCCTGCATCGCCTCTTCGGTTTCGTGGTCGAGCAACTCCCACGGCGCGCAGCGCAACAGGCGCGTGGCGCACAAACGCCGGTTTCCATCGATAAACCGGTCTGGATCGCGCGCCGCGAGATGGGCGGTCAGATCGGCCAGAATGACGACTCGGAACTCCAGGCCCTTGGCGCCATGCACGGTCATGAGCCGCACGCCGTCGGAATCCTCCTCGAGCACGGGCGCTTCGGCAGCCTCGGCTTTTTCGGCCTGCGCGGTCAGTTCCTCGACAAATCCCCGGAAAGAGACGCCGCCGGTGGTCTCATACGTGCGCGCCAGATCGGCCACGCGCGCGACGTTCGCCAGCACCTGGTTGCCTCCCGGACGCAGCAGGAATCCGGCGTGCGCGCGCGTGGCTTCCAACAGCGCGTTCACCGTGGCCGCGAAGGGGCGGTGATTCCGCAGGCGATGCAGCCCGGCCAGCAGCTCCAGAGCTTCCGCTACGGGTGGCTCCGCGCCCTCGCGCCGGAAAGGATGCAGCCTTCCCAGCTTGTGCTTGTGCACCAGCAAGACCTCGTCGGGGATGGCGAACAGCGAACCCTTCAGCGCCGCGAACACGCTCAGCTCGTCTTCGGGCCATTCAATCGCGGTCAACGCCGCGCGCAGCGTCTCCACCTCCTCGCGATGGTGAAAGGATTTCGATCCGGCCAGCAAATGATCCACGCCGCGGGCCTCCAGGGCGCGCGCGTAGTCACGCGTCAGGTCCTGCCCGGCCTGCGTGCGCCGGCGGAACAGCACCGCGATGTCGCGCGCCTGAAAGCCCCAGCCGCTTTCTGCGATCAGCCAGGCGATGAACGCCGCGACGGCGTCCGGCAGCGATGCGATCACGGCGTCCTTCGACAGCCGCGTCGTGTACGGCCGCGGAACGGGCAGGGCGATCACGCTGGGCCTTCCTGGAATCGCTTTGCGATCATGCTCCAGCGGAACGTATTCGGCGTGCCCGTCGCCGGCCATCTCGGGCTCGAATGCCGCGTTCACGAAATCCTGGATGTTGGGCACGGCGCGAAAGCTTCGGGTCAGACGCACCAGCCCGGCGCCGCGGTCCACCAGTTCGCCGCGCACTTCGCGATAAAGCTGGATATCCGCGCGCCGGAATTTGTAAATCGACTGTTTGGGATCGCCCACCAGAAACAGTTTGCCGGGCTGGTTATCGGCGGCCAGATGGCGCAGGATTTCGAGCTGCAGAGGGTCCGTATCCTGGAATTCGTCGACGAAAATGCGCTTGAAGCGGCGCTGAAGATATTCCCGCACATCCTGATGATCCCGGACCAGATCGCGTGTGCAGATCAGCAGGTCAACGAAGTCCAGTTTGCCCTGCCGCTGCTTGCGGGCGGTGTACTCTTCCACCAAGCCCGCCATCTCGTCGCGCAAAGACGCCGCCAGGTCCGCGTCGGCGCGCCGGCGGAAATCCTCGATCCATTGCAGCAGTTCGCCGCGCCGCGCGATGCGTTCCCCGCGGCTCACTCCGCCGCCGTATTCTCCGGAGCCTGTGTGCGTCTTGCCGCGGAGATCACGCCCCAGTTTCAGGAGCAGCGCTTCGAGCGTGTCGTAATCCGGAGGCGCGTCGCGCGCTTCCGGACGATCGATTCCCTGAATGAACAGCCGCAACGGCTGCAAGGCGCTGTAGAGGCTGTCGTTGACGCGGCGCGGCCGCGAGCTCAGATCCGCCAGCTCCCGCGCCTTGCGCAACACAGTGCGGATTTCCTCTTCGCGCGCGAACGGTTCGCGCCGCCACGGCGCGGGATAATCGCGCCACTCGATGAGTTTCCTGCCCGCGAATTGAAGCTGTTCGATGGGCGGAGAATCGTCCCAGGAATCGCGCCAAGCCAGGCGGGCCAAGGCGCGGTCGAGGGCAGGGGAAGGCTGATTCAAGCGGCGCTCCAGCCAGGCGCGGAACGCCTGCTGAAAAATGCGATTGGCCTCCTGCTCGCTCAATTCTTCAAACGCGGGATCGACTCTGGCCTCGACGGGCCGCTCGCGCAGGATCTGCGCGCAGAAGGAATGGATCGTGCCGATGGAGGCTTCCTCCAGCTTCGCCAAGGCCAGCTCCAGGCGTTCGCGCCCGGCTTCAAATTCATGACGAGCCTTGTCCAGAGCTTCGCGGAGGCGCAGCTTCAGTTCGCCCGCGGCTTTGTGCGTGAAGGTCACGGCGGCGATTTCCCGGATTTCCGCCTTGCCGGCCCGGAGCACCGCGACAATCCGGTTGACGAGTTCGGTGGTTTTGCCGGTACCGGCGGAAGCCTCGACGATCAGGCTTTCATCCAGCGACTCGGAGATACGCCTCCGCGCCTCCGCGTCGGAGGTTGCGGCGAAGCCGGAATGTGGACGCGGACTCACGCCATCCCCCGGATCTCGAACAGCGGCTCCAGCCGCTCATCGCGCGGATCTTTTCTCTTGATGCGCTGCTCTTCGTAGGGGCCGCAAATCAGGCGGTAGTCGCAGATTTTGCACGCGTCTTTTTCCGGAACCGGCGGAAGAAATCCTCCGGAGAGCATGCTGTCGACGTCTGCGAGCCATTTCGCCAGCACCTGGCGCGCCCGCTGATCGGCGCGGATTTCGATCAAGGCGTAGCCGCCGCGCGGCGTCGCGTACAGCAGGCGTCCGGCGCCCACGGGCCGCCTCAGCGTCTGCTCCGCCGCGAGCGAATACAACAGCGGCTGCAAGTGCTTGCCGCCGCCGACCCACTGCGGAATTTTCTCCGGACGCTTACCGGTCTTGTGATCCGTCACGCGCGAGGCGCCGCCCGAGACCTGACACTCGACAACGTCGATGCGCCCGTGCAGCAAAATCCCCTCGGCGAGCATTGTTTCAAACGGCAGCTCAAATTCCACCGGCTCCCAATCGGATTCGTTCGCCGCGACGAATTGCAGCCAGCCGCGCAGGTCGGTGCGCAGGTCCTGGATTTCGGAATCCCAGACGCGCTGCATGGCGGGCGCGAGTTGCTCGGCGAATTCCGCGGCGACGCGCTCGAGCGTTTCATCGCAATGGCGTATCGCTTCGGCCAGGCGCTCGGCTGTCACGGGCAGCAGATGCGCGGCTCGGAGATCGGCGTACAGTCTGTGCTGGATCGTGTGGAACAGCGCACCGCGCGTACGCGGGTCGAGTTGTTCGAGCGGTGCGGCCTCCTCGCGGGGCCGCAGCTTGAAGATCCCGTGCAGCGCGAACTTGTACGGGCACACGGCGAACTGCTCCAAGGCGGAAGCCGACCACGGGCGGGCGCGCAGGCGATGTTCCTCCAGCGCGGCGATTGCCGCCGCATCAGCCGCGATCAAGCCGTCTGCGGGCCGCCATTTCCCCTGCCAGCGATACCATCGCCCCCGCAGCGAACGCGCGGCGTGCGCATTGGCCGCCAGGATGTAACTGGCCTGCCCCCGGCGAATCGAGGCCAGATCGAATTCGGCATCGTCAATTGCATCGGAAATTTCGCGCGGCGCGGGCCAGTTCAGGCGAACCGGGGCGGCCTCGCGCGCGCGCCGCTCGAATTGCTCGAGTTCGGGAATACGGCCTTCCAGGGCGCGGGGCAGCTCCAACGCATAGAAACTGGGAACGCGCGGGCGCGCCTCGGCGACCTCCATGCGGGGATAGGAAACTACCAGGCGCGCCTCGGTCGCGCCGACGGCAAGCTGCAGGCGCAGGCGCTCCTCGCCAACCTTGTCGCCGCGCAGCGGGAGGTGTTTGTCGATCGCTCGGCGGGCCTCGTCGAGCAGCAGGGGATCCTCGAGCGGGCGCTGCGGGAACATTCCCTCCGCAAGCCCCGGCAGGAACACCACGCGAAACGAGCGGGCGCGCGCTTCCTCAATCGATCCCACAAACACGCGCCCCCAGCGGCGGGCGGGGGGCTCGCGGCGCAAAAAACGCAGGCGCTCGCTCAGGACCTCGATAACTTCTTCGAGTGTTGCGGGACCCACGTCTCCCATCGGCGCCAGCTCCGCCAGCATCGCCAGCACACCATCGGGATCGCGCAGCGAACGCCGCGCCAGATCGGTCAGATGATGGAGCCACTCGGACCAGAGCGCTGCTTTCGGCAGTGAGGCCAGAGCGCCGATGAGCGGCAAGGCGAAGCGCCGCAGATTGTCGAGGTGGTGGAAAAGCTCGGGATCGTCGCGGCCTTGCAAGTGCCACTCGGCTTGCAGACCGTCGAGCCGGCGCTTCCACCGGTCGAGGCCGCCGATTACGGCGGCGTCCACCAGAAACTGGTCCCAGCGGCGAGGTGCCGGCCGCGCGGCCTCGGCCGGCGGCTCCTGTTCCGGCGCGGGTTGCTCTTCGACGCCGAGCAACTCGTCTTCGGGCGGGATCCACCGGGCGGGCGGCGCGAATTCCGGCACCTGCTCCAGCGAGAGATACTCGGCGAAGCGCGAGGCCGAGAGATTCTCCGCCCCGCAACCGAGCAGCGCCAGAAACGCGCGTCCGGAAGGATTCGGCCGGCGCGTGCCACGTGAGAAGAAGGCCGGAATGCGCGCGCGCAACAGAGCGTCCTCGACGACCGGCTGGTAGCGGTCCGGATGGCGCAGCAAGATCGCCATGGCATCGAAGCGGAAACCTGCTTCCGCCAGGCGAAGCATGCGGCGCGCGATTTCAACGGCCTCGAGTCCCCCTCCGGGAGCGGAGAAAAGCTCGAAGCTTTCCTCCGGCGATGGGAACGTTTCCGGAGACTCCGCAAAGAGATTGCGCCGCAGGTGATCGAGCGGAGTCTTTGCCGGTCCTTCATCCAGTTTGCGAACGTTCGCGGCGGCGAGTGCTTCGATCATTGCTTCCCCCGGACGCAGAGCGGCGAAAACCGCCGCGGACTGCTCGGCGAGCGCGTTCACGAACGTGCGGTGCGCCCGGGACTCCAGATTCACGTCGAGCAGGACGAGCGGCAGTCCGGCCCAAGGGTGCTCGCGCGCGCGCCGCTTCCGTTGCCAGACCGAGGATGGATGCTTCATCGGCAACGTTTGCGGATTCGAGCTCCTTTTCATACGCCTCGAGCAGGCCGGCCAAGTCGCCGTTCAGTTGATGTGGCGCAATGCCGGCCAGCCGCAGGTCTCGCAGCGTCCGTGACAAAGCCCGCGCGAATCCTGGTAGCGCGGCCACGGGATGGAAGTATCGCAGACGTTGTGCTTGGAGCGCCTGGAAGACCACGCGGGCCGCCAAGGCTTCCTGCCCCAGGCTGCTCAAGGGAGCCAGACCGGATTCGGCGATCCGGGCGCGGGCTAATTGGCGGGCCGCCGCAGCGAGGCTCACACGGTGAATACCCAAGGATCCGGCGGTACCCGGCATCAAACCCTCCCCTGCCAAATGGCGGGGACAAAGCATCAGAACTTCCGGAACATCAGAGGCGAAGCGTTCGGCAGCGCCGGCGAGTATGCCGTTGGACCAGGAACAGACCGCGTAAAGTGGTTTTCTCTTGCGCTGCGCCAAAAAATATTATCGCTCCGGTAACCACGCAGGGTCCCGCGGCGTTTCTACAGTCAACTAATCCCCGTTACGATAGCGGGCGCTCACCCCTTTCACCCAATCCGAGTGCCCGCTTTCTTTTTTGCACCGCGCACAACGCAGCGGGGCGCGGGCTTTGACTTAAGAACTGGAGCGCGCCCCGCGCTGTGCGCTTTTTTTTTGCACCGCGCACAACGCAGCAGGGCGCGGGCTTTGACTTAAGAACTGGAGCGCGCCCCGCGCTGTGCGCTCAAAACGTCAACTTGGCGCCCACCTGAAGTTGCCGGGCGGGCGTCGTGGTCGTGGTAATGAGACCGGCCGTGGGACTGATCGCTGGGCCGGTAAACGTAACAGGATTGGGCGTTCCGAAGTTGGCGCGATCCAGCGAGTTGAAAATTTCCAGCCGCAACTGCAAATTCACTTGCTCTCTGATCGCGATGTTCTTGAATGCCGATAGATCCAGTGTGCCGAGTCCCGGCCCGCTGAAAACGCCGCGGCCGAGTACGCCGTAAGTTCCCTGCGTGGGCCGCACAAAGGCATTCGGATTGAACCACTGCGCGGGATTCCCGGTGACAATCGGACCAGTGAACGCCGGGTTGAAGTTCGGTCGGTCGGGATTCCGCGTGTTGCCGTCGCCGGAGCGGTTTCCGCCCACGGTCGGCGTAAAGGGGAACCCGCTCAGGATCGTCGCGATGACGTTGATCTGCCATCCGCCCACAATGCGATCCGCCGCGGGGCCGATGTTGCTCAACCAAGCCTTGCCGCGGCCAAAGGGCAGCTCATAATGTCCGGAGAAGGTAGCCTGATGCGCGACGTTTAAGGCCGATGGGCCCCAGTCGCGCCGCACATTGTTGCGATCGAGCGCCATCTGCGATTGATTGTTCGCCTGCGCCCCGGTCAGGGCCGAATTCATATCCAGGTTCTTCGACCAGGTGTAGTTGGCGCGGAACTGCACACCGCGCGCCATGCGCTTGGTCACATCGATCTGCAAGGCGTTGTAACTGCTGTTGCCTTCCGTGTGCCAGAAAAAGCCCGCGCCGAGGTAGGGGTTGGGGCGGGTGGCTCCTGCCGGAATGTAATAGGTGCCTTGCGGAACGGTGGCCGGAGGAACATTGGGAGCCAGAATACCGCCGGCCAAGCAGCCCGCCGGGTTGGAGCAGATCTGGGCCGCGATCGTATTCGGATCTTTGCTCAACAGACCGTGATATCCGAAGGAACCGATGTAGGCGACGCGTAACGCCAGGCCGCCGGCGAGTTCGCGCTCCACCGTGAAGTTCCATTGGTTCACGGCCGGCGTTTTGGCGATCGCCTCGACGCCTTGCGGCGCGAACGTACTGCACGGCTGAGGGATGCCCGGTCCGCAGGATTGCGGAACAGGCACGGTCCGCGAGATGGGAACCCGCGTGGGAAACGAGCCCGTAAATGTGACCGCACTGTTATAGGGAGGAATCTGATTGACCAGAAACGCAAGATTGTCGATCAAAGAATAGTACAGTCCGTAGCCGGCGCGGATGGCCATCTTGCCGTCGCCGAACGGATCCCAGGCCAACGCGACGCGCGGACCGAACAACTTCTTGGCGTTGTTCTCCGTGAAGAGGGAATCTGCTACGCGGGGCGTGGTCACCAGGATGCCGTTGGAGTCGGTGACAAAATTTCCGGCGCGGCCGAACGCTTCCTTGTAGCCGTTGGTGAACTCGTGGCGCAGGCCGATTTGGAGCGTGAAGTTGCGCCGCAGTTTCATCACATCCTCGATGTACCAGGAACCAAACCAGCTCCGCCAGCCGAGCGGCGTCGGATTGGGCAGCGCCTGAAACGTCTGCAAGGTGCCCTGCAAGAATGTCGTGAGCGAACTGAAGGCTGCCAGACCGGCGCGGCGCGAGGCAGCATCCTGATTGTCGCGCATCCGTTGGAACCACACGCCCATGCTGAGCTGGTGGATGCCCCGGTTCATCTTAACGCTGTCGGCGATGGTGATGAGGTTGCGGCGGTTAGAAACGCCGGCTGCCTGGTTGGGACCGCCGGCGGTCATCGCGCCGGCTCCTGTGGTGGTGACGCCCCCTCCGATAGTGATGCTGCCGGGCCCGGCGCCTGTCACGAACTCGAGATCTTGGGGGAGTTGCACCAACGAGAAGGATTCGAAATTGAAGGCCGCGCGGGAAAAGCCGGCGGTGAACGTGTTCAGGGCGGCGGGCGAAAAGATGTGCGTTTGCTGGAGGCTTGCCACCTGATTCCGTAAGGTCGTCCTCGAGCCGAACAACGGATTGGCAATGGGGCTCCGGTTCTCGCCGTCGCTGACGGTGTAGGCAAGATGCAGCGTGTCGCTGTCGCTGAAGTTGTGGTCGCCGCGGATGGTGCCGAAGTCCTCGCGGATACGCGAATTTGGGTTGTTGTACGACAGGGCCGCGCCCGTCGGGATGTTGTTGATGGTGAACTGCGGCCCGTTGGCGCGCGGCCAGAGCTGCATGTACTTCAGCATGCGAACATCGAGGTTCGCGACCGGAGCGTAGACTCCAGGCGCTGTCGCCAGTCGGCCCTGGCGCGCTTCCTCATCCGGCACGACGCTGACATTGGTGGCCCACAGCGACTGGCGGAAGCCCTCGTAGTTGCCGAACACGAAGGTCTTGTTCTTTTTCAGCGGGCCGCCCAGCGCGCCGCCGAATTGATTGCGGCGGAAAGGGGGCACCGCGCCCTGGTCGAAATAGTTGGGCGCGTTCAACACGTTGTTGCGCAGAAACTCGAACAGCGAACCATGCACGGCGTTCGAGCCTGACTGCGTGACGACGGCCACTTGCGCTCCGGCGCGCTTGCCGTATTCGGCTGAGTACGTTTCGCCGAGCACATTGAATTCGCGCACGGCATCGATACCGAGCAACTGTCCGCTGACGCCGCCGGGCGTGATGGCGAGCTGGCTGGAGCCGGTGTATTCGACCCCGTTCAACAGAAAGATGTTGTCCATGGGCCGCCGCCCGGCCACCGAAAACGTGAAGCCGTTGCTGGTGCTGGTGCCCGGGCTCTTGAGCGTGTAATTGATCGCGCTGGGATTGAGCGTGATCAGATTGTCGAAGCTGCGGCCGTTCAGCGGGAGATCCTTGATCTGGCGCTCCGTCACCAGGCCCGATACGGGGGCCGTCGTGGTGTTCACCAGGGGAGCTTCCGCGACAACCGTCAGCGTCTCCTGGATGGTGCCGACTTCCATGCGCAGATTGACAACGGCTTCCTGACCGATCACCAGGCTGATCCCCTGACGGACGGTGGTGCGGAAACCGTTTTTCTCGGCCTTCACTTCTTGCGGGCCGACCGGGAGCGCGAGCACCCGGAAATTTCCATCCGCATCCGTGGTCACCACGCGGGTGGCTCCGGTTTCCACGCTCGTTACGGTGATCGTGACGGCATCGAGGCCGGCGCCGGCGATGTCCTCGGCGCGGCCCGAGATCGAAGCCGTCACCTGGGCCGAAGCGGCGCTGGCGAGCCAGAGAAAGGCGAGTAAGGCGAATGTATGGCGGTACGCATGAAATCTGTGCATTTCGAACAAACCTCCACGACTGTATTGGAGACCATTCTAGCGGAATGTGAGGGGATGCGTTGCAAATTAACCGGGGATCAGGAGCCGGCTGCGGGCACGCGCGGGCTTGTGCGCACGTGGGGCTGCTCAGAGGTTTGACTGGAGCCTCTTGGCGCGGCATAATTGTGACCGGAAGCGACACTGCGGTGTGGTTTCCGCGGAAGCGCCGGATCGCACTGAATGTGCTGTAGGGTTGTATTACGGCCACCTGACGGTGCCGTTCGGAGCTCCGGAAGGTGAGGATTCGTCCCGTTTTCCAGCAATTGACTCTTTTCCTCGAAACCGCTACTTTGTGCCCGAGGTGATTTGATGAAAGCGCTATTATTATTGTTCTGCGCCGCCGCGCTCCCGCTCGCCGCGCATCATTCCTTTGCCGCTGAATACGACGCCAACAAACCAGTGACGGTTACCGGCGTTGTTTCCAAGGTCGCTTGGGTGAACCCGCACGCCTACATTTACGTGACGATGAAGGACGCCTCCGGCAAGCAATCCACGTATGCTTTTGAAACCAGCAGCCCGAACGCGCTGATGCGGCGCGGGTGGAAGCGCACGACGCTCAAGGAGGGCGACGGGATCACCGTGGACGGCTACCTCGCCAAGGACGAGCGCCCGTTGCCGGACGGCTCGATCCACGCGAACGCCCGCCTGTTTACCCTAGCTGACGGAAAGACGGTATTCGCCGGTTCCTCGGCCGGCGAAGGAGGCCCGGCGAAATGAAACGGAGACTCAGCGTGGCCGTGGCGCTGGCGTGCACCCTGATGGTGCTGTTTGCCGCAAACGGCGCGGCGCAATCGGAGAAAGGGAAGAGTGGCCCGCCCAAGGATCTCGGCGGGCCTGGCGGCGTCATCGCCGTCAACGGCGTGCGCGATGAGAATCTGCCGCCGCCGCCCGAAGGCCCCACGCCGCGCACCGCCGATGGCAAACCCGATCTTTCCGGCGTCTGGCTGAACGGCAACTACAGCTTTTCCAATTTGGGCGGTCCTTTGCCGTTGCAGCCTTGGGCGCAGGAGCTCGAAGCCAAGCGCCGCGCCGATCAGGGCAAGGACGATCCGGAGGCGCAATGTCTGCCGACCGGCGTGCCGCGCATCACGCCGTATCCGATGCAGATCATTCAATCGCCCACCGTGATCGCGATGCTCTTTGAGGGTCCGTTGCACACCTACCGGCTGTTCTATCTGAACCGGGGCCACATTGGCGGTGACGATTTCTTCCCCACCTGGATGGGCGACTCGGTCGCGCACTGGGAGGGCGATACGCTCGTCGTGGACACGATCGGCCTGAACGACAAGACCTGGCTGAGCGGGCGCGGCACGCCGCACACCGAGCAACTGCACGTAATCGAGCGTTACACACGTCCCGACCTCGGGCATCTCGACGTGGAAATCACCATGGATGATCCCGGCGCGTTTACGCGGCCGCACACGTTCAAGCGCCAGCACATCCTCAGCACCACCTGGGAGATTCACGAATTCGTGTGCAACGAATTCAACATCGACGCGGACCGGCTGGTGGGACGCTGAGGCGGTCCTCGGCGGCGATCAGAAGGCAGGCAGATTCAATTTCGCGGTCAGTTCCTGGTAGCGCGGCTGCATGCGGATGGCGTCGGGCACAACCGGGTCCCACGGCGCCTGGCCCACCAGGAACTGGCGCCTTTCGATGGCGCGTTGGAGCCACTGGAACCCGCGCTCCTGGTCGCGGAGATCGAAATACGCCAGGGCGATCCCATATTGGTCGGTCCAATTCTCGCCCAGGGCCGAGAGCACCCGCAGCGCATCCGCTCGCCGGCCCAGGCGCGCGTAGACCGCGGCCATCCGCGGGGAGGTGCGGAACTCAGGCCGGTCCAGCAGCATGCGCGCCTGCTCCAGTTTTCCGGTGACCACGTACACGTCGGACAACATCAGAACCGCGACAACGTCTTGCGGATTCAGCTCCAGGGCGCGCTTGAGCTGAGCCTCACTGTCCTGGTAGCGGCGCGCGTAGAGAAGCGCATAGCCGTACATGCGTTCCAACTCGTTCGATAGGGGATCCAACTGGAGCCTGGATTGAGCAAAGGCGATCGCCTCGGCCACGCGGCCGGTGACGACGAGAAACAGAATGCGGCAGCTGCAGACGTCCGCGCTGCCGGGATTCAGTTCCAGAGCGCGGCGGAAGGATTGTTCGGCAGCGGTCCAATTCCAGTCCTCAAACCACTGGATACCGGCGGTTCCCAGATACGCTTCGGCCATCTCCGGATCGAGTTCCAGGGCCTTGCGCGCGGCCGGACGCCCCTTGGCTTCCACCTCCGCGCGCGTAGCCGTGCCCATGGCCTCGGCGAGGTGCAGCATTACGGATTGCATCGCGTAGGCGGCGGCGTATTCCGGCTCCAGCCGGGTGGCCGCTTCGTAGTGTCGCGCCGCTTGGGCGAACTGGCCGTTGCGGTTGTACAACTGGCCCAGCCAAAATTCTTCCAGAGCCATGGGCGTTACGCTTTTGGCATTGGACAAGCGGCGCCTCTCCTCCGGCGTGATGCGCGCCTGGACCCCTTGCGCGATCTCGCTGGCGACTTCGGCCTCGAGCCGCAGAACGTCGGAGATTTCGCGGTTGAAATCCTTGGTCCACAACGTCGTGTCCGTGGAAGCCTGAACCAGGTTGGCATTGATGCGCACGCGGTCTCCGACGCGCTGCACGGAAGCTTCGATGACGGCGTCGGCGTTGAGTTCCTTTGCGATTTCGGGCAGCGATTTTGACGTGCCCTTGTAGCGGAACATCGTGGTTCGCGAAATCACGCGCAGGGAGTGGACCTTCGCCAGGTTCGAAATGATCGCCTCGGTGATGCCGTCGGTGAAGGGATCCTGGCCCGGGTCGTTGGAAAGGTTGCGCAGGGGCAGAACGGCGACGGATTCAATCGTGAAAGGGGCAGAAGACGGCCACATCCGCCAGCCGATCGCCGTGCCGGCCAGCAGGAGTGCGGCCAGGCCCAACGCCATCTGTTTTCTGGCGGGCCTCGCCGGAGCGGCGGCCGTCATCCCTGACGGCGTTTCGCGCGAGAGCCGCCGCAGGCCGGCGACGGCCTCCCGCATGGACTGGTAACGGTCCGACGGGTTTTTCTCCAGGCACTTTTCGACGACCGCGCGCAGGCCCGGCGGAACATCCTCGGGCAGGGCTGCAACAGGACCGTGGATGATCGCCTTCAGGATTTCGATCTCATTCGTCCCGCCGAACGGCCGGCGGGCCGCCAGCAGTTCGTACAGCACGACGCCGAAGGAGAAGATATCGCTGCGCGCGTCGGTCTTGAAGCCGGAAGCCTGCTCGGGCGACATGTACGCGACCGTTCCCACGATTAGTCCAGGACGCGTGGAGCCTTCGGTCAGCGTGCGCGTGGGATCGTCGAGGCTTGCCGGTCGGGCGGGCTCGGTTAATTTCGCCAGACCAAAGTCCGCCAGCTTCGCATAGCCGTTGCGCGAGACCAAAATATTTGCGGGTTTGACGTCGCGGTGCATCATCCCGGCCTCGTGGGCGGCGGCCAAACCGTCGGCCACGCCGGTGAGCAGTTCCGCGACTTCCCGCCACGTCCGCTTCTGCGCGCGGGCCCAATCCCGGAGCGTGCCTCCGTCGACGAACTCCGTGACCAGATACTGACGGCCCTCATGCTCGCCGGCGTCGTGCACTGTGAGAATGTGAGGGTGATTCAGCGCCGAGGCCAACTGCGCTTCGCGCTGGAATCTGCGCCGTGCATCGGCATCCGCCAGTCCGGCCGATAGAACCTTGATCGCCACGGGCCGGTTGAGGCGCAGATCCTGGGCCCGCCACACCACTCCCATGCCGCCCTCTCCCAAGAGAGACTCAACACGGTAGGCGCCGATGATGGCGCCAGGCTCAAATGGCCCTGACTCTGGCATGGCGTCTAACAGGATATCCGGAACTGCCAACGCCCGCGAGTGGCGCCTTAGCGGTTTCCCTTCGCCGGCAGGCCTGGCTCAACGGGGACGCGGAGCGCCTTGGATAGCCATTGCCCGCGGGATCTTGCTAGGGGGGAATTGCGGTGGCACTGCAATTGCTTAAAACCGAAACCGGAGTTTTTCCCCTGGAGGATTATCCATGCCGTTTTCACCCAACTCGCCGACGCGGCTGCATCACACCGCTTACACAACCAGAGACATGGAGGCGACGCGCCATTTCTATGAGGATCTGCTGGCGATGCCCATGGTGGCGACCTGGTGCGAGACCGACGAGCTGTTCGGCGCGGAACGCACTTACTGCCACTGCTTCTTCGGCCTGACCGATGGCAGCGCGCTGGCTTTTTTCCAGTTTGCCAATCCGCGGGACCACGAGCTTTTCAGCCCGCCGATTCCGTCTACCCCGTTCCATCACATTGCTCTCAACGTGGACAGGGCCGCGCAGGACCAGGCCGAGGCGAACCTGCGGGCGGCGGGTTACAAGGAACCCGATATATATGTGCTGGAACACGGCTATTGCCGGTCGCTTTATGCGAAGGACCCCAACGGGATGATCGTCGAGCTCGCCGTTGACAATCCGGCCGCGGCCGTCGAGGCAGCGAAACGCCAAGCCACAGCGCATGCGGAGTTGAAGCGCTGGCTCGCGGGGGATCACCGATCGAACAACACCTGGCGGCCCGTGGGCGTGAATCGCTAAGGCTCTGCACAAAACGTTCTCCAACAGTCTGCGGCGAATCGCTCAGGTCCTGGGGCGAATGGCCCAACCCTTGCGCGCAGACGCGCGCGCCGTCAAAATCAAGGACTGATGAGACGATTTCTTCTATTCACCTTTTGCGCAGTTTTCGCTCTTGCTCAGGCGCCCGCCGAGGGCAGGGGAGGCGGTGGCGGCATCTTCGCGCCCATCCCCGTGGTCACCGGACCCACACCGCACCTGCCCGGCGGCACAGTCGATCTCTCCGGTGTCTGGATGGGTAGCGGGGCCAACTCCGGCGACATCTCGCGCGCTTTGAAACCCGGCAGCGAGTTCGTGATGCTCCCGTGGGCCGAGAAAGTCACAAAGGAACGCCTCTCGAAGGACGATCCTGAGGCGCTCTGCTTGCCGTTCGGGATTCCCCGCGGCGCGCCGTACCCCTGGCGCATCCTGCAGACGCCGACGCATTACTTCATCCTTTACGAAGGCAACATTCACAGCTACCGCCAGATCTTCATGGACGGCAGGGCGCATCCCAAGGCCGAGGACCTCGATCCCACCTGGTACGGCCATTCCGTCGGGCATTGGGAAGGCGAAACGTTGGTCATCGACACCGTCGGTTTCAACGACAAATTCTGGTTCGACTATCTGGGGCACCCGCACACCGAGCAGTTGCACACCGTCGAGCGCTACACGCGCCGGGACCTCGGCAACATCGATATCGAAGTGACCATCGACGATCCGGGGGCGTACGCCAAGCCGTTCACGACGGTCGGCCGCGCACGGCTGATGCCCGGCGAGGAATTGATGGAATACATCTGCCAGGAAAACAACCAAGCGACCGGGCACCTGGTCGGTCCGGCCGTATTGCCCACGGAAGGTTTGGTTCCCACGAGGCGGTGAACACCATGGCAAGATTCGTGATCGCTCCGCACATGCGGCTCCAGGAATGGGTGGCCGAGGAGAAAGGCTACTTCAAGGCTGAAGGCCTGGACTACGAGTTTCGCGACGAGTTGTTGTCGAAAGACGGCCGGAGGCACGATCTGGGCGAGAAAGTAGGCGCCTACCAGAGCTTCGAGCGCGGCCGGACTTCCGATATCAGTTGCGCCTGCCACTGGACCGTGAATGTGGCGGCTTCAAACGGGTACGGCAAGCTCTACGCCGACGCGTACTCGGTTTCGCCCGCGGGAATTTTCGTTCCGCCCGAATCACGGGTTCGGAACCCGGAGGATCTGGCTGGTGTGCCGATCTCAGTTGGATATCAATCGGGCAGCCACTACTCGACCATTCAGGCGCTTGAGCAGTATTTGCCGCTCGATCGCATCCATCTGTCGTTTTCGGAAGGGTTGCTGTTTCACCGCATGGAGCAGTTGATCGAACGGAAAACGCCCGCCGCGGCGCTCTTCAGTGGGCCGTATTATTTTCTGGAACAACTGGGCTTCCGCAAGGTGATCGACACAACATTCATGATCGCGGCGCTGATCACCGGCCACCCCGATCCGGAGGACGTGCGCAAGTATTTCCGCGCGCTACGGCGCGCGCAGCGCGATATCGATCTCCGGCCGGATTTCTACACGCATTACTACCGCAAGGAATTTCCGGCCAAGTATCTGGACCAGATCGACACGCGGCGCTGGGGGCCTGGCGAGCGCATCGTCTTTGAGCCATACACGCAGGACGTTTACGAAGAGTCGTTCCGCTGGATCGAACAACGCGGGATTTTCCCCGAGGGCGGGATGGGTTCCGGCCAGTACCGCGATGCGGCCGTATCCCTCGTGGAAGCATGAGCGCCACGCCGGGCGGGACCCGCGATTTTGCCGCTGTCATCGCGGCGCGTCTGGACCGGCTGCCTCTGACGCCCTCGGTATGGCGTCTCGTCACGCTCATTTCCGTGGGCGGCGCTTTCGAGTTTTACGAACTGTTCCTGACCGGCTACATCGGGCCCGGCCTGGTGGCCAGCGGCGTTTTCGCCAACAGCACCGTTGGATTTTTCGGGCTGAACGGACTTGGTTTCTTCGTATTCGCGAATTTCGCGGGCATGTGGGTGGCCTGCACGTTCCTGGGATCCGTCGCCGACCGGTTCGGAAGGCGGGCGATCTTCCTCACGGCGCTGATCTGGTACTCGGTGTGCAGCGCTGTCATGGGTTTCCAGACCACTGCCGCGGGAATCGACTTCTGGCGCTTCATGACCGGCATCGGTATCGGCCTCGAGCAAGTAACCATTGACGCCTTTATCCCCGAGCTCGTGCCGCCGAAAGGACGCGGCCGGGCGTTCGCCTTCAACCAGTTCATCCAGTTTTCCATCGTGCCTGTGGTTGCGCTGCTCGGGTGGGTGTTGGTTCCGCGCGAGATCTTGGGAATGGAGGGCTGGCGCTGGGTGGTCTGGATCGGATCCGCGGGCGCGTTGATCGCCTGGTGGCTGCGCCGCAATTTGCCGGAGAGTCCGCGCTGGCTCGCAATCCATGGCCGCGCGGAGGAAGCCGACCGCGTGATGGCCGCCCTTGAGGCTGGCGTGGAGTGCGACCTCGGGCGTCCTTTGCCGGCGCCCGGGCCGCCGCTGGCCGTGGACGCAGGCAGGGGAAGGTTCGCCGAGATTTTCGCTCCGCAGTACCGGAAGCGAACGATTGTGCTGTCCATCTTCAACCTGATGCAGACCATCGGCTATTACGGCTTCAACTCCTGGGTCCCGACGCTGATCATGGCCCAGGGCATTGATCTTTCGAAAAGCCTGCAATACGCGTTCATCATCGCAATCGCGAATCCGGTGGGTCCGTTGCTGGGCCTATCGATCGCCGACCGCATGGAGCGGAAATGGCAACTTGTTTCGGCCGGCGTGGGAATCGGCACGTTCATGTACTTTTTCTCGCAGCAGGGCAACATGGCCTGGATCATTGCGTTCGGCGTGCTGGTGACGTTGTTCAACAACTGGATGTCGTTCGCGCTCCACAACTACCAAGGGGAGATTTTCCCGACGCGCGTGCGCAGCCGCGCCGTGGGTTTCGTCTACGGCTGGAGCCGCCTCAGCGCCGGTTTCGCGGGCCTCGCGATCGGCTTCTTTTTGGAACGCGCGGGCGTTGCCGGCGTCGCGGCATTCATCGGCGCGGCCATGTTCGTCATGGTGGTGACGGTTGGCGGCTTCGGCCCGCGCACGCGCCATCTGGCGCTGGAAGAGATTTCGCGGTAAATCTCCTATGGAATCGTCAGCAAAAACTTGCCCGTGCTCAGCCGCGCTTCCAGATCCCGGTGCGCCTGCGGCGCATCTTCGAGCGCGTACTCGCGGTCAATGCGGAGCTTCAGTTTCCCCGCCATGATCCAACTGAACAGGTCGCTGGAGCGCTGCGCCAGCTCGTCCGGATCCGAGATGTGCGTGTTGAGCGTCGGCCGCGCCAGGAACAGTGAGCCGCGCTGCGTGAGGCCGCGCGTATCGAACGGTTCGATCTGTCCGCTGGAGACGCCGAAATGCACCATCATCCCGCGCGGCTTCAGGCAATCGAGCCCCTTCAAAAAAGTCTTGGCGCCGACGGAATCATAGACCACGTCAACGCCGGCCCCGTTGGTGAGGCGCTTCACTTCGGCCACCCAGTCGATCTCGTCGTAAAGCAGCACGTCGCTGGCGCCCGCCTCGCGAGCCAGTTGCGCCTTGGCCTCGCTACCCGCCGTGCCGATCACGCGGGCTCCGCGCATCACACAAACCTGCACAAGCAAGCGGCCCGTGCCTCCCGCCGCCGCGTGGACCAAAACCGTATGGCCTGGCTTCACGGGAAACGTCGTGTGCGTGAGGTAGTGCGCCGTCAAGCCTTGTAACATCGCAGCGGCGGCGGTGCGGAAATCCACGGAGGCTGGAACGCGCACCAGCATTTTGGCCGGAACCACTGCGTATTCGGCGTAAGAGCCGCGCACCATCGCGTACGCCACGCGATCGCCGATGCCGAAGCGTGTTACGGCGTCTCCCAGTTTCTCCACGGTTCCAGCGGCCTCCACGCCCAGCACGGCGGGCAGTGGAATCTTGTTGACTCCCGTGCGCTGGTTCAGGTCCGTGAAATTCACGCCCGATGCCGCGAGCCGGATGCGCACCTCTCCGGCGGCGGGCTCGGGAACCGGCTGGTCGCCGTATTGCAGCACTTCGGGCCCGCCGGTTCGCTCGATGTGGACGGCTTTCATGGTTTATTTGCCCGTGAATACCGGCTTGCGCTTTTCCAGAAACGCGCGCCGGCCCTCCTGGTAATCCTCGCTTTCAAAACACTGCCGGACCAGCGCGTCCAGCTCTTCGGGATTCCGCGGCGGATCCCGCAGGACTGCCTTGACGGCGCGAATCGTCAAGGGAGCATTCCCTGCGATTGTCGCGGCGATTTCGCGCACGGTGCGCTCCAGGACCGCATCCGGCGCGACACGGTTGACCAAGCCGATGCGCACGGCCTCGGCTGCATCGAACTGGCGCGCGGTGTACAGCATCTCGGCGGCGAACTGCGGCCCGATCAGGCGCGCCAGGCGCCGGAGGTTGTGAGTCCCGTAGCCCAGCCCAAGCTTCGCGGCGGGAACGCCGAAGCGCGCCGTTTCGTCCGAGATGCGCAGGTCGCAGCAGGTGGCAATGCCGATGCCGCCCCCGATGCAATAGCCGCGGATCATTGCGATACACGGCTTTTGGCAATCGAGCAACAGGTCCGAAAAATGATCGACCGCGGCATTGTAAATGGCGACACTTTCCGCCGACGCCCGCTCCAGGGAAAACCTGGAGATGTCCGCCCCGGAGACAAACGCTTTTTCGCCCGCGCCCGTCAGCACGATGACACGCACAGCCGGGTCAGCCGCGAGCCCGGCAAACACGTCCGCCGCCGCGCGCCACATATCGAGGGACATGGCGTTATGGCGCTCCGGGTTGTGAAACGTGAGCGTCGCGACCGGGCCGTCGATCGCCGACAGGATCGCGCCCTCAGATGACATGCCGCTGCCTCAGGCTGCCGATCTTCGCATCGCTGTAACCGAGCTCGCGAAGGATTTCAGCGCTGTGTTCGCCCAGCTCCGGCGGGCGCATGCGCAATTCGTTGGGCGTGCGCGAAAGGCGGACCCCCTGCGCCAGCAATCGCAGCGGATGATAGTGCGGCGACTCGACCTCCTGCACCATGTTGAGATGTCGCACCTGCGGATCGGCGAAGACTTGATCGATGGAATAAATGGGTCCGCACGGCACGCCGGCGGCATTCAGGCGGTCGATCCATTCAGCGCTGGTCGCCGCGGCCAGCCGCGCGTTCAACTGGGCGGTGAGCGCATCTCGGTTCTTCGACCGGAGCGGCCCGGTCGCGTACTCGGGATTTTCGAGCCACTCGCGCGCGTCCAGAGTCTCGCACAGCCGTTCCCACATCTTCTGCCCGCTTGCGGCGATGTTGATAAATCCATCCGCGGTCCGGAACACGCCCGTCGGGATATACATCGGATGATGGTTACCCGCCTGTGCGGGAACCTCGCCGGTATTCAACCACCGCACGGCCTGAAAATCGAGCATGAAGACCTGCGCCGCCAGCAGCGACGTCGTGACCCATTGGCCGAGGCCGGATTTCTCGCGCTCATACAGCGCCAGCAAAATACCCTGGGCGCACAAAAGCCCCGAGGCAAGATCCGCGATCGGGATGCCCACGCGCACCGGACCCTGCCCCGGCAATCCGGTCACCGACATGATGCCGCCCATGCCTTGCGCGATCTGATCGAAGCCGGGCCGCGCGCGGTACGGACCATCCTCGCCGAATCCGGAGATGCTCGCATAGATGATACGCGGATTCAGGGCGCGCAGGGCGGGGTAGTCGATGCCCAGGCGCGTTTTGACGTCCGGGCGGTAATTCTCAAGCACTACGTCGGCATGGGCGGCCAGGCGCTTGAAAATCGCCAGGCCCTCGGGGTCTTTCAGGTTGAGCGTGAGGCTGCGCTTGTTCCGGTGCAGATTCTGAAAATCGGCCGAGGAGCGCTCGCCGCCCAAGGGATCCTCGTCGGGCGCGACATCGGGCTGCTCGATCTTAATCACGTCGGCGCCCCAATCGGCCAACTGGCGGGCCGCCGTGGGGCCGGAGCGGGCGCGTGTTAAATCGAGCACTTTGATCGAGGAAAGCGGAGCCGCCATACGCTTACGCTATTGTATATTGCATGGCCAAACGCGTAAGTATTGAGATCCCCGGAATGGCGCACGACAACCCGCTGCCGGCCGCCTGCCGGCTAGGCCCGCTGCTGATTTCAAGCGGCGTTTCCGGCAAGATGCCGCACACCGGCAAGTATCCGGAGACCATTGAGGAGCAGTGCGCCCAGATGTTCAAGGCAATCCGCCAGATTCTTGAAATCGGGGGCGCGACGGCCGACGACGTGGTGAAGATCAATTTCTGGGTGCGCGATCGCGGCCTGCGTCCCCACATCAACAAGGAGTGGCTGGCCATGTTCCCCGACCCGCACTCGCGCCCGGCGCGGCACACGTTTCAAACGCAGGATCTGCCGGAGGGGATGATGGTGCAGAGCGAAGTGATCGCTTATGTTGCAGAGTGACGCCATGAAGCGGGCCTCGGCCATCGCCGGTGCGATGATTGCGGCGCTGTGGGCGCAGACTGCCCCTCCGCGCCTCGCCCTGCAAGAAGTCCCGTTGAAGGCGCCGCTGAACCTCGGTACCGTGTCTTCGATCGCGCAGGCCTCCGATGGCACGGTCTACGTGTTCCATCGCGGCGCGGACGCGGATCCGGTGATTGCAATGAACACCGAGGGCCGGCTGCTCCGCTCCTGGGGCAAAGGCATGTTTACCGTGCCGCATAGCATCCGCATCGATCCGGACGGCAACATCTGGACCGTCGATGCGGGCGATTCGGTGCTGCGCAAGTTTTCTCCACAGGGCGTCCAGCAGCAGGAGATCTCGGTCGGCGAAGTGGCCACGGGCGAGCGCTGCGCTTTCCCCACGCTGTGCGGCGCCACCGATGTGGCCTTCGGTCCGAACGGGCGCCTGTACATCTCGGACGGATACGGCAACGCCCGGGTGCTCGAATATAACAGTCGCGGTGAGCGCGTGCGGGTGTGGGGAAGTCCGGGAACGGGTCCGGGGCAATTCCAGATTCCCCATGGAATCGCGGTGGCGGGCAACATTGTCTACGTCGCGGACCGGACCAACGCCCGCATTCAGCGCTTCGATCTCGATGGCCGCTACCTGGGCGAGTGGACGCACTTAGGGCGTCCCTTCGCATTGAAGTCCAGTGGCGGAGCATTGTGGGTCGCGGCCATGACGCTCGATCAGCCTCCGAGACCTCTGATGCAGAAAGTCGATCTTGCGGCCGGCACAGTGCTCGGGCAGATCCAGGCGCCGGGTCCGCACGCCATCGACGTTAACGCCAGCGAGGAGTTGTTCGGAACCGGCTGCTGCGGCGGCACGGGAGCCACGAATCTTTCGTGGCTGCGCCGCGGGCGCTGATTCTGTGCGGGCCGCCTCCCCCGCATATGGGATACTGGCCTTTGCGCAAGTGGACACAACTTTTCGGCGCTGCGGCCAAGCCCCAACCTGCTCCCGAACTCGCCGAGTATGTGCTCGGCTTCTGCTCCCAATCCCCAGAGGCGCGGGCGTACGCCGAGACGCACCTCGGCCGCCTGGTGCGCACCCTCGAGTTGCTGCCCAAGGGCGGCCCGGCGGACCGCATCCTCGAGATGGGCGCTTACATGCAGATCACCCCGGCGCTGCATACGCACTGCGGATACGGCGAGGTCCGCGGCTGTTACCTCGGCCCGCCCGGCCGCACCGACCACAAGACCGTCGTCTCGTCCACAGGCGAGCGCTTCTCCTGCTGGATCGATCTTTTCAACGCTGAATCAGATCCGTTTCCTTATCCGGACGGGCATTTTCAAGCGGTGGTTTGCTGCGAACTCTTCGAGCATCTCTGCGAAGACCCCATGCACATGCTCGCGGAGGTGAACCGGATTCTCGCGCCCGGCGGCTGCTTGCTGCTGAGCACGCCGAACATCTGCTCGCTGCGCAGCGTCGCGGCCGTGCTCAAGGGTTACCATCCCGCTCTATTTTCGCTTTTCACCGCGCGCATCGGCGGGAACAAGGCCGAGCCCCGCCACGCGCGCGAATACACGCCCGGTGAGATCCAGCAACTGCTTGAAGCGGGCGGCTTTACCGTCGAGCGCATTGAGACCGGCTCCTATGGATTGCAGCGGCCCGAAGCCTGGGATTGGACGATTCCGCTGTTGCAGCGGCACGGAATGCACACCGAGCTGCGTGACGAGGTCACCCACGCGCTGGGACGCAAGAGCGGGCCGGTGCGGGAGCGGTATCCTTCGTGGCTCTATGCGTAGCAGGGTTCATGCGATCTGGCCGGGCGCCGCGCTCTTTTTACTGAATGCTTACCTGTGCCAGGAGTTGTTCACCACCGAATACACCGTCTACATGGGCTCCATCGAGGGCGCCTATATCGGCATTAGCCGGCACATTTTGGAAAACGGATGGACCAACGCGTGGTTTTCGGCTTGGTATACAGGCATCCCTTTCCAACACGTTTACCCTCCCCTGTTGCACATGCTTGCGGCAGGAGTGGCATGGCTCGGCGGCATCTCCCCTGCCTTATCCCACCACGCGGTGACGGCGGCGTTTTATTGCTTAGGTCCAGTGACTCTGTGTGCTCTGGGAATGGGCCTCGGCGCGGGACGGCTGCAATCCTTCGGCGCCGCGTTGCTGTATTCGCTCTATTCGCCTGCCAGCGCTCTGTCCAGGACGGTTCATTCCTGGGCGGGACCCTCCTGGCGACCATCCCGCCTGCAATCGCTCACCGCCTACGGGGACGGTCCGCACATATCATCGGTCGCCTTGTTGCCGCTGGCCATTCTGGCGCTCCACGCGGCGCTGACCCGCGGAGGACCGCTGCGGGCTGCGCTGGCAGGGCTCGCGATGGCCGCCGTCGTTCTTACGAATTGGCTGGGTGCGATGGGGCTGGCCCTGGCAGCCCTCAGCTACTTGCTGGCCCGTTCCGGCGAGCCTCGCTGGATGCCGGACTGCGCTCGCGCCGCAGGCATCGCTCTGGGTGCCTACCTTCTGGCCTCGCCGTGGATTCCGCCGTCCACGATCGGTGACATTCAGCGCAACGCGCAGTACGTGATCGGCCAGTATCCGATTACCGCGCGTCACCTGCTGTATTGGGGCGGCGCTGTGGTGCTGGCGATCCTGCTGCGCTGGGTACTGATGCGCTCCGGGGCCGGGCTCGCCACGCGCTTTGCGGCTTTTTTTCTTCTCTTCGCGGGCGCAATCGTCTTGCTGAATGATTGGCCGGGGATTCATCTGGTGCCCCAGCCTGACCGCTATCACCTGGAACTCGAGATGGCCGTTTGCGCGCTCCTGAGTTTCACGCTGATCCCCGTGGCGAGGCGATCGCCCAGGAGCCGCGCGCTCGCGGCGGCGGCGATTGTTTTGACCGGCGTGCAAATCTATCATTACCGCGCCAAGCCGCTGATCCTGCCCATCGACATCCGCAAGACGGTGGAATTCCAGACGGGCGAGTGGTTCCGGCAGAATCTTCCC